>NZ_JAICYI010000003.1 GCF_025934275.1 Phenylobacterium sp.
CGGGCAACCGTTCGTGCAAGACGGCGGGATCGAGGTGATCGAGATGCAGGAAAATGTGATCCTTCTTTGGGCCGACACCGCGGCCCTCGCGGATCTCGATGGTCATGGCGCGGCTGACCATGTCGCGCGGCGCGAGGTCCTTCACCGAGGGGGCATAGCGCTCCATGAACCGCTCGCCCTCGGAGTTGGTGAGGTAACCGCCCTCGCCTCTGGCGCCCTCGGTGATCAGGCAGCCGGCGCCATAGATCCCCGTCGGGTGGAACTGCACGAACTCCATGTCCTGCAGCGGCAGGCCGGCGCGCAGCACCATGCCGTTGCCGTCGCCGGTGCAGGTGTGCGCCGAAGTGCAGGAGAAGTACGCCCGGCCGTAGCCGCCGCTCGCCAGGATGACCAGCTGCGCCTGGAAGCGGTGCAGGGTCCCGTCGTCGAGCTTCCAGGCGGTGACGCCGCGGCAGACGCCTTCGTCCATGATCAGGTCGAGCGCGAAGTACTCGATGAAGAACTCGGTCTCGTGCGCCAGCGACTGGCCGTACATGGTGTGCAGCATGGCGTGGCCGGTGCGGTCGGCCGCCGCGCAGGTCCGCTGGATCGGCGACTCGCCGTAATTGCGGGTCATGCCGCCGAAGGCGCGCTGGTAGATCTTGCCGTCCTCGGTGCGCGAGAAGGGCACGCCCCAGTGCTCCAGCTCGTAGACCGCCGCCGGAGCGTTGCGGACCATGTATTCGATGGCGTCCTGGTCGCCCAGCCAGTCCGAGCCCTTGACGGTGTCGTACATGTGCCAGCGCCAGTCGTCCTCGCCCATGTTGCCGAGGCTGGCGGAGATGCCGCCCTGCGCCGCGACCGTGTGCGAGCGGGTCGGGAAGACCTTGCTGATGCAGGCGGTCTTCAGCCCGGCCTGGGCGCAGCCGAGCGCCGCGCGCAGTCCCGAGCCGCCGGCTCCCACCACGACGACGTCGTACCTGTGATTGATGAACTCGTAGGTCGCCATGGGTCCCTCACGCGCCGCTGAGCGCGACCTTCAGGATGGAGAAGACGGCGAGCGCACCGGCCAGCCCGCAGACGAAGAGGTTGAGGACCAGCAGCGCCGTCTTGCCGACGCCGGTCTCGACATAGTCCTCGATCACCACCCGCAGCCCGGCCTGCATGTGCCAGAAGCTGACCACCAGGGTGAGCGCCATCAGCACGGCGTTCAGCGGCTGGGTGATCCAGGCCACTGCGAAGCCGTAGTCGCCGGCCGCGAGCCTGAGGACCGCGAACACCGCCCACAGGGTCAGCGGCACGAGGGCGATCGCGCCCACCCGCTCGGAAATCCAGTCGCCGACGCCGTGCTTGGCCGATCCCAGTCCGCGGGCGCGCGACAAGGGGGTGCGATAGCTCGACATCAGATCGCTCCGGTCATGGCGGCGATCACCCAGATCGCGATGGACGCGGCGAGCGCGAAGGCGATCACCAGCACCGCCGAGGCGTTGGCCGTCTTGATATCGAAGCCCCGGCCCGTGTCCCACACCAGGTGCCGCACGCCATTCGCGAGATGGTAGAAGAAGCTGACGGTCAGACCGAACATCACCACCAGGCCGATCGGCGAGGCCATGACCGCCTTGAAGGCGGCGTAGGCGTCGGGGCCGCTGGCGAGCGAGATCGCCCACGCCGCAGCGATCAGCGCCGCGACGTAGAGCGCGACGCCAGTGACCCGGTGGGCGATCGAGGCGGCCATGGTGATGTGCCAGCGCCACACCGAGACGAAGGGGGAGAGCGGGCGTTCGCGCCCTGCCTTGGTGGCGTCCGTCATGACCATCGGGCCTCCCGCACCCGCTTGACCCCGGCTTTTAAGCGCAAGCCCCGGGGTGTCAACGAAGCCTCCAGCGCGCCCGTACCATCCTTCGCGAGGACCGAAACGAGACGCCGTTTCCACCTCTCGGACAATGCGTGATTGCTGTAGGTTTCCTTCGCAGATCGCGAAGGCCCCATGCGCTACGACCTCACCGACCTCAGGCTGTTCTGCGACGTCGTCGAAGCCGGCTCGATCACCGGCGGGGCGCATCGCAGCGCGCTCGCGCTCGCCGCCGCCTCGACCCGCATCCGCCGCATGGAGGAGGCGCTCGGCGCGCCGCTGCTGATCCGCTCGCGCCAGGGGATCACTCCCACCGAGGCGGGCCGCACGCTGCTGAGGCATGCGCGCGCCATGCTGGCCCAGAGCGCCCGCCTGCGGGAGGACCTGGGCGCGTTCGCCGGCGGCCTCTCCGGCGAGGTGCGGCTGCTGGCCAACACCAATGCGCTCACCGAATTCCTGCCGGAGGCGCTGTCGTCGTTCCTGGCCGAGCACCCGCAGGTCAGCGTCGACCTGGAGGAGCGGCTGTCGGACGAGATCGTCGGGCTGATCGCGGAGGGCGTCGCCGACGTGGGCATCGTGGCCGGCACGGTCGATATCGGCGCGCTCGCCACCTATCCGTTCCGCTCCGACCGCTTCGTGGTGGTGACGGCGGCGGACCATCCGCTGGCGGCGCGCGGCCGCGTCCCCTTCGCCGAGGTGCTGGACTGCGAGTTCGTTGGGCTCGACCGGGCGAGCTCCCTGCAGCGGTTCCTTGCCGCCCGCGCCGCTCGCGAGGGGCGCCCGCTGCGCCTGCGCGTGCAGCTCCGCTCGTTCGACGCGGTCTGCCGGCTGGTGGAGTGCGGCGTGGGCGTGGGCGTGGTGCCGCAGACCACAGCCGCGCGCGCGGCGAGAACCATGCGGCTGGGCGTCGTCGAGCTCGCCGACGAGTGGGCCGTCCGCGAGTTGAAGATCGTCATCCGCGCCGAGGCGGAGCTCCGCCCCTACGCCCGCCAGCTGGTCGAGAGCTTGAGAGCCTCAGACGCGCATCTCTCACGGCCAGGCTAGCCATAGGCGCCGCGCAGGACCCCGCGCAGCACGGCAATGGCCACCAGCACCGCGAAGCCCGCAGCCATTCGCGCCCCGCCGCGCCGGCCGGCATGGGCGTAACCAACGCCGAACATTCCGGTCAGCACCCAACCGAAGAAGCCGACGGTTGCAAAATTGAGACGGATCGCGTGGCCGAAAAGCTGGAAGAGCCCTCCCCAGGCGAAGAACAGCGCGAGCGAGGTCGCTATGATCAGGGCGCCGATCGTCTTTTGGCTTCGCGTCGCCGGAGCATCCATCTCCGCCTTCATGAGTCGAGCACTCCGGCATCCCATCTGCGCGCGTCCTATTCCGACACCGTTGATATTTGATGGAACGATGAGGCCCGGGACGGTCTCCTCACAGGTCGCAGTCGAAGGGCTACTCGCGATCCTCCAGCCACTCGGCCGAGCGCATCTCCTGCAGGCGCGAGGCGGTGCGCTCGAATTCGAAGGCGCCGTCGCCCGCCGGATAGAGCTGCGAGGGCTGACCATCGGCGAGCACGATCAGCTTCGTTCGCGCCTCGTAGAGCGCATCGATCAGGATCACGAACCGGCGCGCCTCCTCGCGCCGGTTGGACGTGAGCTTGGGCACATCCTCCAGGAAGACGGTGTGGAACGCCTCGGCCAGCGCCACATAGTCGTTGGGGCCCAGCGCGACCGAGCAGAGGCTCGCGAAGCTCGCACGCAGCAGCCCGCCGGCCGCGTGGGGCAGGATCATCTTGCGGCCCAGCACCTCCAGCGTCGCGCCGCTCTCCTCCTCCTTGCCCAGCATGTCGCGCCAGAGCCGATCGAAGCTGCGCTCGTTATCCGGATCGATCGCCGAGAACCAGGCGCCGGCCGCCCTCAGCCGATCGAGCCGGTAGTCGTGACGACCGCCCACCTCCACGATCTCAACCTTGGCCTTCAGGAGCTCGATGAACGGCAGGAAGAGCTGCCGGTTGAGGCCGTTCTTGTAGAGCTCGTCGGGCGGGCGGTTCGAGGTCGCGACCAGGGTCACGCCGGCTTCGAACAGGGCCTCGAACAGGCGGCCCAGGATCATCGCGTCGGCGATGTCGGTGACCTGGAACTCGTCGAAGCAGAGCAGGCGCGCCCGCTCGGCGATCAATGTCGCCACCGGCGGAATCGGATCGTCGCCTTTGGCCTGGCCGAAGCGCGCCCTGCGCTCGGCGGGCGAGCCCTTGCGCCAGGCGTCGATCAGCCTGTGGATTTCGCCCATGAAGACATGGAAGTGGGTTCGTCGCCGCGGCTCTGCGACCGCCGTCTCGAAGAACAGGTCCATGAGCATGGATTTCCCACGCCCTACGGGGCCGAACAGATAAAGCCCCCGCGGCGCCGCCTCCGACTTCCTGAACAGCCGCTTCAGACCCGTGGACGGGGCCGTGGCCTCCGCGAGCTCTCCCTCCAGCCGCAGGAGCGCACGCAAGGCCGCGTCCTGGGCCGCATCAGGCCGGATCTCGCCCGCGGCCAGGCGCTCGTCATAGGCGGCTCGCAGCGCGGACGGCATCGCGATCCCGCCTAGCCGCGCCGCGCCCGTTCGGCAAGGAACAGCGCGGCGCGCGGGGGGTTGAGGCCTCAGGCAGAAGGAGAGGTCCCATGGCCGAAGACGACCGCACCTTTCGCACCTCGACCCCAGCCGCCAACCGCGCCGAGAGGCAGGGCCTGGGCCTGGGCCAGAAGGAGCTGAACGCGCAGCGGGCGGCGAACCCCGACAAGCACGCGACCGACCCGCAGCGCCTGGAGCCGTTCGATCAGAGCCGGGAGGCGACGCCTGGCGACGACGCGGGCGGATCGGCTATCGATGACCGCGACGCCGCGGGGATCGACGACGCCGGCGACCTCGGCGCCAGCACGCCGGCGGGTGTCGACATCCACGATGTGGGCCAGGACGACGATCCCGAGCAGGACTGGGGCGAGGGCGGCGACGAGTCGATGACGCGCTCGGCCAATCACAGCCGCCGCGGCGTCAAGACCGAAGCCGAGCGCGGCCAGGGCCGGCGCACCCGCCAGCTCAACAAGGACATCGTCAGCCGGCGGACCTGAGCTACTGCATCGTCGGGATGACGAAGGCCTGCTCGTCCACGGCGCCTTCGGGCCAGCGGGCGGTGACGGTCTTGGTCTTGGTGTAGAAGCGGACACCTTCCATGCCGTGCTGGTTGATGTCGCCGAACGCCGAGCGCTTCCAGCCGCCGAACGTGTGGTAGGCGACCGGCACCGGGATCGGCACGTTGATGCCGACCATGCCGACGTTCACTCTGGAGGCGAACTCGCGCGCGGCGCGGCCGTTGCGGGTGAAGATGGCCACGCCGTTGCCGTACTGGTGCTCGGAAGGGAGCGCGATAGCCTCTTCCAGGCTGTCGGCGCGGACGATTTGCAGGACCGGGCCGAAGATCTCCTCCTGGTAGGTGCGCATCGAAGGCTTCACGCCGTCGAAGAGCGAGGGGCCGATGAAGAAGCCGTTCTCGTAGCCCTGCAGCTTGAATCCGCGGCCGTCGACCACGAGTTCGGCGCCCTCGTCGACGCCCATCTGGATGTAGTCCTCGATCCGCTTCTTGTGCGCCGCGGTGACCACCGGCCCATACTGCGCCGCCGGATCGGTCGAGAGCCCGACCTTCAGGGTCTCGATCTCGGCCAGAACCCGCTCGCGGATCTCGTCGGCCGCCTTCTGGCCCACCGGCACCACCACCGGCAGCGCCATGCAGCGCTCGCCGGCCGAGCCGTAGGCGGCGCCGACGATGTCCTTGGCAGCCTGCTCGAAGTCGGCGTCCGGCAGCAGGATGCCGTGGTTCTTCGCCCCGCCCATGGCCTGGACGCGCTTCCCGGTCGCGGTTCCGTGGGCGTAGACGTAGGCCGCGATGTCCGAGGAGCCCACGAAGCTCACCGCCTTGATGTCGGGGTGGTTCAGGATGGCGTCCACGGCGGTCTTGTCGCCGTGCACCACATTCAGCACGCCCCGGGGCGCGCCCGCCTCCAGCATCAGCTCCGCCAATCGCACCGGGACGGAGGGGTCCTTCTCGGACGGCTTGAGGATGAAGCTGTTGCCGACGGCGATGGCGACGCCGAACATCCACATCGGGATCATGGCGGGAAAGTTGAACGGCGTGACGCCGGCGACCACGCCCAGCGGCTGGCGCATCGAATAGACGTCGATCCCGGGTCCGGCCCCTTCGGTGTACTCGCCCTTCATGGCGTGCGGGATGCCGCAGGCGAACTCGATGACGTCCAGGCCGCGCTGCACGTCGCCGCGCGCGTCGGCCAGCACCTTGCCGTGCTCGGAGGAGAGCAGCTCCGCCAGCTCCTCCAGGCGGGCTTCCACCAGCCGCTTGAACTCGAACATCACGCGGGCGCGCCGCTGCGGGTTGACCAGCGCCCAGGTCTGCTGGGCGCGCAACGCCGAGGCGACCGCCTTGTCGACCTCGGCGGGGTTGGCGAAGGCGACCCGGGCCTGCGCCTCGCCGGTGTTGGGGTTGAACACCTCGCCGAAGCGACCGCTGCTGCCGGCGACCGAGGCGCCGTCGATGAAATGGGTGATGTCACGCATGGCCGGCGTTTTAGGCCCGCCGGGGGCGGACGGCTAGGGGAGTTGCCCGCCCGGCGCGACACGGCGCATCCTTCCCCCATGACGGCGCTCCCGCACGCCCAGGTCCTGCCCCGCGGCGGCGGCCATGACCACATCGTCGACGTGCTGATCGTCGAGCGGGCCCCGAAACTGTCGGCGACGCCGCTCTGGCCGATCCTCAGACCGCTGCTCTACCGGATGCTCGACTACGCCAAGGCGCGCCGAATGGCCGACGCCATTGCGCCGATGCCAGGACCTCAGGCGTTGGCGCACATATCGGAGCTCCTGAAGCTCGAGACCGCCACGACGGGCCTGAAGCGCATACCGCGCAGGGGGCGCCTCATCGTGGTGTGCAACCACCCGACCGGCATCGCGGACGGAATCGCGGTCTATGACGCTCTGAAGGCGATCCGGCCGGACCTGTGCTTCTACGCCAACTCCGACGCGCACCGCGTTTCGCCGCGGCTGACGGAGGTGCTGATCCCGGTGGAGTGGGTGGAGGCCAAGCGCACGCGCGAGCGCACCCGGCTCACCCTGCAGCTCACCAAGGAGGCGCTCGAGGCCGAGCGTTGCCTGGTCATCTTCCCGTCCGGGCGGCTCGCGCGGCGCGGCGCGGACGGCCGGCTCTCCGATCCGCCGTGGGCGCCGACGGCCATCTCCCTCGCCCGTCGTCACGAGGCGCCGATCGCCCCGATTCACGTGGCCGGGCCGTGGTCGGGCCTGTTCCACCTCTTCGACCGCTTCTCTCCCGAGCTGCGCGACATCACCCTGTTCCACGAACTGCTCAACAAGGAGGGCGGCGCGTTCCGCCTCACCGCGGGGCCGGCGATCCCGCCGGAGGCGCTCTACGGCGAGGCCGCAGAGGTGGTCGAACGGCTGAAGGGCTACGTCGAGCGGGCCCTGCCGCAGCATCCCGGCCAAGCCTTCGCATGAGGCTCGCCGACGAGGCCGCCACGGCCCGGCTGGGCGCCGCGCTCGCCGGCCTGCTCCGGCCCGGAGAGAGCGTCTGCCTGTCGGGTCCGCTGGGCGCCGGCAAGTCGACGCTGGCGCGCGCCCTGGTCCGCGCGCTGACCTCGCCGGCCGAGGAGGTCCCGTCGCCCAGCTTCACCCTGGTGCAGTTCTACGAAGGCCCGCGACTGCGTGTCGCCCATTTCGACCTCTATCGGCTCTCGAACCCGGACGAGGCCTATGAGATCGGTCTGGACGAGGCGCTGGAGGAAGGGGCCGCGATCATCGAGTGGCCGGAGCGGCTGGCGGGCCGCCTGCCCGCCGACCGACTCGATGTAGAGATCGCCTTCGAGGGCGCGGGCCGCCGCGCACGGCTGATCCCGCATGGCGCCTGGGAAGGACGCAAGCTTGAGTTTGGCTCCCGTTCCGCATCGTGACGCCGAGAAGGCCGGCTTCCTGCGGGCCCACGGGTTCGGCGCGGCGGTCCGCGAGCCGTTGAGCGGCGACGCCTCGACGCGCGCCTACGAGCGGCTGCGCCTGCCCACCGGCGCGAGCCTGATCTTCATGGACCAGCCGCCGGCGCTGGAGAGCGCGCCCTGTCCGCCGGACGCCACGCCGGCCGAGCGCACGGCGGCCGGCTACAACGCCCTGGCCCGGCTCGCCGCCGGCCGCGTCGACGCCTTCATCGCCACGGCCGGCTGGCTGCGCGCCCAGGGCCTCTCGGCGCCTGCGGTGCTGGCGTCCGATGCGGCGCGCGGGCTGGCGGTGCTGGAGGATCTCGGCGACGACCTGTTCGCCCGCCTGATCGAGGCCGGCCAGGCCGAGGCGCCGCTCTACGACGACGCCGTCGCAGCGCTCGCCAGGATGCACGCCGTCAGCCCGCCCGACGTGCTCGCCTACGACGGCGCGGTCTGGCCGCTCCTGACCTACGACGAGACGGCGCTCGCCACCGCCGAGCGGCTGTTCGTCGAGTGGCTGCCGAGGCTGAAGCCCGAGATCGCGCTCGGTCCCGACGCGGTCGCCGAGTGGGAGGCGATCTGGGGCCCGATCCGCGCCCGCGGCGCGGCCGGCGCGAGCGTCTTCTGCCATCGCGACTACCACGCCGAGAACCTGATCTGGCTCCCGGATCGGCAAGGCGCGGCCCGCGTCGGCCTGCTCGACTTCCAGGACGCGCTGAGGGCCCATCCGGTATGGGATCTCTCGATGCTGCTGCACGACGCCCGGCGCGATGTCTCGGCGGACCTCGAGACGCACGCGCTCGAGCGCTATTTCCGGCTGCGTCCGGAGGCCGACCGTGCGCAGATGCTGGCCGACTACCACGCGCTGGGGGCGCTCAACATCGTGCGCATCATCGGCATCTTCGCCCGTCTCGTGACACGCGACGGCAAGCCCCGCTACGCCAGCTTCCTGCCGAGGCTCTGGGGCTATCTCGACCGGTGCCTCGCCGATCCGGCCCTCGCCGACCTAAAGGCCTGGCTGGACCGCCACATTCCCGCCGAGGCGCGCGCATGACCTCGGGCCCGAAGACCGCCATGGTGCTGGCCGCGGGGCTCGGCACCCGCATGCGGCCGCTGACCGACCACAAGCCCAAGGCGCTGGTGGAGGTGGCCGGCAAGACGCTGATCGATCACGTCCTCGACCGGCTGCGCGACGCAGGCGTCGAGCGCGCCGTGGTCAACGTGCACCACTTCGCCGAGCAGGTGGAGGCGCACCTCGCCAGGCGCAGCGACCTGGAGCTGCTGATCTCCGACGAGCGGGAACGGCTGCTGGATTCCGGCGGCGGCATTCAGCGCGCCCGGCCGCTGCTGGGCGAGGCCCCCATCTGGGTCGCCAACATCGATTCGCTTTGGCTGGAGGGGGCGACACCCGCTCTGGAGACCGTCAAGCGCGCCTGGGCCCCCAAGGCCATGGACCTGCTGCTGATGGTGGTGCGCCGCGGCCACGGCATCGGCTTCGAAGGGCCGCAGGGCTTCTTCATGGACGCGGCGGGCCGGCTCACCCATTCGACCTCGCCGGAGGTGGTCACCCCGTTCGCCAATGTGGGGGTCGGCATCCTCAAGCCGCAGGTGCTCGATCCCGAGCCTGGGGAGGAGCCGTTCCCCATCCAGCCCGTCTGGCGCCGGCTGCAGGCGCAGGGCCGCCTGCATGGCGCGGCCATGGAGGCGTTCTGGATGCACGTCGGCGATCCCGCCGCGCGCGACGCCGCCGAGGCGAGGCTCAAGGAGCTGACGTGACCGGACCGGGCTTCCTGGACGGGCCCGCGCCGCGCTGGTTCACGATTCCCGCGCATCGCCCGTTCGTGCGCGACCTCGCCCGGGGCCTGCATGAGGCGCTCGCCGCCGAGGGACCGGAGGCGCTGTCCCAGGCGATCGTTCTGGCGCCGACCCGTAGGGGAGCCCGCGCCCTGGCCGACGCCTTCGTGGCGGTCGCCGAGGCCGGCGCGGTCCTGCCGCCGCAAATGCGGCCGCTGGGCGATCTCGACGAGGGCGAGCCGCCGTTCGAGCCGGGCGACATCGCTCTCGACCTCCCGGCGGCCATCGATCCCCTGGCGCGGCGCTTCGAGCTGACCCGGCTGGTGACCGCCGAGGCGCGCCACCTCGGGCGCGAGCTGACCGCCGCCGGCGTCCTGGAGCTGGCCGACGCGCTGGGCGGCCTGTTCGATTCCGCCCAGATCGAGGAGGTCGAGCTGGAAGGTCGGCTGGAGGCCCTGGTCGCCGACGATCTCGCCGAGCACTGGCAGGTCTCGCGGCAGTTCCTCGAAGCGGCGATCGTCGCCTGGCCCAGGCGGCTCGCCGAGCTGGGCCTCGTCGACGTGAGCGCGCGTCGGGTGGCGTTGCTGCGCAGGTTGGCCGAGCGCTGGGCCGAGGCTCCGCCGGAAGGGGTGCTGGTTGCCGCCGGCTCGACCGGCACGGCGCCGGCCACGCGCGAGCTGCTGATCGCCATCGCCAATGCGCCGCGCGGCTGCGTGGTGCTTCCCGGGCTCGACAAGGCGCTCTCCGACGAAGCCTGGGCCGAGGTGGACGTGCAGCATCCGCAAGGAGCGCTGAAGCGTCTGCTGGGCGATGCATGGATGGAACGGCGGCAGGTCGAGGATTGGCCCGCCTCCTTCGGGCTCGATCTCGGCGCGGGCGGCGCGCGCCAGCGGCTGATCAACGAGGCGCTCCGCCCCGCCGGCCGCACGGCGGACTGGCTGCAGGTGATCGAGGGCTTGAAGGCCAAGGATGAAGCCACAGGCCTGGACGGGATCGTCACCGGCCTTTCCGGCCTGTCGCTGGTGAGCGCGGCCTCGGAGGAGGAGGCGGCGACGGCGGCCGCGCTGCTGCTGCGCGAGACGCTGGAGACGCCGGATCGGACCGCCGCCCTGGTCACGCCGGACCAGGCGCTCGCCCGGCGGGTGACGGCGAAGCTGGCGCGCTGGGGCGTGGCGCCGGACAGCTCGGTCGGCGAGCCGCTCGCGGCCACGCCCTGCGGCGTGCTGGCGGGACTGCTCGCACGGCTGGCGGCCGACCCGCTGGACCCGGTCGCGCTGCTTGGCGTGCTGAAGCATCCATTTGCGCGCCTGGGGCCGGCTGCGGCGGCGGCGCGCCTGGAGACACGGGGGCTGCGCGGGCCGCGGCCGCACGACTGGGCCGGGCTGATCGCCGAGCTCAAGCACGACGGCGCCGCTGCGCTTGCTGCGCGCCTGCAGGCGATCGTCGAGAGCCTCGCCTGGCCGAGCGAGTGGGATCCCCCGGCCGCCGCGGCCAGGCGGCTGGCGGCGGCCATGGAGGCGGTCTGCGCCCGCGAGTCCGGCGGGACGGGGCCGCTCTGGACCGGCCACGCCGGCGAAGCGATGTCGCGGCTGCTGGGCGCGCTGATCGACGACGCCGCCCTGCCATTGGTCCGCCCCCACGGGTTCGCCGACCTGCTGGCGCGGCTGATGGAAGGCGAGACGGTCCGCGGCGGCGGCGCGACCCATCCGCGGCTGCGCGTCCTGGGCGCCATCGAGGCCCGCATGGTGCGCGCGGACCGTCTGGTGGTGGCGGGCCTGGAGGAAGGCGTCTGGCCGAGAGCCGCGCCGCTCGATCCCTTCCTGTCGCGGCCGATGCGCGCCGCGCTGGACCTGCCCTCGCCCGAGCGGCGGATCGGCCTCGCCGCCCATGATTTCGCGCAGGCCGCCTGCGCGCCGGAAGTGATCCTGCTGCATACCGAGCGGCGCGAGGGCGCGCCCTCGGTGAAGAGCCGCTGGCTGTGGCGGCTGGAGACGCTGGCCCGCGGCGCGGGCGTCGCCATCCCCGGCCGCCCGGCGGCGCTCGCCTGGGCGCGGGAGATCGACGCCGGCGGCAAGCCCGCTCCCGCGCCGCGGCCCTCGCCCAGGCCGCCCGCGGCGGACCGGCCGAGGGCGATGTTCGTGACCCGGGTGGAGGCCCTGACGCGCGATCCCTATTCCGTCTGGGCCCGGGACCTCCTGCAGCTGCGCGCGCTCGACCGGCCCGACCAGGCGGTGGACGCCCGCGCCCGCGGAACCGCCATCCATCGGGCCTTCGAGCAGTTCTCCGGGGCCTGGCGGAACGAACCCCCGCCACAGGCGGCCGAGCGGTTCGCGGCCCTCTATCTCGCGGCGCTGCGCCAGGAGGGGCTGACCAGCGAAGCGCTGGCGCGCGAGGCGGCGCTCGCCCGAGAAGCCGCGCAGTGGGTCGCCGAACTGGAGATGCGCCGGCGCGCCGACGGCCGCGCCGTGCACGTGGAGCAGACGGGCGCGACCGACCTCATCGTCGACGGCGAGGCCTTCCGGCTCTCGGCGAAGGCCGATCGCATCGAGATCGGGCCCGACGGTCTGGGCCATGTGCTCGACTACAAGACCGGCCACGCGCCGTCGCGGAAGATGGTGGCGTACGGCTTCTCGCCGCAGCTGACCCTGACCGCGGCCATCCTCGCGGAGGGCGGCTTCCAGGGCCTGCCGGCCGCCCAGCCCGGCGAGTTGATCTACCTGGAGGTCACCGGCCGGCAGCCGCCGGGCCGCGAGGAGGTGCGCGCCTCCTCCAGCGGCGACGGCGACAAGGTGCTGCAGAGCGGGGCCGCGGCCGCAGACGCGCTGGAAGGCCTCGCGCGGCTCGTGCGCCACTACCGGGACCCGGCCCACGGCTACACCTCGCGCACCGCGCCGCAATTCGTGCGCACCTACGCCTCCGAGTACGACCACCTGGCGCGGGTGTTCGAATGGTCCACCTCCGGCGAGGGGATGGACGATTGAGCCTGCTCGACCTGATGCTCGCTCCGGCCGAACCGCGCGACCCGCAGGCGCGGGCGGCCGATCCGTCGTTGTCGGCGTTCGTCACCGCCAACGCCGGCTCCGGCAAGACCAAGACCCTGATCGACCGGGTGGCGCGCCTGCTGCTGGCCGGGGCCGCACCGGAGACCATCCTGTGCGTCACCTACACCAAGGCCGCCGCCGCCGAGATGCAGCGCCGGCTCTACCAGCGGCTCGGCGGCTGGTCGGTGATGGCCGGCCGGGAGCTTGCCGAGCGGCTGACCGAACTCATCGGCGAGTGGGTCGACCCAGCCGATTCACGACGACTCTCCGATGCGCGGGCGTTGTTCGCCCAGGCCCTGGAGACGCCGGGCGGCCTCAAGATCCAGACCATCCACGCCTTCTGCGAGAAGCTGCTGCGCCGCTTCCCCCTCGAGGCGGGCGTTTCGCCGAGCTTCCGGGTGATGGACGACGCGGCCGCCGCGGCAGTGGCCGAGGCCGCCAAGCGGGCCGTGGCGCGCTACACGCTCTCGCACGACGACGCGCTCACCGAAGCTTACGGCCGCATGTCGGTGGCGCTGCATTTCGAGGCGTTCCAGGCGATGTTCGCCGAGTTCGAGGCGAAGCGCGGCGTGCTCGCCGAATTCTTCGCCGGCCAGGGCGGCCTGGAGGGCGCGATCTCCTGGGTCTGGGGGACGTGCCGCCTGCCGCCCGGCGCCGGCCCGGAAACGCTGGCCGCCCGCGCGATGGCGCAGCTGGACCGGGAGCTCTGGCGCGCCGCCGCTGACCTGCTCGCCGAGGGCGGCGCCCAGGACCGCGGGCGGGCGCAGGCGATGGCCGCCGTGCTCGGCGATCCCGAAGCCCATTTCTTCGAGGCGCTCGGCCTGTTCTTCAACCAGGACGGCGAGCCGGCGAAGTGGATCGGCGCCGCGAGGGCGTTGCGGCCGCGGCCGGACGTGCGCGCCGGCCTGCTGGCCGAGCAGTCGCGCCTCGAAGCCGTCCGCGAGGAGCTCAAGGCGGCGAACGTGGCGCAGGACACGATCTACGCGCTCCGGCTCGCCGACGCCTACCTCAAGGCCTACCGGATCGAGAAGGATGCGCTCGGCGCCCTGGATTTCACCGACCTGATCGAGAAGACCTGCCATCTGTTGCGGGACAGCGCGGCGGCCGCCTGGGTGCTCTACAAGCTCGACGGCGGCATCGACCACATCCTGCTGGACGAGGCGCAGGACACCGCGCCCGAGCAGTGGAAGATCGTGGATGCGCTGACCGACGAATTCTTCGCCGGCGCGGGCCGCGAGCGGCCGACCGAGCTCGCGCGCAACCTGTTCGTGGTCGGCGACGTCAAGCAGTCGATCTACTCGTTCCAGGGCGCGCAGGCCCAGCTGCTGCTCCGCAAGCGCGCCGAGTATGCGCAGCGCGCGGCCGAGGCGGGCCGCGAGCTGGCGCGGGTGGACCTGATCACCTCCTGGCGATCGACGCCCGAGGTGCTGGGCTTCGTGGACGCGGTCTTCGCGCCGCCCGCCCTGGCCGAGGCGATCCAGGGCGCCGGCGACGAGGTCCGCCACGATGCGGCGCCCTACCGCGCCGGCCATCGAGGCTGCGTCGACCTCTGGCCGCTGGAACCCGAGCCCGACGCGCCCGAGCGCAGCGCCTGGGACGCGCCGCTCGACGCGCTGCCCGAGCACAGCGCGACCAAGACGCTCGCCGGCAAGATCGCGCGCGAGGTGAAGGGTCTGATCGCCCGCGGCGAGGCGGTCTACGACAGCGAGCTCAAGGACTGGCGGCCGTCCCGCGCAGGCGACGTGCTGATCCTGGTGCGCCGCCGGCGCGCGCTGTTCGAGGAGATCCTCCGGGCGCTCAAGCAGGAGGGGGTGCCGGTGGCCGGCGCCGATCGGCTGGCGCTCTCGGAACACATCGTCTTCGACGATCTCCTGGGGCTGGCCAGGTTCGCCCTGTTCCCGACCGACGAGCTGACGCTCGCGGCCCTGCTGCGCAGCCCCTTCTGCGATGTCACCGACGAGAGCCTCTATGCGCTGGGAATCGGGCGCGATGAGAACCTCTGGACCCGGCTCGGACGCCGCGCGACGGAGCGGCCGGAATGGGAGGCGGCGCAGGCGTTCCTGGCCCAGGCGCTGGACGTCGCGCGGGAGAGCCGCCCGTTCGAGTTCTATGGCCGCGTGCTGGGCTTGACCGATGGCGACGGCCGCTCGATGCGCAAGCGCCTGCTGAAGCGCCTCGGTTCGGAGGCGCAGGATGCGCTCGACGAATTCCTGGCCCAGGTTCTGGCGGCCGAAGCGCGCGGCGTGCACGACCTCGAGCGCCTCGCCTTCGATTTCGCGAGCCTCTCGATCACCGTGAAGCGCGAGATGGAGCAGGCCCGCGACGAGGTGCGGGTGATGACCGCCCATGGCGCCAAGGGCCTCGAGGCGCCGATCGTCATCCTGCCGGAGACTACGCTCACCCAGACCCAGCGCGGCTCGCCGCTGATGGAGACGGAAGACGGCGGCTTCCTCTGGTGCTCCGCCTCGGGCAAGGACTGCGAAGCCTCGGGAGCGGCCCGGGCTCGGCGGGCCAAACGCGAGGAGGACGAGGCCTACCGCCTGCTCTATGTGGCGCTGACCCGCGCGCGCGACCGGCTGGTGCTTTGCGGCCGCCTGCCGAAGCGCACCGATCCGGCGAAGCTCAAGGGCTGGTGGGGCGCTGTCGCCGAAGCGATGGCGCATCAGGCCATCGCGCCGGAAGTCCGCACTGTCCGCTGCGGCGACATGGAGATCCAGCGCTACGGCCCCGATCCGCGAGTCCTCGGTCGCGCCGAACCTGCCGGCCCGGGAGCCGCGGGATTGCCCGACTGGGCTCTGCGAGCCGCTCCCGGCGAGCCGTTCGGCCGCTACGCCTCGCCCTCCGACCTCGGCGATGACGCCCGGGCGGCCGCCACGTCGCCGCTCGCCCGCTCGGGCGGCCTCGGCCGCTTCCGCCGGGGCGAGCTGATCCACAAGCTGCTGCAGCTGCTGCCCGATTTGCCGCCGGCCGAACGAGCGGCCGCCGCCTCGGCCCTCCTGGCGCGCGAACGCGATCTCACCGAGGCGCACAGGGCGGAGATGGCCGCCGCGGCGCTTTCCGTTCTCGAGGACGCCCGCTTCGCCGAGGTGTTCGGCGAAGGTTCGCGGGCGGAGGTGGCGATCGCCGGGGTGGCCGGGGCCCTCCCGGAGGGCCTCAGGGTCTCCGGCCGCGTCGACCGGCTGGTGGTGCTGCCCGAGCGCGTGCTGGTCGCCGACTTCAAGACCAACCGGCCTGCGCCCACGCGCATCGAGGACGCCGATCCCGCCTATCTGCGCCAGATGGCGATCTACTGGGCGGTGCTGGCTGACGTGTTCCCGGGCCGCCGCATCGACGCCGCCATCGTCTGGACCGACGGGCCCAAGCTCATGGCCGTGCCAGAAAACTTGATAGCCGCGACGCTTGCGGGACTCAGCGGCGCCGGTTGATACGAGGAATAGCGCCACCTACATCGGCGGATCGGAAGACGCGGGCCCGGCGTTTCGCGCCCGTCCTGCGGTTTAGGAGCCACCATCATGAGCAGCGTCAAGGTTACCGACGATTCCTTCGAACAGAACGTCCTGACCGCCGTCCAGCCCGTGCTGGTGGATTTCTGGGCGGAGTGGTGCGGTCCCTGCAAACAGATCGCGCCGGCGCTCGAGCAGATCGCCGAGGAGTTCGCCGGCAAGGTGACCGTCGCCAAGCTCAATATCGAGGAAAGCCCCATCACGCCCTCGCGCTACGGGGTGCGCGGCATCCCCACCATGATGCTGTTCAAGGGCGGCCAGATGGCCTCCATGAAGGTCGGCGCCATGCCCAAGCAGAAGATCGTCGAGTGGCTGAACGAGGTCGGCGTCTCGGCGTAGGTCTGGTCGAAGCTCGCGTTCGCGGGAAGAGCGGGTTCTTCACAGCGTCACGTCGGCCAGGTCTCGGGGCTCATCGCCAGCACCTCGCCGGCGAAGTGCAGCCCGCCGCAGACCAGCAGATGGGGTGGCGGCCCTTCGATCGCCAAGGCCCGGCGGACGCCCGCTTCGACGCTCGCCACGGTCTCGGCCTCGAGCCCCGCCGCCCGCGCGGCCGCGGCGATGTCGGCCGCCGGCGCGGCATTGGGGCTGTCGAAGGTGGTCGCGAACACCTTCGGGTGCATCTCGGCGAACGGGCGGAAGAAGCCCTCGGCGTCCTTCCGCGCGAACATGCCCGCCACCAGCACCAGCGGCCGGGGGTCGCGGTCGACCAGCCGCGAGGCGGCCTCGGCCAGCGCCCGGCCGGCATGCGGGTTGTGGCCGCCGTCGAGCCACAGGTCCGCGCCGCGTGACTTGGTGAGGCTGGCGATCGGGCCCTTGGTCAGCCGCTGGAAGCGCGCGGGCCAGCAGGCGGACGACACCCCCGCGGCGATCGCCTGGTCGGAGAGCTCCCGTTTCCAGGTCAGCGCGGCCGCCACGGCCAGACCGGCGTTCTCGAACTGGTGCCCGCCGAACAGCGCCGGCGGCGGCAGATCGAGCAGCCGGTCGGGCATCTGCACCATCAGCCGCCCGCGCTCCTCCCAGACGTCGAAGTCGCGGCCCATCAGGAACAGCGGGGCCATGCGGTCGTCCGCCTCCCGCTCGATCACCTCCAGCGCCTCGTCCATCTGCCGGGCCACCACCGCCGGCCGGCCGGCCTTGATGATCCCGGCCTTTTCCCAGGCGATCTTCCAGAGCTCCGGGCCCAGCATCTCCAGGTGGTCGTAGTCGACCGGGGTGATCACGCTGACGGCCGGCGCGGCGAACACATTGGTGGCGTCGAAGCGGCCGCCCAGCCCCACCTCGACGATGCAGAGGTCGGCCGGCGCCTCGGCGAACGCCAGCAGGGCGATCACCGTGGTGATCTCGAAGAAGCTGATCGGCTGGCCGGCGTTGGCGGCTTCCACGCGGTCGATGAGCGCAGCGAGCGCCTCGTCGCTGATCAGCGCGCCGGCCAGCCGGATGCGTTCGGCGAACCGCACGAGGTGCGGCGAGGTGATGGCGTGCACGCGAAGCCCCGCCGCCTCGCCGATGGCCCGCAGGTAGGCGACCGTCGAGCCCTTGCCGTTCGTCCCGGCCACGTGGATCACCGGCGGCAGCTTCCGCTCGGGATGGCCGAGCACGGCGAGCAGCCGCTCCACCCGCCCCGTGGTCAGGTCGATCAGGCTCGGATGGTTGGCGCGCAGCCGCTGGATCACCGCGTCCGACGCGCGGATCGGATCGTACATCGGCGGCTCTATATCAGGCGGCGTGCTGGCGGGCTCGCCCCATCGTCAGGGTTTGCAGGATGGAGGCCAGCACCTCGGGGAGGTCGGGGCGGGGGACGATCTTGTCGATCACCCCGTGCTCCTCCAGGAACTCGGCGCGCTGGAAGCCGGCCGGCAGCGTCTGGCGGATGGTCTGCTCGATCACCCGTCGTCCGGTGAAGCCAATCAGCGCGTTGGGCTCGGCGAGATGGATGTCGCCCAGCATGGCGTAGGAGGCCATGACACCCGCCATCGTCGGGTCGGTCAGCACCACGATGTAGGGCAGCCTGGCGGCCTTCACCTCGTTCACCGCCAGGGTCGTGCGGGCGAGCTGCATCAGGGACAGCGTGCCCTCCTGCATCCGCGCCCCGCCCGAGGCGGTGAAGATCACGAACGGCGCGCCCCGCCGCACCGCCTCCTGCGCCGCCTTGATGAAGGCCTCGCCCACCGCGCGGCTGAGAGAGCCGCCCATGAAGGCGAAGTCCTGCACGGCGACCACCGCAGGCTGGCCGCGGATGGCGCCATAGCCGATGCTGATGGAATCGTACTCGCCGGTCGCCTTGCGCGCGGCTTTCAGCTGGTCGATGTAGGCCTTATCGCCGACGAAGCCGAGGGGATCGTCCTTGAGCACGGGCGCGGCGATGGTCTCGAACTTGCCGCCGTCGAAGGTGTAGCGCAGCCGCTGCTGCCCGCCGATCCGCATGTGATGGCCGGACGGCGTCACCCACAGCGCCGCATCGAGATCGGGCCGATAGATCATCTCGCCGGTCTCGGGGCATTTCACCCAGAGGTTTTCCGGTGTTTCGCGCTTGGCGAACGCCTTGCGGACCCCCGGCGCAATCCGCGACAGCCAACCGGAGCGCTCGCGTGGAGCGGCGGCGGGACGTGCGGGCTTGTCGTTCTTCTGGTCAGCCATCGCCATGGGTCTTAGACCGTCGTTTGGCCGATGCGTGCGGAGCGCACAGCCTTAGCCAACGATTCGGCCTTGAGAAGAACCCGGCCGGTCACGTCTTCGTTCATCTCCGCCGCGTCGGCCACTTCATCCACCAACGCGGAGCCGACCACGACCGCATCGGCGACGCGGGCGATCGCCGCGGCGCGCTCCGGCGTCTTGATGCCGAATCCGACCGCCACCGGCAAGTCGGAGGCGCGGCGCACCCGCTCGACCATCGGCGCGACCGCCGTCGCGTCGGCCTCCTTGACCCCGGTCACCCCGGCCACCGAGACGTAGTAGACGAAGCCGGAAGTCCGCCTCGCCACCACCTGGAGCCTCGCATCGTCGCTGGTCGGCGTGGCGAGGCGGATCAGGGAGACGTCCGCACCGTCCAGCGCGTCGGCAAGCTCGCCCGCCTCCTCCGGCGGGCAATCGACGACGATCACGCCGTCGACCCCGGCCTCGGCCACGTCGCGGGCGAAGGCCGCGATCCCGCGGTGCAGGATCAGGTTCATGTAGCCCATCAGGATCAGCGGCGTCGCCCGATCGCCCTCCCGAAACCGCCGCGCCAGCTCCAGAACGCCCGAGAGCGTCATGCCGGCCTTCAGCGCGCGCTGCGCCGCCCGCTGGATCGGCGGCCCCTCGGCCATCGGATCGGAAAACGGGAAGCCCAGCTCGATCAGGTCGGCGCCGACGCCCGGCAAGCCCTTGAGGATGGCGAGCGCCGTCCCGGCGTCCGGGTCGCCCGCCATGATGTACGGCACGAAGCCCGCCCGGCCTTCGCGCTTCAGGTCGGCGAAGCGCGCCTCGATCCGCGATCTCAAATCCGCCGCCCCAGCGCCTGCGCCACCGTGGCCACGTCCTTGTCGCCACGGCCGGAGAGGTTCAGCACCACGATCCCGTCGGGACCCACCTCGCGGCAGATCTCCGGCAGCCGCGCCAGCGCGTGAGCGCTCTCCAGCGCCGGGATGATGCCCTCGAGCTCGGCGCAGAGCTGGAAAGCCTCCAGCGTCTCCGCATCGGTGGCGGTCAGGTAGGTCGCGCGGCCCACGTCGTGCAGCCAGGAATGCTCCGGGCCGATGCCGGGATAATCAAGGCCGGCGGAAATCGAGTGCGCCTCGGTGATCTGGCCCTCGGCGTCCTGCAGCAGATAGGTCTTATTGCCGTGCAGCACTCCGGGGCGGCCGCCGTTGATCGCCGCGGCGTGGCGCGCGTCCAGCCCCTCGCCCGCGGCCTCCACGCCGAACAGCCTCACCCCCTCGTCGTTGAGGAATGGGTGGAACAGGCCGATGGCGTTGGAGCCGCCGCCGACGCAAGCCACCAACGCGTCGGGCAGCCGCCCCTCGGCCTCGAGGATCTGCGCCCGCGCCTCGCGGCCGATGACGCACTGGAAATCGCGGACCATTTCCGGATAGGGGTGCGGCCCCGCCGCCGAGCCGATCAGGTAGTAGGTGTCGTGGACGTTGGTGACCCAGTCGCGCAGCGCCTCGTTCATCGCGTCCTTGAGGGTGGCCGAGCCCGACGCGACCGGCCGCACCTCCGCACCCAGCAGGTTCATGCGGAAGACGTTCGGCTTCTGCCGCTCCACGTCCACCTCGCCCATGTAGATCACGCAGGGCAGGCCGAAGCGGGCGCAGACGGTCGCGGTGGCCACGCCGTGCTGACCGGCGCCGGTCTCGGCGATGATCCGGGTCTTGCCCATCCGCATGGCCAGCAGGATCTGGCCCATGCAGTTGTTGATCTTGTGCGCGCCGGTGTGGTTCAGCTCCTCGCGCTTGAAGTAGACCCGCGCTCGGCCCAGGTGCGCGCTCAGGCGCTCGGCGAAATAGAGCGGCGAGGGGCGGCCCACATAGTGCTTCAGGTAGCCGGCGAGCTCGGCCTGGAAGGCTGGATCGGCCTTCGCCGCCCGATAGGCCGCATCCAGCTCGTGGACCAGCGGCATCAAGGTCTCGGGCACGAAGCGACCGCCATAGTCGCCGAAGCGGCCCTCGGCGTCCGGATAGGCCGTGTAGTCGTTGGGCCGGCCTGCAGGTCTCGATGTGGGGGCGTTCACGGGTGCGCTTGGGGCGTCAGGCCTTGCGGGCGGCGTCCAGGAACGCCGTGATCAAGGCCGGGTCCTTTAGTCCGGGACCGCGCTCCACGCCAGAGGAAACGTCGACCATCGGCGCGCCGGAGCGCTGCACGGCCTCGGCGACGTTCCAGGGGTTGAGCCCTCCCGCCAGGAACCACGGCCGGCGGAAGGCCCGGCCGGCGAGCAGGCTCCAGTCGAACGGCGCGCCGAGGCCGCCGGCGCGCTCGGCGTCCTTCGGCGGCTTGGCGTCGAACATCAGGTGCTCGGCCACGGCCTCGTAGTCGGCCGCCGCCTCCAGGTCTGCGGGCTCCGCGACGGGAAGGGCCTTGATCACACCCGCGCCCGAGCGGGCGGCGACCGCCCGCGCGCGGGCCGGCGTCTCGCGCCCGTGCAGCTGGATGAAGTCGGGCCGAAGCCCTTCGGCGATGCGATCGACGTCGCCGTCGGTCGGATCGACCGCGACGGCCACGATCTTCGCCCGCCCGCGGACCGCTTCGGCCAGCCGGGCGGCCGCCTCGATCGGAAGCCTGCGCGGACTCGCCTCGATGAACGCGAAGCCCAGATAAGCCGCGCCGCCCGCCAGCGCCGCGCGGATCGCCTCGGGCGTGCTCACCCCGCAGATTTTCGCGCTGACCGCCATGGCCCCGATAAAGGCCCTCGACAGCCCAGCCGCAAGGCCGCGGGCGCCGGAACAGCCGCGACCGGTCGCCGGTTCTCTCCGAACGCCCCCGCCGGATCGATCGGGCGCGTGAGTTCTGGACGTCTGGACTAATGCCGCGTCGGCGTGCGGCTCTCGCCCTGGGTCTTCAGGAGATCGCGGATCTCCATCAGCAGCGCCTCCTGCGGGCCGGGCGCGGCCTTCTCGGAGTCCGGCTTGGCCGCATCGCGGCGGCGGATGGTGTTCACCAGCTTGACCAGCAGGAACACCACCCAGGCCACGATCACGAACTTGATCATGGTGTTGAGGAAGGCGCCGTAGTGCACCGCCACTTCCTCGTTCGCCTTGGTCGCCGGGTTGTCGGGCTTCAGCACCCACTTGAGCTGCGCGAAATCTATCCCCGATGTCAGCAGCCCGATCGGCGGCATCACCACCTCGTCGACCAGCGATTTGACGATGTCGCCGAAGGCGGCGCCCAGGATCACGCCCACCGCCAGGTCGATGACGTTGCCGCGGGCGATGAACTCGCGGAACTCGCCGAGGATCGGGACCCGCTTCTCCGCGGCCTGCAACGGATCGGGAAGTTTGACGGCCAAGGAAACTACTCGTCCGTCGCGTTGAGCCGCTCGCGCAGTTCCTTGCCGCTCTTGAAGAAGGGCACATGCTTGGCACGCACGGCCACCGGCTCGCCGGTGCGCGGATTGCGCCCGGCGCGGGCCTCGCGCGAGCGCACCGAGAGCGCCCCGAACCCGCGCAGCTCGACGCGGCCGCCTTGCTCGAGGGCCTGGATCATCCGCTCCAGCACGACGCTCACCACGCGCTCGATATCCCGCTGGGTGAGGTGGGGGTTCTCCTCGGCGAGTTTGGCGATCAGTTCCGACTTGATCATGCGGGCCCCTCGAACGGCGCGACCATGGGCGAACCAGCCATTGTATTCAAGGCGGAATTCGGGCTGACGCCCGATCACGGCGAAGCTTGCCCGGATTTGTGGCCGCCACAACCCACGCGCGTGGGTCGCCCACGCACACGCAAACGGCGGACCGGTTCCCCGATCCGCCGTCCGGCCGTGAACCCGCTGAGGAACGCGGTCAGTCCTTCTGGGCCTTCTCGCGCAGGGCGGCGCCCAGGATGTCGCCGAGCGATGCGCCGGAGTCGGAGGAGCCGAACTTCTCGATGGCCTCCTTCTCCTCGATCATCTCCAGCGCCTTCACCGACAGCGAGACGCGGCGCGCGGCCTTGTCCACGTTGGTGATCATGGCGTCGATCCGATCGCCCACCGCAAAGCGTTCCGGCCGCTGGTCGGCGCGGTCGCGGGAAAGGTCCGACTTGCGGATGAAGGCGGTCATCGGCGCTTCGTCTTCGCCGAACTTCACCTCGATGCCGCCCGAGGTGACCTCGGTGACGGTCGCGGTGACGGTCTGCCCCTTGCGGTAGCTGTCGCCGGACATCGGATCGCCCGCCAGCTGCTTGATGCCGAGCGAGATGCGCTCCTTCTCGACGTCGACGTCGAGCACCCTGGCCTTGACCTGCTCGCCCTTGGTGTAGCGCGCGATGGCCTCTTCGCCCGGCGCCGTCCAGTCGAGGTCGGAGAGGTGCACCATGCCGTCGATGTCGTTGTCGAGGCCGATGAACAGGCCGAACTCGGTGGCGTTCTTGACCTCGCCTTCCACGGTCGAGCCGATCGGGTGGGCCTCAAGGAAGGCTTCCCACGGATTGGCCATGGCCTGCTTCAGGCCCAGCGAGATGCGCCGCTTGGAGGCGTCCACGTCGAGGACGACGACTTCCACTTCCTGCGAGGTGGAGACGATCTTGCCGGGGTGGACGTTCTTCTTGGTCCAGCTCATCTCGGAGACGTGGACCAGGCCCTCCACCCCCGGCTCCAGCTCCACGAAGGCGCCGTAGTCGGTGATGTTGGTGATGCGGCCCTTGAACTTGGCGCCCACCGGATACTTGGCCTCGACGCCGTCCCAGGGATCGGACTGCAGCTGCTTCATGCCAAGCGAGATGCGCTGCGTCTCGGGATTGATCTTGACGATCTGCACCTTGACCGTGTCCCCCACCGCCAGCACCTGGCTCGGGTGCGAGACGCGCTTCCAGCTCATGTCCGTGACGTGCAGCAGGCCGTCGATCCCGCCCAGGTCCACGAAGGCGCCGTAGTCGGTGATGTTCTTGACCACGCCTTCCCGGACTTCGCCCTCCTGCAGCTGGCTGACCAGCTCGGTGCGCTGCTCGGCGCGGGCCTCCTCCAGGATCGCCCGGCGGGAGACCACGATGTTGCCGCGCGGCCGGTCCATCTTGAGGATGGCGAACGGCTGCTCGCGGCCCATCAGCGGGCCCACGTCGCGCACCGGGCGGATGTCCACCTGGCTGCCCGGCAGGAAGGCCGAGGCGCCGCCCAGGTCGACGGTGAAGCCGCCCTTCACGCGGCCGACGATGACGCCCATCACCGGCTCGTTCTTTTCATAGACGGCTTCCAGGCGCGTCCAGGCCTCTTCGCGGCGGGCCTTCTCGCGGCTGATCACCGCCTCGCCCAGCGCATTCTCGACGCGCTCCAGGAACACCTCGACCGTGTCGCCCGGCTTCAAGGCGGTCTTGCCGTCCTCGCCCTGGCCGAACTCCTTCAGCGGCACGCGGCCCTCGGTCTTGAGGCCCACGTCGACAATGGCGAAGTCCTTCTCGACGGCCACGACCTTGCCGTGGACCACCTGGCCCTCCATGAGATCGCGCCCGCCAAGGGATTCGTCGAGCAGCGCGGCGAAATCGTCGCGCGAGGGATTGAGGCTTAGGTCGTCAGCCATGTTCTCTTTCGTTTTCAAATGGCGGCAAGGCCCCGCTGCAGCCGCAGTCGGGCGCCTGGCGCCGGTCCAAGGTGTGTGATCTGCCCGCAGCCGTCTTTCGCAGGTGAGGCGCGGTTGGATTTGCTCAGCTGGTCTCCCAGCGGGCGCGCGCCGCCTCGACGATGCGGCGGGCCGCATCGGCGGCCTGCTCTATAGTCATTTCGGAGGTGTCGAGCAAGGTTGCGTCGTTCGCGGGGCGCATCGGGGCGGCGTCCCGGCGGCCGTCGCGGGCGTCGCGGCGGCGGATGTCGGCGCGCACCTCGTCGAGGCTCACAGCCTCGCCCTGGGCCCTGAGCTGCTTCCAGCGACGCTCGGCGCGGACCTCGGGCCGGGCGGTCACGTAGAGCTTGGCCGGGGCGTCCGGGCAGATCACCGTGCCGATGTCGCGGCCGTCGAGCACGGCGCCGCCCTCCTGGCCGGCGAAGGTCTGCTGGAAGGCCAGCAGGGCCTCGCGCACGTGCGGGTGCACCGCCGCCCGGCTGGCGAGCTCGCCCGCCTCGCGCGTGCGCAGCGCCGGATCGGCGAGCTGGTCGGCGGTCAGCGTCGCGGCGGCGGCCTTGCAGGCGGCAGGATCATCGATATCCCCCGCCTTCTGCGCGAGCACGCCCACCGCCCGATAGAGCAGGCCCGTGTCGAGCACCGGCAGCTCGTAGGTCTCGCCGAGCCGCTTGGCGATCGTCCCCTTGCCTGAGGCCGCCGGACCGTCCACCGCGATGACGAACGGGCCCTTCATCTAGCTGGAGATGTCCCCGCCCAGGCCGCGCATCAGCTCGGCGAAGCCCGGGAAGCTGGTGGCGATCATGCCGGCCTGGTCGACCGCCACGGGAGCCTCGCTCGCGAGGCCCAGCACCAGATGCGACATGGCGATCCGGTGGTCTCCGTGGGTGGCGACCAGCCCGCCGCCCGCCACGGCGTGGTTGCCGCGCACCGAGCCCACGACGGTCAGCCCTTCCGGCTCTTCCTCCACGCCCACGCCGCAGGCCGAAAGGCCCTGCGCCATCAGTGCGATCCGATCGCTTTCCTTGACCCTGAGCTCCGCCAGGCCGCGCATCACGGTCGCGCCCTCGGCGAAGGCCGCGGCGACGCCGAGGATCGGATATTCGTCGATCATCGAGGGCGCGCGCTCGGGCGGCACGACCACGCCGCGCAGCTGCGAGTGGCGCGCGGTGACGTCGCCCACCTGCTCGCCGCCCTCTTCGCGAACGTCCGAGACGCTGAGGTCCGCGCCCATCTCGCGCAGGGTCTCGATCAGGCCGGTGCGCAGGGGATTGAGCAGCACCCCCTCCACCGTGACCTCCGAGCCCGGGGTGATCAGCGCCGCCACCAGCGGGAACGCCGCCGAGGAGGGATCGCCGGGGACCCGCACGAGCGTGCCGCGCAGCGCCTGGCCGCCGGCCAGCGAGATCCGCCGGCCGCCCCCCTCTTCCGCCACCTCGACCCGGGCCCCGAAGGCGCGGAGCATGCGCTCGGTGTGGTCGCGCGTCGCCTCCGGCTCGACCACTTCGGCTCCCCCCTCGGCGTGCAGCCCCGCCAGCAGCACGGCTGATTTCACCTGCGCCGAGGGCTCGGGCAGCCGGTAGCTGATGCGCTTCAACCCGCCCCCCTGCAGGGTCAGCGGCAAGCGATCGCCGCTGCGCGCCGCCCATCGCGCGCCCATCTCCCCCAGCGGCTTCAGCACCCGCCGCATCGGCCGTTCGCGCAGGCTCGCGTCGCCGGTGAAGGTCGCCGCCAGCGGGAAACCCGCGGCGGCCCCGAGGATCAGCCGCGCGCCGGTGCCGGAGTTGCCGCAGTCGATGACGTCGGCCGGCTCGGCGAAGCCGCCGGCGCCGACCACCCTCCAGCGCCCCTCGCCCCGCCGCCTCGCCTCGGCGCCGAAGGCGCGCATGGCGGCGGCGGTGCGCAGCACGTCGTCGCCCTCCAGGAGTCCCTCGATCTGCGTCTCGCCATGCGCCAGCGCGCCCAGGATCAGCGCCCGGTGCGAGATGGATTTGTCCCCCGGCGCGCGCACGCGGCCGGTCAGCGGACCCGCCCGCCCGACGGTCAGTCGCCGCGCCGTCATGGGTGGAAAACGAGCCTCCCGAGGCCTTCTAGATTCACGAGGGGGAATGCTTTTGACAGTCGCCTCCCTCCATGGCAAGGGAGCCCGCTTTCCGCGACCCCCGAGACGTTCAGAGGCTTCCGACATTGGCCAATCCCGAGCTGGGCGCCAAACAGATCTGCCCGCACTGCCAGGCGAAGTTCTACGACCTCAACAAGCGGCCGGCCCATTGCCCGAAGTGCGCCACGGAGTTCGATCCGGACGAGGCGATCCGCAATCGCCGGGTTCGCGCGCGCGTCGCGGCGCCGGAAGCCGAGGTCGAGGAGGAGCGCGAAGACCAGGTCCTGGAGCCTGCGGAAGCCGAGGAAGAGGAAGAGGAGGACGTCGCCGCCCCCGAGCTGGACGAGGTGGCCGACGAGCCGCCGCTGGCCGGCGACGAGGACGAAGAGAACGGGGTCGAGCCGGGCGTCAGCCCGGTGTCGGAGGACCTCGGCGAGTTCGCCGACGACGAGGATGTCGAGGACGACGCCGACGTGCCCTTCCTGGAAGAGGACGAGGACGAATTCGACGACTCCGAAATCGAAGGCCTTCCCGACCAGGGCGACGACGAGTAGCCGAGGACCCCGGCGCCTTTGCGCCGCGGCAAAATCGTCCCGCAGCGGTCTTGATCGCGTCCGGCTGTTTGAATAGGTTCCGCGCCTCCCGGCGGCCGTGGTCGCAGGGCCCGACGACCTCGGGGCTATAGCTCAGTTGGTAGAGCGCTTGAATGGCATTCAAGAGGTCAGCGGTTCGACTCCGCTTAGCTCCACCATGAACCCCGCCCGCAAGCCGCTGGCGGGGTTCGCCTCTTCCGGGAGGCTCACGGGAAGGCCACGGCGGCGCGCTCGACGATCGGGCGCAGATCTGCGTCTTCGACGGTCAGGCCAAACGCATCGCCACCACCACCGAGCCGGCTGGCGATGAAGCCCTCGGCCACGAAGCTCGGCGCGTGCCGCAGGAGCAGCGCCGCCTGCAGCGTCACCACCAGCTCGCGGCAGAGCCGGCGGGCGGCGCTTTCGGGAACCTCGGCGCGGGCCGTGGCGAGCAGGGCCTCGATCCGGGCGTCCAGCCGCGGATCGCCACGGGCGGCCGCCAGCTCGGCCTCCAGCGCGGCCAGGGTCTCAGGCTCGCGGCGGAGCGCGCGCAGCACGTCGAGGCAGACCACGTTGCCGGAGCCTTCCCAGATCGAATAGACCGGCAGCTCGCGATAGAGGCGCGGCATGCCGCTGTCCTCGACGTAGCCGTTGCCGCCCAGCACCTCGAGCGCCTCGGCGGCCAGCATCGGGCCGCGCTTGCAGACCCAGAACTTGGCGGCCGGCGTGACCAGGCGGCGCAACAGGCCCTCGGACGCGTCGTCCTGCGCGTCGAAGGCGCGGGCCAGCCGGAAGGCGAGCGCCGTGGCGGCCTCGACCTCCAGCGCCATGTCGGCCAGCACGGCGGCCATCAGCGGATGGTCGACGAGCCGCTTCTGGAAAGCCGTGCGGTGGGCGGCGTGGTGGATCGCCTGGGCGAGCGCCTGGCGCTGCACGCCGGCCGAGCCCAGCACATTGTCCAGCCGCGTGTAGCCGACCATCTCGAGGATCGTGGCGATCCCGCGTCCCTCCTCGCCGATCAGCCAGCCGAGCGCAGTGTCGAACTCCACCTCACTGGAAGCATTGGAGCGATTGCCGAGCTTGTCCTTCAGCCGCTGCAGGCGGATCGCGTTGAGCTCGCCGGCCGGTGTCCATCGGGGCATGAAGAAACAGGAGAGCCCGCCCGGAGCCTGGGCCAGGACCAGGAAGGCGTCGCCCATCGGCGCGGAGAAGAACCACTTGTGGCCGGTGATGCGATAGGCCTCGCCCGGCCCGCTGCGGGTCTCGGGTTCAGCGCGCGTGGTGTTGCTGCGGACGTCGCTGCCGCCCTGCTTCTCGGTCATCCCCATGCCCATCAGCGCGCCGGTCTTCTCGGACATCGGGCGATGCGCCGGATCGTAGCGGCGCGACAGGAGCTTCGGGAGCCACGCCTGGACCTCGGCCGGCGCGCGCCGCAGCACCGGGATCGCCGCATAGGTCATGGAGATCGGGCAGCTGGTCCCGGCCTCCACCTGGCCGCTCATGTACAGGCCGGCGGCACGGCGGACATGCGCGCCCGGCTGCGGGTCGGACCACGGCGAGGCGTGGATGCCCTGCGCCACCTGCAGCGCCATCAACTCGTGGTAGGCGGGATGGAACTCCACCCAGTCGATGCGCCGCCCGAAGCGGTCGAAGGCGTGCAGCCTGGGCGTTTCGCGATTGGCCAGGGCGCCCAACTCGAGGACCTCGGGCGTCCCGAGCTTCGCGCCATACCGGGTCAGGTCGGCGATCGCCCAGCCGGCCCCCTCGCGGACCACCGCCTCGGTGAGCGCCCGATCCGAGGTGAACAGATTGTAGCCGACCAGCGGCGGCGGCTGGTTGAACACCTCCTGCGTCGCCAAGCCGGCGGTCGCGGGTCCGTCCATCGCTGGCCTCCTCTCGCGGGCCGCGGTCCGCCCGCGCACCCACCCTGGGGGGAACGTTCAAGCCGGCATTCGGTTATCGGAGCGGGGCAGCCCGCCGCCGCCGCGCGGCTCGGCGCCGCTTGCCAACGAAAGGCGTTTTCCCATGGCTTCGATGACCGCCGCCGATGTGCTCGTCCAGTCGCTGATCGACTGGGGCGTGGACACCATCTTCGGCCTTCCGGGCGACGGCATCAACGGCATCATCGAATCGCTGCGGCGGCGCAAGGACGAGGTCCGCTTCATCCAGACCCGCCACGAGGAGGCCGCCGCCTTCATGGCCTGCGGCTACGCCAAGTGGACCGGTCGGCTGGGCGTCTGCATCGCCACCTCCGGGCCGGGCGGGATCCACCTGCTGAACGGGCTCTACGACGCCAAGCTCGACGGCCAGCCGGTGCTGGCGATCACCGGGCTGCAGTTCCACGACCTGCTCAACACCCACACCCAGCAAGACGTCGAGCTCGACAAGCTGTTCATGGACGTCGCGGTCTACAACAACCGGATCATGGGCGCCGCGCACGTGGAGAACGTGATGGAGCTGGCGATCCGCACGGCGCTGGCGCGGCGCGGGGTCGCCCACGTCACCATGCCGGTCGACCTGCAGGACGAGCCGGTGAAGAAGGACCTGCGCTCCAAGCGCAACGTGCCGCATCACGTCTCGGAGGTCGGCGTCTGGGCGCGGCCGCTGCCGCCCGAGCCGCTGCTGGCCCGCGCCGCCGAGATCCTGAATGCAGCCAAGAAGCCGTGCATCCTGGCCGGACAGGGGGCGCTGGGGGCCGGCGATCTGCTGGCCGTGGCCGCCGACCGGCTGGGCGCGCCGGTGGCCAAGCCGCTGCTCGGCAAGGGCGCGCTGCCCGACGACAATCCCTTCTGCCTCGGCGGCGTCGGCCTCCTGGGCACCAAGCCTTCGCAGGAGGCGCTGGCGGAATGCGACGCCCTGCTGATCGTCGGCAGCTCCTTCCCCTACATCGAATACTACCCCAAGCCGGGCGACGCCCACGCCGTGCAGATCGACATCGACGCCGCGCGCATCGGCCTGCGCTGTCCGGTGGAGGTCGGCCTCGTCGGCGATTCCAAGTCGGTGCTGGAGGCGCTGATCCCCAGGCTCCGCCGGGAGGACCGCAGCTTCCTCGAGACGTCGCAGCGCGCAATGGCCGACTGGCGCGCCCTGATGACCGAGCGCGGCACCCGCCAGGACATGCCGATGAAGCCCCAGGTGGTGGCCCACGAGCTCAACAAGCTGCTGGCCGACGACGCCATCATCGCCACCGATTCCGGCACCATCACCTGCTGGATCGCGCGGCACCTGTCGATCCGCGGCGATCAGATGTTCTCGTGCTCGGGCAACCTGGCCACCATGGCCTGCGGCCTGCCCTATGCGGTCGCCGCGGCGGTCGCCCATCCCGATCGCCAGGTGATCGCGTTCGTGGGCGACGGGGGCCTGACCATGCTGATTGGCGAGCTCGCCACCTGCGCCAAGTACAAGCTCAACGTGAAGGTGGTGGTGATCAAGAACGACGAGCTCGGCCAGATCAAGTGGGAGCAGATGGTGTTCCTGGGCAACCCGGAATACGTCTGCGACCTGCACCCGGTGGACTTCGCCGCCGTGGCTCGCGGATTCGGCATCCCCGGGTTCAGCGTCGAGGACCCCGCCCACTGCGCCGAGGCGCTGCGCCAGGCGCTGGAGACCCCCGGACCGGCGCTGATCCAGGCGATCGTCGATCCGAACGAGCCCCCGATGGCGCCGAAGGTCACCTTCGATCAGGCCCGGCACCTCGCCGAAGCCCTGGCCAAGGGCACGGCGAACCGCGGCGCGATCGCGCGAAGCATCGCGGTCGACAAGGTGCGCGAGCTGATCTGAGCCGGCGGCATGCGGGCCCTCACGGTCGAGCCCGGCCGCGCAAACTCCCTGCGGCTGGACGAGCGTCCCGAACCGGCGCCGCGCGAGGGGACGCTGCTGGTGCAGGCCGTGGCGCTTGGGATCTGCGGCACCGATCGCGAGATCATCGCGGCGAAGTACGGCGCCGCGCCGCCCGGCGAGCGCCGCCTGGTCCTGGGGCACGAATCGCTCGGCCGGGTGATCGAGGCCCCCGACGGCTCGGGCTTCTCGACAGGCGATCTGGTGGCCGGCGTGGTCCGCCGGCCCGACCCTGTCCCCTGCCCCGCCTGCGCTGGCGGCGAGTGGGACATGTGCCGCAACGGCCGCTACACCGAGCGCGGCATCAAGCAGGCGGACGGCTACGGCGCCGAGCGCTTCCGGCTGCGGCCGGAGTTCGCGATCCGCATCGATCCCGCGCTCGGCGTCCTGGGCGTCCTGGTCGAGCCGGCCAGCGTGCTCGCCAAGGCCTGGGACCACATCGAGCGGATCGGCGCCCGGACCCGGACCTGGCGGCCCCGTTCGGTGCTGGTCACCGGCGCCGGACCGGTGGGCCTGCTGGCCGCCCTGATGGCGCGGCAGCGAGGCCTGGAGGTCCACGTCTTCGATCGCCATGCGCGCGGGCCGAAGCCCGAGCTCGTGGCAAGCCTGGGCGGGGTCTATCATTACGGCGGCGTCGAGCAGCTCCCCGACCTGCAGCCCGGGGTGATCATCGAATGCACAGGGGCCGCCGCGGTCGTGGCCGAGGTGGTCCAGCGGTGCGGCTCAGACGGGATCGTCTGCCTGGCGGGGATCTCCTCGGGCGGCCGAACCCTCGACTTCGACATCGGCGGGTTCAACCGCCAGACGGTGCTGCGCAACGACGTGATCTTCGGCACCGTCAACGCCAACCGGGCGCATTACGAGGCGGCGGTGGCGGCCCTCGCCAAGTCCGATCCCGCCTGGCTCTCGCGGATGATCTCGCGCCGCGTGCCGCTGGAGCGTTGGGCCGAGGCGTTCGAAGCGCGGCCCGACGACGTGAAAGTGGTGATCGACTTCGGGGCCGGTCCGGCGTCTTAGTCTCGCCACGGAACAAGCCGAGGCTGCGCCCGGTTCGTTGGGCCAACCGATCCCAGTCAAGTGAGAAGAGGAAGTGGCCGATGTCTGTGACCGATATCCAGGATGCCGGCCCGCAGGGCGGGCGAACGGCTCAGCTGCGCGCCAAGGGCGAACGGGTGGCGCAGGCGGCGAAGGCCAAGACCGCCCAGGCGCGGGCTGCGCTCAACGACGGCGCGCGCCGCAGCGTGCAGGTCGCGCGCGACCAGGCCGCCGCGACCGGCCGGAAGCTGTCCGCCGTCACCCAGGAGCGGCCGTTGACCAGCCTCTCCACGGCCATCGCCGTCGGCCTCCTCGTTGGCGTCGCGCTCGGGCTGTTTGCGAGCCAGGCCAGCGCAGGCTGGCGCTCGGGCCGCTAGGCTAAACGCGAGGCCTCGGGATCCGCAGCCGGACCGCGGCGGAGCCTGCGGCTTGACGACCGTTGCCCCGATGCGCCGGGCGGCGCTATCCAGGCTGCTCCAAAGGGGGGCGCCTCATGCGATGGACCGGGTCCGCGGCGGCGGCCGTGATAGTGACGGCGACGCTGGCCGCGCTCGCCGGATGCGATAAGCCGAAAGCGCGCGCCCCGGCGTCGAGCGAGGGCCTGCCTCCGATCGCCGGCTCGCAACCTTCGCCCGCGGCGCAGCCGGCCTGGCGGCCGCCGCCGGCGAAAGCCTCCACCACCCCCTTGCCTGCGGAGCCGGACTGGGCCGGCGCCCTGCTCGGCAAGTCGGTGAAGACGGCGTTCCCGAAGAGCGGCGCCGGCGACTGCGTCGGCAACACCGACCTCGTGGACTTCCGTTACGTGGGCGCGACGCCCGGCGTCATGATCGAGGGCTGGGCCTGGGACAGGGTCGCCAGGCAGCCGGTCGCCCACATCATCCTGGTGGACAGGGATGGCCAGATCGTCGGCGGCGGCGAAACCGGAACGCCGCGTCCGGACGTGACCGCATCCCAGAAGACCGTCACCTCGCCCCGCACCGGCTGGAAGGCGGTGACGCCGGTCACCACCGGCGTGCTGCAGGCGTTCGGCGTGGTCGGCGACGGCCGCACCACCTGCACGCTCGGCCAGATCGATCTTGGCCATTGACCGAAGCGCCGCTCTGGCGCCGCGGGCGCATCCAGGGCTTAGTGACGGCACACGCATGACGCCCGCCCGACGCACCCGAACCGCGCCCTCGGCCAGCACCTCCGGGCGCTCCCGCAAGGATCGCACGCTGTCGCTGGTCGTGCCGATGCACGACGAGGCGCCGGCGCTGGAGGCGCTGTTCGGGCGGCTGGACGAGGCCCTTGGCGGGCTCGGGCTGAGGCTCGAGATCGTCTGCGTGGACGATGGCAGCCGCGACGACACCCTGGCGCAGCTCGTGGGCCGGGCCGCGCAGGACCGCCGCCTGCGGATCGTCGCGCTGTCGCGCAATTTCGGGAAGGAGGCGGCGCTCACCGCCGGCCTTGACGCCGCAACCGGCGATCTGGTCGTTCCGCTCGACGCCGACCTGCAGGACCCGCCGGAGCTGATCGGCGAGTTCGTCGACCTCTGGGAGCAGGGCTACGACGTCATCTATGGGGTGCGCACCGACCGCACCAGCGACACGGTCGCCAAGCGGACCTCCGCCAGCCTGTTCTACCGCATCTTCAACTGGCTCTCCGACTACCCCATCCCCGCCTCGACCGGCGACTTCCGGCTGATGGATAGGGCGGTGGTCGAGGCCCTGAAGCGGCTGCCCGAGCGCAACCGGTTCATGAAGGGCCTGTTCGCCTGGGTGGGCTTCCGCCAGGTCGGCGTGCCCTACGTGCGGCCGGCGCGGATCGCCGGGACCACCGCCTGGGGCTACCGCAAGCTGTTCCGCTTCGCCCTCGACGGGCTGACCGCCTTCTCCACCCTGCCGCTCCGTGTCTGGACCATGGTGGGGGCGCTCGCGGCCGTCCTGGCGCTGGCCGCCGGCGTGTTCCTGATCCTGCGGGTGCTGATCGTCGGCCGCGACGTCCCCGGCTACGCCTCGCTGATGGTCGTGGTGCTGTTCGGCTTCGCCCTGCAGATGATCGCCCTGGGCGTGCTCGGCGAGTACATCGGGCGCATGTACCAGGAGGTGAAGGGCCGGCCGACCTACCTGGTGCGCGAGCGGATCGGCTTCGAGGACTGATGGAACGGGCGATCTACGACCAGATGCGCGTCCTGCAGCAGGACCACTGGTGGTTCGCTGCACGCCGCGAGATCCTCGCCGCCGAGATTGCGCGCCTGCCGCTGCCCCGTCCCGCCCGCATCCTCGAGGCCGGCTGCGGCCCCGGCGGCAACCTCGAGATGCTGAAGCGCTTCGGCGCGGTTCAGGCGATCGAGCCCGACGCGGATTCGCGGGCCTATGCGGCGGAGCATTTCGGGGTCGAGGTGGAGCCGGGCCTCCTGCCGCAATCCCTTCCCGACTTCGGCGCGCCCTTCGATCTGGTCGCCGCGTTCGACATGATCGAGCACGTGGACGACGACGCTGGCGCCGTCGCCGCGCTGGCCGGCCTGCTCGCCCCCGGCGGCTTCATGATCGCCACCGTGCCGGCCTATGGCTGGATGTGGAGCGAGCACGACGCCGCCCACCACCACAAGCGCCGCTATGGCCTCGGCGGATTTCGCCGACTGTTCCAGGACGCCGGGTTGGAGGTGCGCCGCGCCAGCCACTTCAACAGCTTGCTGTTTCCGCCGATCGCCGCCGTGCGTCTGGCCAAGACCGCGGCCCGCCTGCAGGGGAGCGACGAGGCGGCCATGCCGCCCCGCGCCCTGAACGCGGCCCTCAAGAGCGTTTTCGGTCTGGAGCGCGGACTCCTCAAGGCCATGGATCTGCCGTTCGGCGTCTCGATCCTGCTGACGGCCCGGCGGCCCGGATGACCCCGCTCGCCCCGCACCGCGAGACGATTCGCCAGGGCGGGACGTTCCTGGCCGTGGGCCTGGCCGCGACGGCGGTCCACGCGCTGGGCGCGACCGCCGCCCGCATCGCCTTGCACGCGAGCGCGGTCGCGGCGACGACCGCCGGGTACCTCTGCGCGGTGGGCGTCTCCTATCTCGGCAATGCGCGGTTCACCTTCGGACGCCCAGCGCTGCACGGGGCCCAGTTCGCCCGCTTCCTGGTGGTCTCTCTGTTCGGCCTGGCCGCCAATCTCGCCATCACGCACTGGCTCGCGGACCGCCTTGGCTGGCCGTTCCCCGCGACGCTCGGGGTGATCGTTGTGGTGATCCCGGCGCTCTCGTTCGCAGCCGCCAAGCTCTGGGCCTTCGCAATTCCCCTCTCCCCAGACCGGATCGAGCGCGGGAGAGGATAGGGGAGAGGAGGCGCTACGCCGGCAGCTCGCCCTCGTAGAGCAGGCCTGGCCTGCCGCTGGAGTCGTAGTAGACGACCGAGCCCTCGGCGAAATAGTGGCCCACGATCGAGCGGCGGGACTTCGACTTGTCGAGCCGCATGGAGCCGGCGTGCATAAGGTTCTCGTGCCAGATCAGCGCGGCGCCCGCCTTGGGCCGGTAGACCTCGCGCCGGAACCGGCTGGAGTCGAGGAGTTCTGTCCAGCGCGGCACGACCGTCTCGCCGAACTCGGTCCAGTCGCCGGTCACCTTCTTCGCGCCCACGTCGCTCATGTAGATCCGCGGCAGGCGGTGGCTCTTCGGGAACACCACCAGCTCGCCGCTGTCCGGCTGCACGTCCTCCAGCGCCGTCCAGACGCCGCACATCCGCCCCGCCGGGAAGGAGGTCAGGTGAACCGTGTCCTGGTGGTGCTCCTGCTCGGAGCCGAACACATAGGTCAGGGACTGGCAGGGCCGGCCGTCGCCATCGAAGATCAGGCGAAGCATGCGGATGATCTTCGGATGCAGCCACAGCTCTCGGATCGCGGGGTACTGGAGGTGCAGGTTGTGCAGCCTCTGGCTCATGCCCCACTCATAACCCTCGATCTTCTTCTCGACCGCATCGTCCAGCGCCGCATTGAGCCGCGCCAGGTGCTCGGGCCCGACGACGCCGTCGAGCGTCATGAACCCCTCGTCAACGAAGTGGCGTAGGGCGGCGATCTCGTCGGGCGCAGCCCGGCCCGTGTCGGAGAGCTTCGCCAGGTGCTCTTCGACCGCCGCGGGCGAGCGGTCGTACCAGGCCGTGAGCCGCTGGTCGTGGTAGGCGTAGAGGCGCGAATCGAGCTCGGTCACCACCAGCGGCGCCCCCGTGCGCCTCAGGCTCTCGCGCACCTCATCGGCGAGCGCGCCCTCGTTGCGGACGTGGACCGTGAGCGATGTGACGGCGAGTGGGCGTCCGCCGGCGTCGACCAGCTCCAGCCGGATGGCCGCGGGCCCATTCGGCATCAGGTGGCCGTGCAGGGCGAGCCAGCCGTGCTCGCCCTCCGCCGTCAGTGCGCGCGGCGTCTCCAGCGCCGGGCGCCGGGCTTCACCCACGAACACCCGAAGGCTTGCCGCGAGCGGCCGCTCGGCCCGCATGTGCGTCTCGATGACGATCAGGCCGCCGCTCGGGCCGGTTTCGGCCGAGGCGCTGGCCGCGAGGTTCACCCGAGGCGCCTCGGAGGGCGCGTCGGCGGGCTCGCCGCGTGCGCGGTCAAACAGGCGAAGGAGCGAGCGCACGGCGGGATCCGGGTGGCGCGCCGCGAGGCCGGCGCCTGGGCGCAAGCCAGCCCTGCGTCCGGGCTCTCGTCAAGCGGCGAAGGGTGCGGCGGCGTGTTGCAACGCACGGCTGCGCTCCCCACATAAGACATGTCCGGTCGGGCCGCGCCGCTCATGGGCGGCCCGGCCGGAGAGTCGCTTCGTCAAGGACTCTTCAGGAATGAATCGGTCGATCCTCTTCGACAGCCCGTTTCTCTTGGGCTTCGAGCATACCCGCGCCCTCGTGGAGCGCGCCGCCAAGGCGGCCGCCGAGAGCTATCCCCCCTACAATGTGGAGGATCGCGGCGCGGGCGCGATTCGGATCACCCTGGCGGTGGCCGGCTTCGCGCCGGACCAGCTGGAGGTGACCGTCGAGGACCGGCAGCTGGTCGTCGCCGGCAAGCGCGACGGCTCGGCCAGGACCGAGGACTCCTATCTCCATCGTGGCATCGCCGCCCGTGGGTTCATCCGGACCTTCGTTCTGGCCGACGGCATGGTGGTTGAGGGCGCGACCCTGGAGCACGGGCTGCTCCACATCGACCTCGCCCGCCCGGAGCCGGAGACGCGGATCGTCAAGGTCCCGATCCGGGGCGCCGGGTGAGCGGGATGGCCCGCGACAAGTCGGGGCCGCCGGATGGTCCGGGGTCCCAAGCGCCAGACGGTCGGCTGAACCGGCGACGGTCGGGCGCGTTCAGTTTTCGGAGGTGGTCATTATGACGCCAATGTTGTCCATGGAAGCCTTCGCCGCCTTGGGTGCGCCGCAGCTGGTCTACGTACGCCCGGTCAAGGCGGCCGAGATCCTGGCGAGCGTGCCTTCAGCGCAGATCCAAGGCATCGAGCTCGATCCCGAGCAGACCCTCTATGCGGTGCACCGCGCCGACGGCGAGCGCCTCGCCGTCCTCACCGACAAGGAATCCGCGGTCGCCGCCGCCGTCGCCCACGAACTGGCCCCCGTTTCGGTGCATTAGACCGACGCGCCCGCTTGCGGAGACAACGAAGAGCGCCGCCGGGACTTCCCGGCGGCGCTTCGCATTTCAGACGATCGTCGGCCGGCTCAGGCCGCCGAGGGCCGCGCCGCATCGGCCTCCTGGACCAACAGGGCGTGGATCGCATCGGCGGTCCGCGCCTGACGGAGCTGCTCGCGCATCTGCGGCTGGCGTAGCAGCCGGGAGACCCGGGCCAACGCGCGCAGATGCTCGGTGTTGGCGGCCTTGGGCGCGAACAGGGCGAACATCAGGTCGACCGGCTGGTCGTCCACGGCGTCGAACTCCACCGGGTGCTCCAGCCGCACGAAGACGCCGCGCATCCGATCGAGTCCTTCGAGCCGGGCGTGCGGCGCGGCCACCCCATGTCCGACGCCGGTCGAGCCGGCGGCTTCTCGCTCGGCGAGCGCATCCAGGAGGTCGCCGGCCTCCAGCCCGAAGCTGCGGGCCGCGATCTCGGCGATCACGGCCAGCGCCTGACGCTTCTTGGCGGCGCTCACGCGCAGGGCGATCGCGTTGCGGTCGAGTAGGTCGCCGATATTCAATTGTCTCAAGGTTACGCTCGCAAGTGTCCGCGGCCCGCGCCAACCGGGCCCGTTACAACGGTTACCTTCAGCGCTCAATGCGGCGCAGTGGTTCCGTCCGCCCCATCCCCCTCCGCGCCCTTCGCGCGCTCGGGGTCGATCCACCCGATATTGCCGTCGGGGCGGCGATATACCACGGACAATCCGCCGTGCGCGGCGTTCCGGAACACGATTGTTTGAGATTCGGTCAGGTCCAGCTCCATCACCGCCATCGCCACGGTCATTGAGCGGATCGGCTTCTCCATTTCGGCGATCACCACCGGCTCCGGGTAGCCCTGCGCGACCTCGCCCGTATCGTCCTCGTCCTCCGCCTCGACGGGTTGCAGGATGAAGTACGCCGCAGTCTCGGCCTGCTTGGCCTGGGCCTGCGTGTGGTGGTCCTTCAACCGCCTGGAGTAGCGGCGGATGCGCTTTTCCATCTTCTGCATGGCCGCATCGAAGGCCATGTGGGCGTCGCCGCCGACGCCATGGGTGGTGAGCTGGGCGCCGCTGGCCAGCGTCACGGCGCAGTCCACCTTGAAGGCCGCGCCCTCGCGGGTGACCACCACATCCGCCCCGCCGCCGCGGTCAAAGTACTTCTCGATGCTGTTGGCGATCTCGTCGGAGACCCGCGCGCGCAGGGCCTCGCCGACGTCGACGTGCTTGCCGGTGACCTGGACTTGCATGTCCTGATGAACGCGCCGGCCCCCGGATGGTGTCAACGCTGAAGCCCGGCGCTCACGGGCTCTTGTGGCGCTTGCTAGACCGCCGCCTTGAGCATCCGCCGGCGCTCGACCGAGGAGGGGATCCGCAGAGCCTCCCGGTATTTGGCCACCGTGCGGCGGGCGATGTCGACGCCGGCTTCCTTGAGGATCTCGACGATCCGATCGTCGGAGTGCACGTCGGCCTCGTCGCGCTCGGCCTCGATCAGCTGGCGGATCTTGTGGCGAACGCTCTCGGCCGAGTGGGCCTCGCCCCCCTCGCTGGACTGGATGGCCGAGGTGAAGAAGAACTTCATCTCGAACAGGCCCCGCGGCGTCGCCATGTACTTGTTGGTGGTGACGCGGCTGACGGTGGATTCGTGCATGCCGATCGCCTCGGCCACCGTCTTCAGGTTCAGCGGCCGCAGGTGCTCGACGCCGAACGCCAGGAAGGCGTCCTGCTGGCGCACGATCTCGGAGGCGACCTTCAGGATGGTCTTCGCCCGCTGGTCGAGGCTGCGGACCAGCCAGTTGGCCTGGGCCAGGCAATCGGAGACGAACGTCTTCTCCTGGTCCGAGCGCGCGCCCCGGCTGACCTGGGCATGATACCGCTGGTCGACCAGGAGCCGCGGCAGAGTGTCGGTGTTGAGCTCCACGTGCCAGAGCCCACCCGGTCCTTCCTTCACGAATACGTCGGGCGCGACGGGCTGGGCCGGCTCGCCGCCGAACGCCGCGCCGGGCCTGGGCGTCAGCGCCTTGAGCTCGGCGATCATCTCACGCAGGTCGTCGTCGTCGACGCCGCACGCCTTGCGCAGCGCCGCCAAGTCCCGCCGGGCGAGCAGCGGCAGGTTGGCCAGCAGCCGCTCCATGGCCGGATCGCAGCGGTCGCGCTCCACAAGCTGCAGCCGCAGGCATTCCTCGAGCGAGCGGGCGAAGACGCCGGTCGGCTCGAATCCCTGCAGCACGGCCAGCACCTGCTCCACCCGCGCCGCATCGCAACCGAGACGGCCGGCGACTTCGGCCGCCTCCAGGCGCAGGTAGCCGCCCTCGTCGACGCCGTCGATCAGCACGCTGGCGATCACCGCTTCGACGCCCTGCAGGCCGGCTCCGGCCAACTGGTCGTGCAGGTGCTCGGGCAAGGTCTTCTCGCGCGCGAAGGCGTCCTCCAGCCCCTCCAGATCGCCGTCGAAGCCGCCCTTGCCGGCCTTCGACCAGTCGACCGCGCCGCCCGCATCCGCGCCCTGCGGCGCGTCCGGCGCGTCGCCGGTCGCCCGCTCCCCGGGCGAGGCCTCGTCGTGCGTCATGTCGAGCTCGTGGGCCGCCTCGGCGGCGTCCGCCGCCTCGCCCGCCGCAGGCTCGGCCTCCGGTTCCGCCGGCGTTTCGGTCTCAGGCTCCTCGCGCTGCAGCAGCGGGTTGCGCTCCAGCTCCGCCTCGACGAACGCCTCCAGCTCCAGGTTGGACAGCTGCAGGAGCTTGATCGCCTGTTGCAGCTGGGGGGTGATGACCAGCCCCTGCCCCTGCCGAATCTCGAGCCGCGCGCTAAGCGCCAAGACGAATCCCCTATTGGCCTGTTTCTTGCTGGTCAGGCTAAGGGCCGAACCCCACCGATTGGTTAACTCCGCCCGCGGTTGACAGCGTCGCGCCGGCGCGGCCTCATCTCTGTCAGCAGGCTGGCGGGAGGGCCGAGATGCGCCGCGCGGACCGTCTGTTCCAGATCATCCAGATTCTCCGGCGCCATCGCAGCCCCGCCACCGCCGAGGCCATCGCCGGCGAGCTCGAGACCTCCAAGCGCACCGTCTATCGCGACATCGCCGACCTGATGGCTCAGCGGGTGCCGATCCGCGGCGAGGCCGGCGTCGGTTACGTGCTGGAGAACGGCTTCGACCTGCCGCCGCTGATGCTGACCGAATCCGAGGTCGAGGCCGCGGTGCTGGGCGCCCAGTGGGTGGCGAGCCGCGGCGATCCGGAGCTCGCCCGCGCCGCCCAGGACCTGGTCGCCAAGATCGGCGCCACAGTGCCCGAGCGACTGCGCCCGCTGATCCTCGAGCCGGCCACCCGCGCGGTGCCGAACTACCGCGCCGTGCCGGACCGGCTGGACATGGCCGCCGCGCGCCGGGCGATCCGCGCCGGGCGCAAGCTGCGCCTGGTCTATCGCGATGAGCAGGACCGCCGCACCGAGCGCACCGTCTGGCCGTTCGCCGTCGGCTACCACGAGACGGTGCGGCTGTTGATGACCTGGTGCGAGCTCCGCCAGGATTTCCGCAGCTTCCGCACCGACCGGGTGGACGAGGCGGCCTTCCTGGAGGAGCGCTATCCGGAACGGCCGGCCGCGCTGCGGGCCCGCTGGCGCAAGGCTGCGATGGCCGAGTACGAGCGCCGGCGCGCCGCGGAAACGCGGGCGGCCGAGTAGCGCCCGGCCCTAGCCAGCCCCGCGGATGCCGAGCTAACCTCCTGCTCAAATCCAAGTCCAATCCCGGAGGCAGCCGCCGTGCCCGTCCAGCTCGCCCAACCGACCACTGACCTAAATCAGGCCCGGCGGGACCTCGACGAGCGCGGCTACTGCATCGTGCCGGGCGTGCTGTCCCGGGGCGAGATCGAGGCCCTGAGGTCGCGCCTGCAGGCGCAGGCGCACGGCGAACGTGCGCGCGGCGTCGCCTTCCACGACGGCGGCCCGGCGCGTCCCAACCAGCGGATCTGGATGCTGCTCAACAAGGGCCGGGCATTCCGCGACCTGATGCTGCATCCGATCATCGCCGAGCTGATGGGCCACCTCCTGGGCCCCGACTTCCTGGTCTCAAGCTTCACCGCCAACATCGCCCACCCCGGCGGCGAGCCCATGGTGCTGCACACCGACCAGGGCTACGTCGGCTTCTGGACCCCGAAGCCGGTGGTCGCCAACATCGCCTGGATGCTCGACGACTTCTCCGACGCCAACGGCGGCACCCGCCTGGTTCCGGGCAGCCACCTCGACGCGGCGGCGACGCCGCGCTCCTCGGCGTACGCGCCCGACGAGCCCGCCAACATGCCGACGCTGGAGGACACCATCGCCGCCGAGGGCCCGGCCGGCTCGATCCTCTGCTTCGACGGGCGGATCTGGCACGGCACCGGGGCCAACCGCATCGACAAGCCGCGCCACGCGCTCCTGAGCTACCACTGCCGGCCGTTCATCCGGCAGCAGGAGAACTTCACCTTGGGTCTCGATCCGGCGATCCGCGACGCCGAGCGCCCGGCGCTGCTCAATCGGTTGGGCTTCGCCACCTGGGCGGGGCTCGGGCGCGTCGAACTTCCCCGGCCCGCCACGCCGCTGTTCGTCACGCCCGGCCGGGTGGGCCCGCTCGGCCCCGACGGCGCCCCGCTCGATCCGCTGACCTGAGGCGCGCCGGCGTGCAGCTCCGCCCGTTCGGCTCGACCGGCCTGCAGATCGGCCCGCTCGGTCTCGGCAGCGTCAACTTCTCGTGGCTGACCGACGAACGGAGCTCCTTCCGCATCCTGGACGCTGCCTTCGAGCGCGGCGTGAACCTCCTCGACACGTCGGACAACTACAACGCCGGCCAGTCGGAGGCCTTGATCGGCCGCTGGTTCGCGCAAGGGAACGGCCGGCGCGAGAAGACGGTGCTGGCCACCAAGGTCTACTCCGCGCCGATGGAGTGGGGTTCGCCCGATCCGGTCCGCCGCTCGGGATCCTGGGTCGGACCGAACCAGAAAGGGCTCTCGGCCAAGCACATCCGGGAGGCCTGCGAAGGCAGCCTGAAGCGGCTCAACACCGACTACATCGACCTCTACCAGATGCACCACGTCGATCGCGCCGCTCGCTGGGAGGAGATCTGGCAGGCGATGGAGGTGCTCGTCGCGCAAGGCAAGGTGCTCTACGTGGGCTCGTCCAACTTCGCCGGCTGGCACATCGCCCAGGCGCAGGAGAGCGCGAAAGCCCGCCGCTTCCTGGGCCTGGTCTCCGAGCAGAGCGTCTACAACCTCATGAAGCGCGCCGTGGAGCTGGAGGTGCTGCCGGCCGCCCGCGCCTATGACATGGCCTTTTTGCCCTACAGCCCGCTGGCCGCGGGCGCCCTCGCCGGCCAGCCGCAAGGCAACGACCGCGGTCGGCGCGCCTACGCCCGCAAGGACGAGCGGGTGGAGGCCTATGAAGCGCTGTGCGGGAAGATCGGCCATGCGCCGGCCGATGTGGCGTTGGCGTGGCTCGCCTCGCGTCCCGGGGTGACGGCGCCGATCGTGGGGCCCCGCACGCTCGAGCAGTTCGAGGCCAATCTGGCCGCTGTCGAGATCACCCTCGATGATGCAACGATGGCCGAGCTCGACAGGATCTTCCCGGGCCCCGGCGGCCCGGCCCCAGAAGCCTACGCCTGGTAGCGCCGCGTCCCGCCGCCTCAACGGCGAAAACGATCGTTCCGCGATGGGTCACGTTATCGGGAGCGAGCCCCCACGCGGCGAGAAATCGTCTACAATGCCAAAGAGCTCGCCAAGAGCTCGCACCAGCGTGGAAAGGAGCCTGGAAGTGAAGGCCTCGCCCGTGGTGGGAGGCGTGCTGGCATTGACCCTGGTTTGGGCGCAGGCCTCGGCCGCCTCTCCCAAGCAACCTCCGATGAACAACTTCGATTTCGCCTACTACACGTGCGCCGACGGCGGCGCGTTCCAAATGTCGTATGATTCGAGCACGCCGAAGACGGCGACGCTGACGACCAGCAACAACAATCGGCGATACGAGCTCGTGCGGACGCCGGTCGACCAGGGCGTGCAGTTCGCCAAGGGGCCCATCAAGTTCTGGACTGACGGCAAGAGCGTCGTGGTCGACGGAACGCAGGTCGCGTTCCGGAAGTGCCGGTTGAAGTCGAGCTGACGCCAGCGGAACGTTCAGGCGAAGGTGTCGCCCAGATAGACGCGGCGGACCTCCGGATCGTCGACGATCTCGTCGGGCCGGCCCTCGAACAGCACCTCGCCGGCGTGGATGATCGAGGCGCGATCGATGATGTCGAGCGTCTCGCGCACGTTGTGGTCGGTGATCAGGATGCCGATCCCGCGCTGCTTCAGGTAGGCGATCACCTCGCGGATGTCGGCGATGGCCAGGGGGTCGATGCCGGCGAACGGCTCGTCCAGCAGCATGAAGGCGGGTTCCGAGGCCAGCGCCCGGGCGATCTCCACCCGCCGTCGCTCGCCGCCCGACAGCGAGATCGCCGGCGCGTTCCGCAGGTGCTCGATGTGGAGCTCCTCGAGCAGCTCGGTGACCATGGCGCGGGCCTGCTTGTGGTCCTTCAGCCGCAGCTCGACCACCGCCATGACGTTCTCGCCGACCGTCATGCCGCGGAAGATCGAGGTCTCCTGCGGCAGATAACCCACGCCCATCCGGGCGCGCTGGTACATGGGAAGCTCGGTGATGTTCGCGCCGTCCAGGTAGATCGCGCCGTAATCGACCGCGATGAGACCGGTGATCATGTAGAAGCAGGTGGTCTTGCCCGCCCCGTTCGGGCCGAGCAGGCCCGCCACCTCGCCGCGGCGCAGCCGCAGCGAAACGCCCTTCACCACCGGTCGGCCGCGGAACGACTTGCCGACGTTGTCGACGACCAGCCCCTCACCGGCCTGGCCGGGACCGCTCGCGATCCGCTCAGGCTTCAAAATGTCACCGGCGCTCGCCGGCGCCGGCCGGCTGTTGCGCATTGTCGGTCTTGTCGTTCGGATAGAAGACGCCGCGCACGCGGCCCGGCCGGTTGCGGCCGGTCACGTCGCTCTCCATCTGGCCGTCGCCGGTCTTGACGTTGATCACCATCCGCTTCCCGCGCATCACGTCGCGGCCGCGCACCGCAACCACGTCGCCGGTCACGGTGATGGTGTCGTTGGAGGCGAGGTACACGGCGTTGTCGCCCTTCACGCGCTGCTGCGGGGTCACATAGTAGACCGAGCCCAGGGCTTCCATGCGCACGATGTCGCCGCAGCTGTTGGTCGACGAGCCGGCCTTGGCGTTCCGGGCGGAATAGAGCTTCAGCACATCGGTGCGCAGCCGGGCGTTGTCCTGCAACGCCTCGACGTTGCCGGTCCAGGTGGAGACGCAGTCGCTGTTGCTCGCCTCCGCGTGGTCGGAGGTGATGTCGATCGGCGCCTTCGAGTTGGTGGCCAGTTGCTGGGCGAGGGCCGGCGCGGCGACGGCGAGGGCGATCGCCGCAAGGGTGGAGAGGCTCTTCATCGGGCGGGCTTCCAACGCTGTCATTTCGGAATCAGGCGCGTGTGGACGCGGCCATTGAAGACCATGCGGTCACCTTTGTCATAAACCGCATAGGACTTCGCATCGATTTCTCCAAGTGGACCGGAGCCGTGAACCGGGCCTGAACCCACCAGCTCGCCGCTCTTGGTGTCGAACTGCGAGGCGGCGGTTTCGAAGGCGCCTTTGTTGGAGGCGAGCCGCACCCCGCCGCTCACTTCCAGCTTGCCGGTGTTCTCGTGGAAGACTCCCCTTCGGGCGATGATCCGCATGGGATCGGGCCCCTGCTCGTCGAGCACCAGGGCCGGACGGTCGAGATAGACCTTCTGGTACTCCTGCGGATCACGCGTGGCGCTGGCGGCGGTCAGCGCGAAGGCTCGGCCGCGGTCGTCGCGGCCGACGAAGCGCGGATTGATCAGCCGGATCGGCTGGTTGGTCTCCTGGCTCGCCTCAGGGCCGGGTTTGGAGGCGTTGTAGACCACCGACGCTCCCAGCCCGAGGAGGATCAGGAGGATGATCCCGGGCACGACGAGGCGCAGGGCGCGGACCACGCGCGAGCGCCGCCGCCAGCGCTCGATGCCGCCGCGGACCGGCTCCCCCAAGCTCTCGGGCGCCGCCATCCCCAAACCTCAGGCGTGAGCGAAAATGTCGATGTCCTCCCAGCCCGCCACGTCCAGCAGCGAACGGTTGGGCAGGAAGGCGAAGCAGGCCTTGGCGAGCGCGTCGCGGCCCTCGCGCGCCAGCATGTGGTCGAGCCGCGCCTTCAGCGCATGCAGGTGCAGCACGTCGGAGGCGGCGTAGGCGACCTGCTCCTCCGAGAGCTTCGGCGCGCCCCAGTCGGAGCTCTGCTGCTGCTTGGAGAGGTCGACGCCCAGGAGCTCCTTCACGACGTCCTTCAGCCCGTGGCGGTCGGTGTAGGTGCGCGCCAGCTTGGAGGCGATCTTGGTGCAGTAGACGGGGCCCGTGACGACGCCCAGATGCAGGTAGAACATGGCGATGTCGAAGCGGCCATAGTGGAAGATCTTGGTGACGGCGGGATCGGTCAGCAGCCGCTTCAGGTTGGGACAGGCATAGTCGGGCCGGCTCAGCTGCACCACGTGGGCGTCGCCGCGCCCGTCGGAGAGCTGCACCACGCACAGCGGGTCGCGGCCGAGGCGGAGGCCCATGGTCTCCGAATCGATCGCCACCTCCGAGGCGCCGGCGAGCGCGTCGGCGGGCAGGTCTCCGTCGTGCAGGAAGGTGGTCACGTTGTCCGCTCTCCAGCGATCTGGCCCTCACTATAGAGAGCGGGAAGGCTCGCGGGAAAGCACCGGCCGCGATTGGCGGCGATCCGATGGTGCCCAGGAAAGGACTCGAACCTTCACGGCCGTTAAGCCACTGGCACCTGAAGCCAGCGCGTCTACCAATTCCGCCACCTGGGCCCGACCCGTCGGGTCGCGCGAGCGGGGTTGCTTAAAGCTCCGACCCGCGACGGTCAACGGCGCCGGCCCGATGACCCCTCCGCATTGCGGCGGTGAGCCGCATCGTCTATCGGCATCCCGCGCGCCCGGCGCAGGCTTCGGACCCGTCATGCAGGATCTCGTCACCGTGTTCGGCGGCTCGGGTTTCATCGGAACCCAGGCCGTGCGCCAGCTCGCCAAGGTCGGCTGGCGGATCCGCGTCGCGGTGCGCCAGCCGAATCTCGCCTACGCCATGCGCCTGCACGGCGACGTGGGCCAGATTGACGTCGTCCAGGCCAATGTCCGCAACCCGGCGTCGCTGCGCCGGGCGCTGGACGGTGCGACCGCCGCGCTCAATCTCGTCGGACTGCTCTACGAGCACGGCCGTCAGGGTTTCCAATCCGTCCACGTCATGGGGGCGCGCAACGTCGCCGAGGCGGCCAGCGCCGAAGGCGTCACGCGCCTCGTGCAGATCTCGGCCTTGGGCGCCGATCCCGTGTCGTCCGCCAAGTACGCCCGCAGCAAGGCCGAGGGCGAGGCGGCGGCTCGCGCGATCTACCCCGACGCGGTGATCGCGCGGCCGTCGATCGTGTTCGGCCCGCAGGACAGCTTCTTCAACCGCTTCGCCGGCCTGGCCCTGGTGAGCCCGGCGCTGCCGCTGATCGGCGGCGGGCGCACGCGCATGCAGCCGGTGTTCGTGGGCGACGTCGCGCGGGCGCTGACCAAGGCGGTCACCTTGGCGGAGTGCGCCGGCCAGACCTACGAGCTCGGCGGCCCGGCCATCTTCACCTTCCGGGCGCTGATGGAGATCCTGCTGGCCCAGATCGAGCGGCGGCGCATGCTCATCCCCGTGCCGTTCATCGCCGCCGACCTGCTGGGCGCGCTGGGCGACCTCGCCGCCGGCGTCGTCGCCCCGCCGATCACCTCGGACCAGGTGCGGCTGCTCCGGACCGACAACGTCGTCTCCGGCCAGCACCCCGGCCTCGCCGAGCTCGGCATCACGCCCACGACGCTGGAGGCCGTGCTGCCCAGCTATCTCTACCGCTACCGCCGAGGCGGCCAGTACGCCGACCAGGAAGACGGCGCGCTCGCCGCCTGACTCCCGCTTCTCCCCTTGCGGGAGGTGGATCGGATTCTTCACGCGAACTGCAGCGCCAGCAACCCCGCTGCGCCCACCACGATCCGCCACCAGCCGAACACGGCGTAGCCGCGGCGGGTGACAATGGCGAGCATCGCCCGGATCACGCCGATGGCCACGATGAAGGCGACCACGAAGCCGATCGCCACCAGCTCGATGTTGTGGCCGGTGAGCTGATGGCGACTCTTCCAGCCATCCAGCACGAAGCTCCCGAACATGATCGGGATCGCCAGGAAGAAGGAGAATTCGGCCGCGGCCTTCTTCTCCACGCCCATCAGCATGGCGCCGACGATCGTGGCCCCGGAGCGCGACACGCCGGGCACCAGCGCCAGGCACTGGAAGACGCCCACCGCCAGCGAGGTCCAGATCGGCAGGTCGAAGGCGTCGTCGCGGCGCGGCTTGGGCGCCACGCGATCGATGATCAGCAGCAGGATGCCGCCGATGACCAGGGCGGTGCAGATCACCCGGGGGCTCTCGAACAGGATGGTCTTGATCGCATCGTGCAGCAGGAAGCCCGCGATGAAGGCGGGGATCGAGCCTACGACGATGGAGAGCGCAAAGCGCCGGGCGTTCGGGTCCGTCGGAAGGCGGATCAGCACGTCCCAGAAGCGGACGAAGTAGAGCGCGACGACCGCCAGCACGGCCCCCAACTGGATGAGCACGTTGAAGGTGTCCCAGAAGGGGTCCTTCAGACCCATCAGCTCCTTCACCAGCAGAAGATGGCCGGTGGAGGAGACCGGGATGAACTCCGTCAGCCCCTCGACGACGCCCAGGATGACGGCGTTGATCCAGTCGGGCACGGCGGCGCTCCCCCGGGGCGGCTTTGCCCTGGCGCATTAAGGTGAGCCGCGGCACGGCTCAACCGCCGAATGGTCGCGGCGCTGCAACCGGCGTCAGCCGAACTCCGGCTCCGGGCCCACGTAGCGGGCGCGCGGCCGGATCAGCGCCTCCGACTGGCCCTGTTCGATGGCATGCGCGATCCAGCCGGCGCAGCGGGCCACCGCGAAGACCGCGAACGGCGCGTCCAGCTGCAGCTTCAGCGCCTCGCAGGCGGCGACCAGGGCGAAGTCGACGTTCGGCGCAAGCCCGGTTTCCTGCCGCACCGCCGCCTGCAGCGCCGCCAGCTCCCGCGGCGGATCGAATCGCGACAGCAGCGCCGCGGCGCGCGGGTCCCCGTCCGGATAGAGCGGATGGCCGAATCCCGGCAGCGCCCGGTCCTCGGCCAGCCGGTTGGCGATCGCCTGGGCCGGGCCGAGCTGGGCGGCCTCGGCGGCGAAGGTCCTGACCGCGGCGGTGGCCATCCCGTGCCGCGGGCCGCTCAGCGTCGCAAGCCCCGCGAGCGCGGCGGCCGCCAGCGACGCGCCCGTCGAGGCGGCCACCCGCGCGGCGAACGCCGAGGCGTTCAGTTCGTGGTCGGCCACCAGCACCAGGCAGCGGCGGATCAGGTCCGCGCCGGGTCCGCCGGGGCCTTGGCCCCAGGCCAGCGCCAGCCGGTTGTGGATCGCCCCGCCGCCCACCTCACCGGCGATAGCGTCCGTCAGCACGTCGAGCAGGGTCGCCGCTTCGACCGCGAGCGCCAGGGGATTGCGCCCGCGCGCGGGCGGATCGCCGCCGGCCCGCGCGGCGAGCGCCAGGAACCCGCGGGTGCGCATGTCGGGCGCATCCGGCGGGGCGGGCCGGTCGGTTCGCTTAAGCGCCGCGCCGTGGCCGCCGCGCAGCAGCCGCGCCACCGACTCCAGGATCTCGGTCTCGGCGAGCAGGATCGCGTCCCGCCCGCGGTAGAACAGCCGCCCGCCGGCGACGGTGGTGATCTCCGAGGCCAGCACGGGCTCGCCCCAGGCGATCGCGCCGGCCGCCACCTCGGAGACCTTGCGGCTGCGCGACTTGCGCTGGCTGAGCGCGGCGATGTCGGCGGCGCGATAGAGGCTGCGGCGCGGATCGCGCGGGTCGGGCCGCATCTGCACGCGTCCGCGGCTCACATAGGCGTAGAGCGTCTGGGCCCTCACCCCCAGGCGGGTCCTGGCGTCCTCCGCAGCGATCCAGTCCCGATCAGGCATACATTGATCATATTGATCAAGATTGACGGACCTAGATTGCCGGCAAATCTCTGGCTCTGCAAGCAGGAAGGAGCGCGCCATGACCCCGCATGTTTCAGACGGCCTGGAAGACGTCGTCGCCGCCGAAACCGTGCTGTCGGAAGTGGACGGCCAGGCGGGACGGCTGATCATCCGCGGACGCTCGCTCGACGAGCTCGCCGGCCGGGTCGGCTACGAGGATGTGGTGCGGCTGCTGTGGGACGGCTTCCTCGACGGCGTGCCCGCCGATCTCGGTCCGGCGCTCGGGGCCGCGCGCGCGGAGGTTTTCGGCGAGGTCTCCGCTCTCGACACCGGCCTCCTGGACCGCTCGCCGATAGAGGCGATGCGCGCGCTCACCGCGAGGCTCGCCGACGGCGACGACCTCGGCGTCGCGCTTCGCCTCACCGCCGCCCCGGCCGTGTTCACCGCCGCCGTGGTCCGCGCCCAGGCCGGCGAGGCGCCGGTCCGGCCCGACCCCAACCTGCGGCACGCCGGCGACATCCTGCGGATGATCAAGGGCCGGCCGGCGAGCGCCGCCGAGGTCGACGCCCTCGACACCTACCTCGTGACGGTCAGCGACCATGGCCTGAACGCCTCGACGTTCGCCGCGCGGGTCATCGCCTCGACTCGCGCGGGCCTGGCCTCGGCCGTGCTGGGCGGGATCAGCGCGCTGAAGGGGCCGCTGCACGGCGGCGCGCCCGGCCCGATCATCGACATGCTGGACGCCATCGGCCGGCCGGAGAACGCCCGCGCCTGGATCGAGTCCGCGCTTGACCGCGGCGACCGGCTGATGGGCTTCGGCCACCGGGTCTATCGCGTGCGCGACCCGCGCGCCGATGCGCTGAAGAAGGCGGTGCGCCGGCTGGGCGAGGGCTCCAATGTGCTGCCGGGGCGGTTGGCTTTCGCCGAGGCCGTCGAGCAGGCGGCGCTCGCCATCCTGAAGGCGCGCAAGCCGAACCGCCCGCTCGACACCAACGTCGAGTTCTACACAGCGCTCCTCCTGGAGGCGCTCGCCTTCCCGCCCTCGGCCTTCACCTGCGTGTTCGCCATGGGCCGCGTCTCGGGCTGGATCGCCCACGCCCGCGAGCAGCTGGCCGGCGGCCGGCTCATCCGCCCGCAGTCGCGCTACGTCGGGCCGATGCCGCGGGAGGCGGCGTAGCCGGCGGTCAGCGGAGCGGCGGCGATGGTCGCCTGGGGCCACTCGCGCAGCGCCACGACCTTGGCCGCGCGACGGCGATCGTTCCCGCCGCAGATGATTTCCGCCGTCTCGGCCGGGCTGTCGCGACCTTGTCTTGCGAGTCGTTTGCGCTGGCCTGGCGCGGCGGGCTCGCTAACCTCCGGCCGATGGACGTCCACGGCCTCACCGCCGGCGAAAGCGCCGCGCTGACCCGTCGGGTCACCCTGCTGTCGGTGGCGACGGCGAGCATCCTGGCGGCGATCAAGCTCGCCGCCTGGCTGACCTCCGGCTCGGTCGCGCTGCTGGCCTCCATGGCCGATTCCGGCCTCGACCTGCTGGCCTCGCTGGGGACGTTCTTCGCGGTCCGCTACGCCGTGGCGCCGCCGGATCCCGAGCACCGCTTCGGCCACGGCAAGGCGGAGGCCTTCGCCAGCCTCATGCAGGCCGGCCTGGTGTTCGCCTCCGCCGCGCTCATCGCCCGTGAGGCGATCGGCGATCTCCTGGGCCCGCACCCGTTGAAGGACGAGGACTGGGCCATCGTCGTGATGCTGGTCTCGACGGCGCTGACCGGCGTGCTGATCGCCGCCCAGACCCGCGTGCTCCGCAGGACCGCGTCGGTGGCGGTCTCCGGCGACAGGGCCCACTACGCTTCCGACCTGGCGTCCAACGTCATCGCGCTCGTGGGGATCGGAGCCTCGGCGTGGCTGGGCTTCAACAGCCTCGACGCCTGGGCGGCGCTCGCCGTCGCGGCGCTGCTGCTCTGGGGCGCGGTCAGCGTGTTCCGCGAGGCTTCCGGCCAGCTCATGGACCACGAGCTCTCCGACGAGGCGCGGGCCTGGATCGTGCGGCTGATGACCGAGGATCCGAGGCTCACCGACGTCCACCAGCTCCGCACGCGCGCCTCGGGCCCTTACGTGCACATGCAGATGCACGTCGACCTCGACCCTGAGCTCACGCTGGAAGCGGCCCACCAGGTCATCGTTGCGGCCGAGAAGCGGGTGCTGGCCGCCTTCCCCGCGGCCGACATCATCATCCACGCCGACCCGCGCGGCCGGGCCGAGCCGCACGGCGGCGCCTTCGCCGAGGTTCCGGCCACGGGAGCCTAGAGTAAACGGCTGCTTAAGGGGTGCAGCCCATGGACTCACCGGAGCCCGCCTTCTAGCCGTCGGACATGAGCCCCGAGCGCACCCTGCACCACTTCCCGCTCGATCCGGCCTCGCGCCAGGTGCGGCTGGCGCTGGGCGAGAAGCGGCTGCCGTTCGGCGAGGTCCAGGTGCGCTACTGGGAGCGGCCTAAGGCCTTCGCCGAGCTCAATCCCTCCGGCATGACCCCTGTTCTGGTGGAAGCCGCGGGCGAGGCGCGGCTGGTGCTCTGCGAGAGCCGCGCCATCCTCGACTGGCTCGAGGAGGCTCATCCGGAGCCGGCGCTGCTGGGCCGCGACGCCGCGGAGCGGGCCGAGGCCAGGCGGCTCATCCAGTGGTTCGACCGCAAGTTCGAGTACGAGGCCGGCGGCTTCCTGCTGCACGAGAAGATGGAGAAGCGGCTGCTGGGCCTGGGCGCGCCGGAGCTCGCCAACCTGCGCCGCGGCCGCGAGGGCCTGCGCAGCCACCTGGGCTACGTCGAAGGCCTGCTGCAGGCCCGCGAGTGGCTGGCCGGGAAAAGGCTGTCGCTTGCCGATTTCGCCGCCGCCGCCCATCTGTCGGTCATCGACTACTTCGGCGACGTGTCCTGGGCGGACTATCCCGCGGCCAAGACCTGGTACATGAAGCTGAAGTCCCGACCGGCCTTCCGGCCGCTCCTCAACGACCGCTGGCCGGGCCTCGCGCCGGCCAGGCATTATGACGACCTCGACTTCTGAGACCGCCGAGCTGATCCGCGCCGAGGCCAAGGCCCTCGGCTTCGACCTCTGCCGCTTCACCGATATCGACGAGGCCTGGCCCGCCGCCGCGCGGCTGGAGCGCTACGTCGCCGAAGGCCGCCACGGCGAAATGCAATGGATGGCCGAGACCCTGCCGCGCCGCGTCCATCCCCGCGCCATGTGGGCGGACGCCCGCTCGGCCGTCATGCTCGGCCTGAACTATGGCCCGGACCGCGACCCGCTCGCCATCCTGCGCGAGCCGGCGAAGGGCGCGATCAGCGTCTACGCCCACGGCGACGACTACCACGAACTGATCAAGGTCCGGCTGAAGGCGCTCGCCCGCTGGCTGCAGGCGCGCTTCGGCGGCGAGCTCAAGGTGTTCGTCGACACCGCCCCGCTCCTGGAGAAGCCGCTGGCCGAGCGCGCCGGCCTCGGCTGGCAGGGCAAGCACACCAACCTGGTCTCGCGGCAGTTCGGCTCCTGGCTGTTCCTGGGCTCGATCCTGACCAGTCTCGAGCTGCCGCCCGATGCGCCGGAGCCGGAGGCCTGCGGCTCCTGCCGCGCCTGCCTCGACATCTGTCCGACGGCCGCCTTCCCGGCTCCCTTCCAGCTCGACGCCCGGCGCTGCATCTCCTACCTGACCATCGAGCTGAAGGGGCCGATCCCGCGCGAGTTCCGGCAAGCCCTGGGCAACCGCATATTCGGCTGCGACGATTGCCTCGCGGTCTGCCCCTGGAACAAGTTCGCGAGCGCCGCGCGCGAGCAGAAGCTCGCCGCTCGCGAATCCCTGCGCGCACCGTCGCTGGCCGAGCTCTCGCGTCTGGACGACGCCGGCTTTCGCGCCCTGTTCGCCAGGAGCCCCGTCAAGCGGGCCGGCCGCGACCGCTTCGTCCGCAACGTGCTCTACGCGATCGGCAACTCCGGCGAACCGACGCTCGCCGCCGAGGCCCTACGCCTTCTGGGCGACCCCTCGGCCCTGGTCCGCGGCGCCGCGGTCTGGGCGCTGTCGCAACTGCTGGATCCGGCGGAGTTCGGGCGCGTGCGCGCAATCCGCCTGCCGGTGGAGAACGAGCAGCCCGTTCGCGACGAATGGGAGGCGCGCCAATCGCCGCTCGTCCCCGCGAAGGCGGGGACCCAAACCGAGTCCGTCGGACGCTGACAAACCGCGTGGATTCCCGCCTGCGCGGGTATGAGCGGACTAAAAAAGCGTTGGCGGCAAGTCGCTGAGCCTAGGCAGCTTGCGGTCCTTGTCCGACAGCACCGGCTCGCCGGCGCGCGGCCAGGGGATGGCAAGGGCGGGATCGTCCCAGGCGACGCCGCCTTCCAGCTCCGGCGCGTAATGGCCGTCGACCTTGTAGAACAGCTCGGTGTCCTCCCGCAGCGTGCAGTAGCCGTGGGCGAAGCCGCGCGGCACGAAGAGCTGCTCGCCGCTTTCGGCGGTCAGCTCCGCCGCCACCCAGCGCCCGTAGGTGGGAGAGCCCGGCCTGACGTCGACGGCCACGTCGTAGATCGCGCCCTTCAGCACCCGCACCAGCTTGCCCTGGGCGTGCGGCGCCTTCTGGAAATGCAGGCCCCGGACGGTGCCGGCGCGGGCGTTGAAGGCCTGGTTGTCCTGCACGAAGGGGTGCTGCAGCCCGGCTTCGGCCATCAGCCTGGTGCTCCAGGTCTCCGCGAACCAGCCGCGCGCATCGCCATGGCGCTGCGGCGTGATAAGCAGGACCTCGGCGAGCGCGAGCGGCGTGATTGTCGTCATGGGCGCCTGGAGACGGAGAGAGCACCCTTCGGATGGCCCGAGCGGCAGCGAAACACAAGCCTTCCCCGCCCGCCGTCAGCGTCGTCATCGTGACCTACGAGAGCGCGCCGACGCTCAGCTCCTGCCTGGCGGCGCTCAGGGCCCAGACCTTCGGCGACTTCGAGACCATCCTGGTCGACAACGCCTCGTCGGACGGTGCGGCCCAGGCGGCGGCGCGCGCGGATTCCGCCCTGCGCCTGATCGAGAACACCGGCAACCTCGGCTTCGCAGCCGGCGTGAATGGGGGCGCGCGGGCCGCCCGCGGCCGCTGGCTCGCCCTCCTCAACCCTGACGCCTACCCCGAGCCGGACTGGCTGGAGCGGCTGATGGCCGCCGCAGCCGCGCACCCGCAGGTCCGCGCCTTCGCCTCCCGCCAACTCTCGGCCGCCGATCCTACGCGGCTGGACGGGCTGGGCGACGTCATGGCCGGCGCGGGGTTTCCCTTCCGCGGGGGCTATCGCGGTCCCGACCCCGGCCCGCTGCCGGCCGGCGAGGTGTTCAGCCCCTGCGGCGGCGCCATGCTGATCGAACGCGCCCTGTTCCTCGACCTCGGCGGCATGGACGAGCGGCTGTTCTGCTACTGCGAGGACGTCGACCTCGGCTATCGGCTGCGGCTGGCCGGCGGCCGCTCGCTGGTGGTCCCCGACGCAGTGGTCCGCCACCAGGGCTCGGCCTCCTCCGGGGGCCCGCGCTCGGACTTCGCGACCTTCTACGGCACGCGCAATCGCCTCTGGGTTTTCGTCAAGGACACCCCGCCGGCGCTCTTCTGGCTGACGCTTCCGCTGCACCTCGGCGCGACGGCCGTCCTGTTCACGCGCCATGCCATGCGGGGCGAACTCGCCTCCCCCTGGCGGGGCTTCAAAGCGGGGGTGAAGGACATCCGGGTGGCCATCGGAGCCCGCCGCGAGGCCCAGGCCCGGCGCAAGGTCGGCTCGCTCGCCATCGCCCGCGCCATGACCTGGAACCCGGCGGACGTGTTCCGCCGCCGCGTGGTGATCCGCCGCTAGCTATTCCCCCGCCGCGGCCCACTCCACGAGCCGGCGCATGAAGGCGACGCCGCGCTCCATCTGCGAGACCTCCACGAATTCGTCCGGCTGGTGGGCCTGCAGGATCGAGCCCGGACCGCAGAGCACGGTGGAGAGCCCGGCGCGCTGGAACTGCCCGGCCTCGGCAGCGTAGGACACCGCCCGCGGCGGCCCGTTGTCGCCGGCCAGCCTTCGCGCAAGGTGCTCCGCCGCCCCGCCCGGCTCGGGGGCGAAGGGCGGGACGCTGGACTGCCGCTCCACCTGCACGCCGGCCTCCGACGCCCGCGCCTTGAGCGCCCCGTCCAGCGCCCTCGCCTCGGCGAAAAAGGACGCCAGCACCTCCTCCGGATCGAGACCCGGCGGGCAGCGCAGGTCGAAGGTGAAGCCGCATTCCCGGGCCAGGATGTTGTGCGCCGTCCCGCCATGGATGACGCCGACGGTCAGCGTCGCGCCCTTCGGCGTGAAGGGCGAGGCGGGATCGGCCTCGCGCTCAAGCTTGTCGGAGAGCGCCACGAGCGAGGCCATCAGCCGGATAGCCGCCATGTTCGCCGAGACCCCCTGCTGGGTCTGGCTGGAGTGGGCCTCCCGGCCGTTCACGGTCACCTGGTAGGTGGCGATGCCCTTGTGACCGTTCACCGCCTCCATATTGGTGGGCTCGCCGACGATCACCAGCGCCGGCGCCGGCAACTCCCGGCGGATCGACTCGATCATCGCCGGCGCGCCCAGGCAGCCGATCTCCTCGTCGTAGGAGAAGGCGAGGTGCACCGGCTTCTTCGGCTGCGCCGCCAGGATTGCGGGCGCCGCGTCGAGGGCGAGGGCGATGAAGCCTTTCATGTCGCAGGTCCCGCGCCCGTAGAGCCGCCCGTCGCGGCGGACCATGTCGAACGGATCGGACGACCAGGGCTGCCCGTCCACCGGCACCACGTCGGTATGGCCGGACAGCACCACGCCGCCCTCGACCGCGGGCCCAAGGGTGGCGATCAGGTTGGACTTGGTCCCCTCGGCGTTCGGCACCCGCCGGTGCGGGACGGAGAGGCCGTCGAGATAGGCCTCCACCCACGCGATCAGCGCCAGGTTCGACCCACGCGAGGTGGTGTCGAAGCCGACGAGCGTCCTCAGGATGTCGGCGGCGGAGGCGAGCTCTGGCATCGGTTGGACATAGACCCCCCGGCGCCCACAGCCAAACCCCTGTCACCAAAGCGCCGGATCATGGCCGCAGATCGCCGACCAGTACTGGGGGAGGGTCCGCCACCATGGGCATGCGCACGTCGACGATCCGCGCGCCCTCGCTCTGGAGTCCTGGCCTTCGCTTCGCGAATCCGGGACGCCAGGATTATCCGTTCCGCACCCGCCCGGGCGCCGGGAGCACGTCGATCAGCTCGATGCGGAAGATCAGCGCCGCGCCCGGCGGGATCACGCCGCCCGCGCCCTGGTCGCCGTAGCCCAGCTTCGGCGGCACGTAGAGGACCCACTCGTCGCCCGGCCGCATCAGCGGCAGGGCCTCCATCCAGGCGGGCACCAGATGGGCGAGCGGCATGGCGGCCGGGGCGCCGCGTTCGTAGGTGGAATCGAAGACCTGGCCATTCACCAGCTTGCCTTCGTAGTTGACCTTCACCTCGTCGCCGAGCTGCGGCTTGACGCCGCTCGCGGGCCCCGAGCGGACCACCTTGTACATCAGCCCCGAGGGCAGGGTGCGCACCCCGGGCTCCTTCGCGGCCTTGTCGAGGAAGGCCTGGGAATCCGGGGCCGGCTTGCCCGCGGTCGCCGGTTCCTGGGCGGCGTTGGTCGCCTTGGCCGGCGGATGGCACGCGGCCAGCGCCAGCGTCGCGGCGAGAGCGAGGAGGGCGCGCCGCATCAGACCGCCCTCGGCGGGTAGCCGCGCTCGCGCAGGGCGTCCATCACCTCCTGCGCGTGCTGGGCGTCACGGGTCTCGATCATGATGTCGAACTCCGCGCCCTTGGCCGGCACGTCCAGCGCCAGTCGGTTGTGCGCCACCTCGATGATGTTGGCGCCGAGGCTTCCGATCACGGCGGAGACCGTGGCCAGCAGCCCCGGCCGGTCGTCGCCAACGATGCGCAGCGAGACCAGCCGCTGGTCGCGCACCAGCTCGCGCGTCAGCACCGAGGCCAGCAGCCGCGTGTCGATGTTGCCGCCGGTGATGATCAGGCCGCACTTCTTGCCCCGGAACTTGCGCGGATGCGCCAGAAGCGCTGCGAGCGAGGCCGCCCCGGCCCCCTCCGCCACCGTCTTCTCGACATTGCAGTAGAGCGCCACGGCGCGCTCGAAGAACGGCTCCTCGATCAGCATCACCTCGTCGATCAGCGGCCGGGCGATGGCGTAGGTCTCGTCGCCCACCTCCTTGACCGCGATGCCCTCGGCGATGGTCGAGGCTCCGTGGGCGCTGGCGGTGTTCACGCCGCGCATCTTGGCGGTGAAGGAGGGGTACATCGCCGGCTCCACGCCCACGACGGAGATGTCCTTCTTCAGGTGTTTGGCCGCGGTGGCCACGCCCGCGATCAGGCCGCCGCCGCCGATCGGCACCGGCAGCACCTCCAGGTCCGGCACGTCCTCCAGCATCTCCAGCGCCACCGTGCCCTGGCCGGCCATGACGTTCAGGTCGTTGAACGGATGCACGAAGGTGAGCTGGCGTTCGTCGCAGAGCGCCAGCGCGCGGGTGGAGGCCTCGTCGTAGCCCTCGCCATCGATCACCACCTCGGCGCCGTGGGCGCGGGTCTGCTGCACCTTCACGAACGGCGTGCCCCTCGGCATCACGATGGTCACCGGGATGCCGAGCCGGGCGGCGTGATAGGCCAGCGCCTGGCTGTGGTTGCCGGCCGAGGCCGCGATGACGCCGCGCTTGCGGGCGTTCGCGCCGAGCTGCAGCAGCGCGTTCAGCGCGCCGCGCTCCTTGTAGGCGGCGGTGAACTGCAGGTTCTCGAACTTCACCCAGACCTCGGCCCCGGTGATCTCCGACAGCGTCTTCGAATAGCGGCAGGGCGTGCGCTCGATGTGACCCTGCAGCCGGTCTCGGGCCGCAAGGATGTCGTCGAAGGAAAGGGTCATGGCGCGCCGGGGGTCGGAAAAGGCCGGCAACCTAACGGCGGGCGGCCTCTGCCGCAATGCAGCACCCCCGCCGCGTTCATATCGGATCGAACTCGGCGACCAGGTGGCCGGGCGCGACCTCCTTCAGCTCAGGCGCGACGATCGGGGCGTCGGGATCGGCCGGCAGCCGCGACGGCAGGAACCGCAGCGCGGCGCGGGGATCGAGCGGCGAAGGCGGCTCGCCGTCGAGCTTCACCCGCTTGCGCGTCCGCTCGATCTTCGGGTCAGGGATCGGCGCGGCGGAAAGCAGCGCCTTGGTGTAGGGGTGCTTGGCGCCCGCATAGAGCTGGTCGCGGTCGGCCGTCTCGACCACCCGGCCCAGGTACATCACCAGCACGCGGTGGCTGATCTCGCGCACCACGGCCAGGTCATGGCTGATGAACATCATCGACAGGCCCATGTCCTTCTGCAGCCCGATCAGCAGGTCGATGATCTGCGCGCGGATCGAGACGTCGAGCGCCGAGACCGCCTCGTCGCAGATGACCAGCTTCGGCTGCAGGATGATCGCCCGGGCGATGCCGACCCGCTGGTTCTGTCCGCCGGAGAGCTCGTGCGGGTAGCGGTTGATCAGGCCCGGATCGAGCTCGACGCGGTCCATCATCGCGCGGGCCTCGGCCTCGCGCTCGGATCGGCTGAGCCGCTGACGGTAGACCCGCAGCGGCTCGGCGATGGAATCGCCGATGGTCATCCTGGGATCGAGGCTCGCCAGCGGGTCCTGGAAGACGATCTGCAGGTCCTTGCGGGCCGCGCGCATGGCGTCCCGCTCCGCATGGGTGATGTCGCGCCCCATCAGCGTGACGGTCCCCGCGTTCGGCGGGATCAGGTTGAGCGCCGCGCGCGCCAGCGTCGACTTGCCCGAGCCGCTTTCGCCGACCACCCCAAGCGTCTCGCTCTGGCGCACCCGGAACGAGACGCCATCGACCGCGCGGAGCTGCTTGCGGGCGCCGAACAGCCCGGCCTGCACCGGGAACCAGACCTTCACGTCATGGCCCTCGACCACGACCGGCGCATCGGGCGCGACCGGAGCGGGCGTCGGCCGGCCGCCGCGATCAGCCTTGTCCAGCCGCGGGATCGCCGCCAGCAGCTCGCGCGTGTAGTCGGTCCTCGGGTGCGCGAAGATCTGCTCGGCGGACGCGCCTTCGACGAACTGACCCTGGCGCATGACGCAGACGTGGTCGGCGAGCCGGGCGATCACGCCCATGTCGTGGGTGATCAGCACCATCGCCGTGCCGGTGTCGCGCTGCAGCTCGGCCATCAGGTCGAGGATCTCGGCCTGCACCGTCACGTCGAGCGCCGTCGTGGGTTCATCGGCGATCAAGAGCTCGGGGCCGACCGCCATGGCTGCGGCGATCATCACCCTCTGCCGCATGCCGCCCGACAGTTCGTGCGGGTATTGCCGCAGCCGCCGCGCCGCATCTGGGATGCGAACCTTCTCCAGCCATTCCCGCGCCCGCCTCGCCGCCTCCGCGCCGGAGAGCCCCAGGTGCAGCCGCAGGGGCTCGGCGATCTGCTCGCCGATCCGCACGTGCGGCGTGAGCGCGGTCAGCGGATCCTGGAAGATCATCGTCATCTTCGAGCCGCGCAGCCGGTTGAGCCGCTTCGCCGGCAGGCCGAGGAGCTCCTCGCCATGCAGCTTCGCCGAGCCCGTTGCGCGGCCGTTCTCGGCCAGCAGGCCCATCACCGCCATGAAGGTCTGGCTCTTGCCCGAGCCGCTTTCGCCGACGACGCCCAGGGTCTTGCCGCGCGCCACGCGGAGCGAAACCCCGCGCACCGCCTCGACGAGGCCGTCGTGGGTGGCGAACCGGACCTTCAGGTCCTCGATCGTCAGGACGTCGGGCGTCGCAGGCACGGGCGCGACCCTAGACGGGCTTGCCGGCATTTTGAAAGCGCGCCGGCCCGCGGCGTCGCTATATCTAGCGGGTGTCCGAGCCGTCGCCCGCCAGCCACCCGCGCCCCGCGCTGTTCCTCGACCGCGACGGAGTGCTGAACGAAGACCGCGGCTACGTCGCCCGGTGGGAGGATTTCCGCTGGATCGAGGGGGCGAAGGCGGCCATCGCCGCCTTCAACGCGGCCGGCTGGCTGGTCATCGTGGTCACCAACCAGTCCGGGATCGGCCGCGGCTTCTACACCGAGAACGCCATGCACGCGCTGCATGCGAAAATGGCCGAAGACCTCGCCGCGGCCGGCGCCCACGTCGACGCCATCTACTTCGCCCCGCACCATCCCGAGGCCGCCGTCGACAGCTACCGCCGGCCCGACCCGCCCGATCGCAAGCCGAACCCCGGCATGATCCTGCGCGCGCTCTCCGAATGGCCGATCGACCGCGAGCGCTCGGTGCTGGTCGGCGATAAGGTCTCCGACATGGAAGCCGCCGCGCGGGCCGGCATCCGGGGGCTGCTGTTCGCGGGCGGGGATCTGAAGCGCTTCCTGCTCGACGAGGCGCTGCTGCTGACCTAGCCCCCTTCCATCTGCGCCAGCATGCGCTCGAGCGTCGCGAGTTCGTCGGCCTCGCCGGGCGGCTTGTCCCACCGGATTCGGTTGATCCGAGGGAAGCGCATGGCCACGCCCGAGCGGTGCCGGCCGGAGCGCTGCAGGCCCTCGAAGGCGACCTCGAATACCAGGCCAGCGTGCGGCTCGGCGCGCACCGAGCGCACCGGTCCGAACCGCTCGACGGTGTTGTCGCGCACGAACTTGTCGATCGCTTTCAGCTCCTCGTCGGTGAAGCCGAAATAGGCCTTGCCGACCGGCGTCAGCGCCCGCCCGCCAACCTCATCCTCGGCCCAGACCCCGAAGGTGTAGTCGGAATAGAAGCTCGAGCGCTTGCCGTGCCCGCGCTGGGCGTACATCAGCACCGCATCGATCAGGAACGGATCGCGCTTCCACTTGAACCAGGGCCCCTTCGGACGGCCGGCCTCGTAGATGGAATCCCAGCGCTTCAGCATGATCCCCTCGGCGACCTGCGGATCGCCGGCCGGCGGCTGGGCCCTGAGCGCCGCGAGCTCCGGCCAGCTCGCGAACGGCTGCAACGGCGAGAGATCGATCACCGCCGAGCCCTGCCGGCCGACAAACGCCTCCAGGCGCTTGCGCCGCTCGGCGAAGCTGAGCGTGCGGACGTCCTCGCGCCCCTCGACGAGCAGGTCGTAGGCGCGCACGCCGGCCGGGTAGGCCGTCGTCAGCTTGGCGTCGACGCTCTTGCGGTTCAGCCGCTGCTGCAGGTCGGCGAAGCTCGCCACCTTGCCGCCGCGGATCACCAGCAGCTCGCCGTCGATCACGCCGTCCTCGAACAGCGCGTCCACCACGTCGGGAAAGGTGCGCGAGATGTCGTCCCCGGTGCGCGTATAGAGCCGCCGGACGCCCGCTTCGCGCACCAGCTGCACGCGGATGCCGTCCCACTTCCACTCCGCGGCGTAGTCCGCCGGGTCGAGCTTGGCGAAGTCCGCCGCCTCGTCGATCGCCTGCGCCAGCATCGCCGGCCGGAAGCGGCCGGGGTTCTCCGCGGACGGCTTCTCGGAACGCCCCTCCAACCAGGCGAACAGGTCCTCGTAGGGCGGGTGCAACGCGTGCCACAGGTCCTCGATCTCGGCCGGATCGATCCCGCCCAGCTCGGCGGCCGCGCGTTTGGCGAGCCGCGCCGTCAGCCCGACGCGCAGCTCCCGCGTCATCAGCTTCAAGAGGGCCCAGCGCTCGCGCGGCTCGTCCATCGCATCGAGCCAGCCCTCGATCAGCCGCTGCACCTCGGCGCGAGAGGCCGACTTCAGGCCCTCGACGACCTCGGCCAGTTCCGGCTCGCGGTTCGCCCCGGGCCGCCTGGGCCAGACCAGCGCTACGGTCTCCGCCAGATCGCCGACGTAGTCGTATGACCACCAGAAGAGCTGCGGGTCCATCCGCTCTTCCACCGCCTTGCGGATGAAGGTGGGTTTGGCGGCCTCGAAGCTCAGGTCGCCGGTCAGCGCCGCCAGCGCCCAGCCGCGGTCAGGGTCGGGCGTATCGCGCAGGTAGTCGCGCACCAGGGTGAGTTTGGCGTTCCGCGAGGCGGTCAGGCTCAGCCGGTCCAGGAGCTCGGCGAAGGCGCGCATAGTCAGGGCTTTCCCCCGGAACGTGGGAAATGTCGGCGACGGGCCATTTCCCCCCGTGGGGGAAAACAATAGCTAGTCATCCCCCTCCTCCTCGTAGCCGACCAGCGCCAGCGCCCGGGCCGGGACGCCGTGCAGTTCGGCCCATCGGGCGAGCGCCTCCTCGCGGCCGTGGGTAATCCAGAGCTCGCCGGGGCGAAGCTCGTCGATCGTGCCGGTGAGCTCGTCCCAGTCCGCATGGTCGGAGATGACCAGCGGCAGCTCGACCCCGCGCTGCTTGGCGCGCGCCCGCACCCGCATCCAGCCGGAGGCGAAGGCGGTCACCGGATCGGGGAAGCGGCGGCTCCAGCGGTCCTGCAGGGCTGAGGGCGGCGCCACGATGATCTCGCCGGCGAAGTCCTTCTTGGCCGCGGTGGTCGCCGGTTCCAGCGGGCCCAGCTCGACGCCATGGCGCCGATAGAGCGCGTTCAGCCGCTCCAGCGCGCCATGCACGTAGATCGGGCGCGTCCAGCCGGCCTCGCGCAGCAGCGCGATGATGCGTTGCGCCTTGCCGAGCGCATAGGCGCCCACCAGGTGGGCTCGCTCCGGGAACTGCGCCACCGAGCGCAGCAGGCGCGCGATCTCCTCCCTGTCGTCCGGGTGGCGGAACACCGGCAGCCCGAACGTCGCCTCCGAGATGAACACCTCGCCGGCGACCGGCTCGAACGGCGCACAGGTCGGATCGCGCCGCCGCTTGTAGTCCCCGGAGACCACCATGGTGAGGCCCTTCCAGCGCACCACCACCTGGGCCGAGCCCAGCACGTGGCCGGCCGGGACCAGGGTCACCGCCACCTCGTCCCGCGCCACCGCCTCGCCGTAGGCGGCCGCCTGCTTGGCCTCGGCGAACCCCAGCCCGTAGCGCTCGGCCATGATGTCGAGGGTGGGCTCGGTCGCCAGCACGGCGCCGTGGCCTGCCCGCGCATGGTCGCCATGGCCGTGGGTGATCACCGCGCGGCCCACCGGCCGCACCGGATCGACGTAGAAGTCGCCGGGCGCGCAGTAGAGCCCCTCAGGCTTCGGGCAGAGCAGGTCCTGCGGACGGATCATCGATCTCACCTAGGCCCTTGCGGCGCGCTCGCAAGCCCAACGCGCAGCCGTTGACCGCGGCGCGGATCGCCCGTACCGGCTCTGCATGTCCGAGCCTTCCGAGCCACGCTTTCCCGGCGGCGCAGCCCAGGTCGGCCAGCACATGACCACCAGCGTGCCCCAGGCGGCGGCGCTCGGCATGACGCTGGTCTCGGTGGGCGAGGCGAAGGGCTGCATGGCGGTCCCCTGGCGGGAGGACCTGGTGGGCGATCCGGACACCGGCGTCATTGCCGGCGGCGTGGTCACCAGCCTCCTGGACCACACCTGTGGCCTGGCGATCAGCGCGGCCGCCAAGGGCCAGATGTTCGGCACCGCGACCCTCGACCTCAGGATCGACTACATGCGGCCCGCCGCGCCGCGCGCCGGCGTCACCGCCGAGGCGCACTGCTACAAGCTCACCCGCTCCGTCGCGTTCGTGAGGGCGCAGGCCTGGGACGCCGATCCGGCCGATCCTATCGCCACCGTCCAGGCGGCTTTCATGATGAGCCCGAGGTCCGCGTGAGCGAGGCCGACCACGCCAAGCTGGGGGCCTTCCTGCAGCGGGCGCCCTACGTGCGCTTCCTCGGCATGCGCGCCGAGCTCGCCGGCGACGAGATGACCGCCATCCTGCCGTTCTCGCCGCATCTCGTGGGCAACACCACCATCCCGGCCCTGCACGGCGGAGTGATCGGCGGCTTCCTGGAGATGACCGCGCTCGCGCAGCTCTGGGTCACGCAGGGCTCCGGCAAGCTCGCCAAGACCATCGACGTCACCATCGAGTACCTCAGGCCCGGGCGCGCCATGACGACCTACGCCCGCGCCGACCTGCGCACGGTCGGCCGCCGGGTGGCCAACGTCCACGTCGAGGCCTGGCAGGAGGCCAGGAGCCATCCGGTCGCGGCGCTGCGCGGCCACTTCCTGCTGGCCGGCGACTGATCCGCTCCGTGAGGGGAAGGCCAAATCGCCCTTGAGCCGCCGCGTGCGGGGCGCTACCGCCAGCGGCGATGTTGCAAGGTCTCTCCCATCCGGCGCGCGCGGCGAAGAGCTGGCCTTTCGAGCAGGCGCGCCTGCTGCTGGAGCGGATCCTGCGCCTGCGCCTGGCCGACGCCGAGCGCGATCTCGCTGCGACCCTGATCGGCGCGGACAAGATCGCCGAAGCCGTCCGCACCCTGCCCGCGCTGAGCGAGCCGGTGATCTTCCAGTGCGGCTTCGGCGCCTCGGGCCTGCCGCACATGGGCACGTTCGGCGAGGTCGCCCGGCCCACCATGGTGCGCACCGCCTTCCGCGCGCTCACCGAGGACGCCATCCCCACCCGGCTGATCGTCTTCTCCGACGACATGGACGGCCTCAGGAAGGTCCCCGACAACGTGCCCAATCGCGAGATGCTGGAGGAAGACCGCGACAAGCCGGTCACCGCGGTGCGCGACCCGTTCGGCGAGCACGAGAGCTTCGGCGCCCACAACAACGCCCGCCTGCGCGCCTTCCTCGACGGCTTCGGCTTCGACTACACCTTCATGTCGTCGAGCGAGACCTACCGGTCGGGCCGGTTCGATGGGGTGCTGCTCACCATCCTGGAGCGGTTCGACGCCGTCCAGGCGATCATGCTGCCGACCCTCGGCGACGAGCGGCGGGCGACCTACTCGCCGTTCCTGCCGATCAGCCCGAAGTCGGGTCGTGTGCTGCAGGCGCCCACGCTGGAGCGCCATCTCGAGCGCGGGACCATCGTGTTCCGCGACGAGGATGGGAGCCTGACGGAAGTCCCGGTCACCGGCGGGCGCGTGAAGCTGCAATGGCGGCCCGACTGGGCGGCCCGCTGGACCGCCCTGAAGGTCGATTTCGAGATGTCCGGCAAGGACCTGGTGGATTCGATCCGGGTCTCCAGCCGCATCTGCAGAGCGCTTGGCGGGGAACCGCCCGAGACATTCCACTACGAGCTCTTCATGGACGAGCACAACCAGAAGATCTCCAAGTCCAAGGGCAACGGGCTCACCATGGAGGAGTGGCTGCGCTACGGCACGCCCGAGAGCCTCGCCTACTACATGTACCAGTCGCCGAAGTCGGCGAAGCGGCTCTACTTCGACGTCATCCCCAAGGCGACGGACGAGTACCTGTCGCACCTCGAGGCGTTCAACCGCGGACGGCGGGAAGCCAACGCACCGCCGATCGACAACCCCGCCTGGCATGTCCATCGCGGCGCGCCGCCGGAGGGGGGCTCGCCCGTCTCCTTCTCGCTGCTGCTCAACCTGGTCTCGGCCGCCGACGCCTCGACCAAGGACATCCTCTGGGCCTTCCTCGCCCGCTACATCCCCGGCGCGACGCCGCAGAGCGAGCCGATGCTCGACAAGCTCGCCGGCTACGCGATCCATTACTACGAGGACTTCGTGAGGCCCGCGAAGCGGTTCCGCGCCCCTGAGCCTCGCGAGCGGGCGGCCATGGAGGCGCTAGCCCGCCGCCTGGAGGCGCTGCCGGCCGGCGCCGACGCCGAGACCATCCAGAACGCGGTCTTCGAGGTCGGCAAGGACGCCGCCTTCGAGCCGCTGCGCGCCTGGTTCGCCGCCCTCTACGAGGTGCTGCTCGGCCAGCCCACCGGCCCTCGGTTCGGCTCATTCGTGGCGATCTTCGGGATCGACCGCACGCTGCAGCTCATCCGCCGCGCGCTGGCGGGCGAGCTGGTCGCCGCCTGAGCGGGCGACCACGTCGGCCTCGTTCGACCGGTGCTCCGGCGCGAATTGCGCCGATCTGAGCGCAGGCCAGCCGATGTTGGATCGCGTCACGATTATCTTTGCGGCGGCCCGCAACGAATGGAAGCTCCCGGCGCTTCCGCCCGCAGTTGGCGTTTGGCCCAGGGCCGGAGGTCGCCGATGCGGGCGCGTAACCGAAGCTGGTTGATGGCGATCGTCGCCGCGGCAGGGCTGATCGCCTCGCTCTTCGCCTATTTCCAGCGGGGCGGTGGAATCTCCCACACCGGCGGTGCGGCGTTGGTCATCGTCTCGACGGCGATCATGCTGGTCGCGACCCTCGTCCTGGCGCTGGCGCAGGGCGCGCCCGGCTGGCTGCGGGGCCTGCTGCTCGCGGGCTGTCTGATCGACGATCTGGGCACTGGGCTCGCCGCCTATTTCCTGCACGCGTGGCTGCTTGTGGCGCTGATGGTCGTGGGTCTCGCAGGGTGGCTGATCGCGATGCTGGCCGGCCGGGGGGGAGCCGCGGCCCGGGAAGCCCACTCATGAGGCGACGCGCGCTCATCGGCGTGGCGATCTTCGCAGCCGCCATATCGGCTTTGGCCTACGCCTTCGCCCCGTCGCCGGGCGCCGCGCCTGCCGCCGGCGGCGGGGTCTGGTCGACCTTCAACGGCGACCTCATGGCCCAGAAGTACGCCGCCGACATCCAGATCACGCCCGGCAATGCGGCCCACCTGAAGAAGGTCTGGGAGGTCCACACCGGCGACGTCTCGCACGGCTCGGGGGGCGTGCCGGCCACCGACTGGTCGGCGACGCCGCTGTTCGTCAACGACACGGTCTACGTCTCGACGCCATTCTACCGGATCTTCGCGATCCAGCCCGACACCGGCCACGTGAAGTGGGTGTTCAACCCGCACGCCACCCTCAAGGCGCTCACCCAGCCGGAAATGAAGACCCGCGGCGTCGCCTATTGGCAGGCGGCCAATCCGGTTCCCGGCCAGCCGTGCCAGAAGCGCGTTTACGTCGGGACCATGGAGGGCAAGCTCTACGCCGTCGACGCCGACACCGGGCGGCCCTGTGTGGACTTCGGCCGGGGCGGGATGGTCGACGTCAATCAGTGGAACACGGTCAATCCGGTCTGGCCGCTGTCGCTCCTGCAGCCGCCGACGGTCTACGGGGACATGCTGATCGTCGGCTGGGCCGGCAAGGATTGGGCGTCCAAGACCGCACCGCCCGGCTGGGTTTTCGCCCTCGACGCGCGCACCGGCAAGCTGAAATGGACGTTCAATCCCCTGCCGCCGAACAGCTGGCAGGCGACGGGCACGTCAAACGTCTGGGCCTCGATGTCGGTCGATCCCGAGCATGGGCTCCTCTACCTGCCGGTCTCCTCGCCGAGCCCGAACTTCTACGGCGGGAACCGCAGGCAGCCCCTGCCCTACGCCACGTCGATAACCGCACTCAATGCGGAGACCGGACAGGTGGTCTGGGCCCGCCAGCTCGTCCATCACGACCTGTGGGACTACGACATCAATTCGGCCCCGACGCTCGTCGACATCCAGAAGGACGGCCGCACGATCCCGGCCCTCGTGCAATCGACCAAGATGGGCTTCATCTTCGTGCTAAACCGGCTAACGGGCGAGCCGATCTACCCGATAGTGGAACGGCCGGTCCCCGCCTCCAACGTTCCCGGAGAGCAGGCCTCGCCCACCCAGCCCTATGCCGACCTCCCCGCCCCGGTGATCCCGGACCGTTGGCCGGGCGTCTCGACCTTGGCCGACGTCTTGAGCTTCGGCCAATGCAGCCGGCGCGCCAAGCAGCTCCGCTATCTCGGCAAGTTCACCCCGCCGAGCCTGGGCGCCGGCAGCCTGGAATATCCCGCCACCGCCGGCGGGGTGGAGTGGGGCGGCGGGGCTGTCGATCCCGCGACCCAGACGTACGTGGTCAACACCTCGAGCGTGGCGATGATCTACCAGCTTCTCGATCGCCAGAAGTACCAGGCGCTGAACCACGCCGAGGACCGCGCCAACTACTACGCCCAGTCGGGCACGCCCTACGGCGTGCACCTCACGAACTTCCTCAACTGGCTTGGCATGCCGTGCTGGAAACCGCCCTACGGCGCGATCATGGCCTACGACCTGAAGACCGGCCGCACCCTCTGGCGCGAGCCATTCGGGGTGGTCCAGAAGTGGGGCTTCTACATGCCGCCTTCCTGGGGCTCGGTCACGATCGGGGGACCGGTGATCACCAAGACGGGCGTCATTTTCATCGGCGCCTCCATGGATTCGAAAGTCCGAGCCCTCGACGAACGGACCGGCCGGCTGCTCTGGTGGGCGCAGGTGGACGCCCCCGCCGTCGCGCTGCCGGCGGTCTACACCTACCGCGGCCGCCAATACGTGCTCTTCACCGCCGGCGGCAATTCGATCCTGACACCCCGGCTCGGGGACCAGCTCGCCGCCTTCGCCCTTCCCTAGGGCTCCTCCGGGACGGTCAGGTCCCGCCCATCCCTCGCGATCCACCCGGGCGGGCTTGTCCTTGCTCCCCGCCTGTGGCGAGACTGCCGCTCGATGGAGCAATCGGGCGAATACCGCATCGAGTCGCCGGCCGAGGCGGTCTGGGCGGCGCTCAACGATCCGGACGTGCTGGCCCGCTGCATCGCCGGCTGCCAGTCGATGGAAAAGGTCTCGCAGAGCGAGTTCCGCGCCAAGGTGAAGGCCAAGGTCGGTCCGGTCAGCGCGTCCTTCGACGCCGAGCTCACGCTCAGCGACGTCGACCCGCCGCACGCCTACACCGTCTCCGGCCGGGTGAAGGGCGGGCCCGCCGGCTTCGGGCGCGGCTCGGCCCGGGTGGAGCTCGCCCCCGACGCCGGCGGGACCATCCTGCGCTACCACGTCCAGGGCAGCGTCGGGGGCAAGCTCGCGCAGATCGGCTCGCGCCTGGTCGACGGCTCGGCGCGGAAGCTGGCGGAGGATTTCTTCGCCGCCTTCGCGGAGATCGCGGTCGAGCCGCAGCCGCGCTAGATTGCCTTGAGCTCCGAGGAGGGGCCCCGCCGATGAAGCTGTCGCTCACTGTCAACGAAACCGCCCACGAGCTCGAGGTCGCGCCGAACGCCCTGCTGGTCGAGATCATCAGGGGCGATCTCGGGCTCACCGGGACCCACGTGGGCTGCGACACCAGCCAGTGCGGCGCCTGCACGGTCGAGATGGATGGGCGGGCCGTGAAGTCGTGCACGGTGCTCGCCGGCCAGGCGCAAGACGCCCGCGTCACCACCATCGAGGGCCTGGGCGCGCCGGGGAACCTGCATCCGATGCAGACGGCCTTCCAGGCGCATCACGCCCTGCAGTGCGGCTTCTGCACGCCGGGCATGATCATCAGCGCCATCGACCTCGTGAAGCGCGCCGACGGACGCCTTGACGAGGCCGCGGTGCGCGAGGGGCTCGCGGGCAACCTCTGCCGCTGCACCGGCTATCACAACATCGTCGAGGCGGTGCTCGCCGCCGCGGGCCAGATGTGAGGACGAGATCATGAGCGACCAGGGCATCGGCCAGCGGGTGAAGCGCCGCGAGGACGTCCGCTTCATCACCGGCAAGGGCCGCTACACCGACGACATCAACCTGCCGGGCCAGGCCTACGCGGTCTTCGTGCGCTCGCCGCATCCGCGGGCGCGGATCAAGACGATCGACGCCTCAGCGGCCCGGAAGGCTCCAGGCGTGGTGGGCGTCTTCACTGGCAAGGACCTGGCCGCCGACGGCATCGGCGCCCTGCCCTGCGGCTGGCTGGTGAAGTCCAAGGACGGCTCCGACATGAAGGTCCCGCCCCGCCCGCCGCTCGCGATCGAGACGGTCAATTTCGTGGGCGAACCCTATGCCGTGGTCATCGCGGAGACGCTCGGCCAGGCCCGCGCCGCCGCGGCGCTCGTCGAGACCGACTTCGAGGAGTTGGAGCCGGTGGTCTCGCTGGCCGAGGCGACGGCGGGTCCGCAGATCCACGAGGGGATCGAGGCCAACCGCTGCTACGACTGGGAGCTGGGCGACCAGGCCGCCGTGGACGCCGCCTTCGCCAAGGCCGCCCACGTGACGAAGCTGGAGTTCGCCAACAACCGGCTGATCCCCAACGCCATCGAGCCGCGCGCGGCGGTGGCGACCTATAGCGCCCCCACCGAAGAGTTCACCCTCTACACGACCAGCCAGAACCCGCACCTGGAGCGGCTGATCCTGGCCGCCTTCGTGAACCTCGCGCCCGAGCACAAGCTGCGCGTCATATCGCCGGATGTCGGCGGCGGCTTCGGCTCGAAGATCTTCGTCTATCCGGAGGAGACCGCCGCCGCCTGGGCCGCGCGGCGCACGAACCGTCCGGTGAAGTGGACCGCCGACCGATCGGAGGCCTTCCTCTCCGACGCCCACGGCCGCGACCATCTGACCACCGCCGAGCTGGCGCTCGACGCGGCGGGGACCTTCCTCGCCATGCGCGTCCGCACACGGGCGAACCTCGGGGCCTATCTGTCGACGTTCGCCTCCTCGGTGCCGACCTACCTCTACGGCACTCTGCTCGCCGGCCAGTACCGCACGCCGGCGATCCATGTGGAGGTGGAGGCCGTCTTCACCAACACCGCGCCTGTGGACGCCTACCGCGGGGCCGGCCGTCCCGAAGCGACCTACGTCGTGGAGCGCCTCGTCGAGACCGCCGCGCGCGAGACGGGCGTCGATCCGGCCGAGCTCCGGCGGCGCAATTTCATCCAGCCCGACCAGTTCCCCTACGAGACGCCGGTGGCGCTGGTCTATGACACCGGCGACTACCAGGCGAGCCTGGAGAAGGCGCTGAAGCAGATCGACTATGCCGGCTTCCCCGCGCGCCGAAAGGTCTCCGAAGCCGCCGGCAAGCGGCGCGGGCTCGGGTTCTCCTGCTACATCGAGGCCTGCGGCCTGGCCCCATCGCAGCTCGCCATCCAGCTGGGGGCGGGCGTCGGCCTCTACGAGAGCGGCGAGGTGCGCGTAAATCCCACCGGCTCGGTCACGGTGTTCACCGGCTCGCACAGTCACGGCCAGGGCCACGAGACCACCTTCGCCCAGATCGTGTCCGACAAGCTCGGCGTGCCGTTCGAGTCCGTGGAGGTGGTGCACGGCGACACCGGGCGGCTGGAGTTCGGCCTCGGCACCTACGGCTCGCGCTCCGTGGCGGTCGGCGGCTCGGCGCTGATCAAGGCCTCCGACAAGATCATCGCCAAGGGCAAGCGGATCGCCGCCCACATGCTGGAGTCCGCGCCCGATGACGTCGACTTCGACGAGGGTGTCTTCGCCGTTCGCAAGACCAACAAGAGCCTGACCTTCGGGGAGGTGGCGTTCGCGGCCTACGTGCCGGCCAACTTCCCGGAAGACCTGGAGCCCGGTCTTTCCGAGAAGAGCTTCTACGACCCGAAGAACTTCACTTTCCCGGCCGGCTGCCACATCGCCGAGGTGGAGGTCGATCCGGAGACCGGGGTGGTCGTTCTGGTCCGCTTCGTGGCGGTCGACGATTTCGGCGAGGTGATCAACCCGATGATCGTCGAAGGCCAGGTGCACGGCGGCATCGCCCAGGGCGTCGGCCAGGCGCTGCTGGAGCACGGAATCTACGACGAGAGCGGCCAACTCGTGACCGGCTCGTTCATGGATTACTGCATGCCCAGGGCCGATGACCTGCCGAGCTTCGAGGTGGACACCACCGTCACGCCCTGCACGCACAATCCGCTGGGCGTGAAGGGCTGCGGCGAGGCCGGGGCGATCGGCGCGCCGGCGGCGGTGATGAACGCGGTCACCGACGCGCTGCGGGTGAAGGACCTCGCCATGCCCGCTTCGCCCGAGCGGGTCTGGCGCGCCCTGCAGGCGGCTTGAGGGAGCGCTCGCCATGAACGGTTTCGACTATCACCGTCCCGAGACCCTGGAGGCCGCCGTCGCGGCTCGCGCCGGGGCGCCGGACAGCGCCTACCTGGCCGGCGGCATGACCCTGATCCCCACCCTCAAGCAGGGCCTGGCCGAGCCCTCGGACGTGATCGACCTCGCCGCCGTCGCCGGGCTCGCCGGGATCGGACTCGAGGTGGACCGGCTGACCATCGGGGCCATGACCCGCCACGCCGACGTGGCGGCCTCGGCCGAGGTCCAGCGGGCGATCCCGGCGCTCGCCTATCTCGCCTCGGAGATCGGCGACGCCCAGGTGCGCAACCGCGGCACGCTCGGCGGCTCGCTGGCCAACAGCGATCCGGCCGCCGACTACCCGGCCGCGGTCATTGCGCTGGGCGCGCGCATCGTCACCGATCGCAGGACGATGGCGGCGGACGACTACTTCAAGGGCCTGTTCGAGACCGCGCTGGAGCCGGGCGAGCTGATCCGCGCGGTGGAGTTCCCGGTCCCCAGACGCGCCGCCTACCGCAAGTTCCGCCACCCCGCCTCGCGCTACGCCGTGGCGGGCGTCTTCGTCGCGGAGATCGGCGAGGGGATCCGGGTGGGCGTCACCGGCGCGGGGCCCTGCGCCTTCCGCTGGACCGCCTTGGAGACGGCGCTCGCCGGCAAGCCTGCCCCCGCCGCAGCCGAGACGGCGCCGTTGGACTTCCGCCGATTCAACGCTGACCTGCACGCTTCCGCCGAGTACCGCGCCCAGCTGGTGCGCGTGATGGCCAGGCGCGCGCTCGCCAACCTCGCCGCCTGAGGCCCAGCGCCTCGTTCAAAAAGCACGAATCTTGCCCGCTTGCGCCGGCGCCATGCGCGGAGATTGCGCGCCGCAGCGGTGAGGCTCGATCATCCTGCCCGGACGCTGCGGAAACGCGGACGGGGGGCGCCTGCGAGTGCATTTCGCGGCTGCAACAGTAACCTTGACGTAAACGGAAAGAACAGTCTTAGCTGACGGCGTAAACGACAACGGGGGCTCCCACCGGAGGACGCCATGATCGCCGATCTGCGCCGGCCGCACCGCACGTACACGATCCGCCAGCTGTGCCTGGAGTTCAAATGCACGCCCAGGGCGCTGCGCTTCTATGAGGACAAGGGCCTGCTCTCGCCGGCGCGCGAGGGCCTGAACCGCGTCTACAACTACAAGGACCGCGCCCGCCTGCAGCTGATCCTGCAGGGCAAGCGCGTGGGCCTCTCGCTGGCCGAGATCGGCGAGATCCTCGACCTCTACGAGGTCGGCGACGGGGGCGCCCAGCAGGCGGCCAAGTCCCTGAAGAAGTTCCGCGAGCGGATCGTCGCCCTGGAACGCCAGAAGATCGACATCGACGAGCAGATCGCCCAGCTCAGGCAGGGATGCGAAGCCATGGAGAAGCGGCTCGAAGCGACCCGGCCCGACCTGCTGCCCCGCGCCGTCGACTACGACCAGACCATGCGCCGCCAGCTCGACGGCGCCGAGCACTGAGGCCGCGCTAGGCGCCCGATCGGCCGCGCCCTAGACTCGGCGCCCCGGCGCAGGCGGAACAGCCGCCTGCGCCGGCTTGCGTTGGCGGAGCCCCGATGACCTACCAGCCCCCTGTCCGGGACCACCTCTTCATCTTCCGTGACCTGCTCGAGCTGGAGCGCTACGCCAACCTGCCGGCATTCGCCGACGCCTCGCTCGACGTGGTCGAGCAGATCCTTGACGAGGCCGCCCGTTTCACCTCCGAGGTGCTGGCGCCGCTGAACGCGGTCGGCGACAAGGAAGGCTGCCGCTGGAACCCGGACTTCAGCGTCACCACGCCCGCAGGCTTCAGGGAGGCCTACAGCCAGCTGGTCGAGGGCGGCTGGCCCGGCCTCGGCTCCGCGCCCGAGTGGGGCGGTCAGGGCCTGCCGCACGTCGTGAACCTCGCCTTCTCGGAGATGAGCTCGGCGGCCAACATGGCCTTCTCGATGTACCCCGGCCTCACCCACGGCGCCTATTCGGCGATCCTGGTCGGCGGCAGCGAGGCGCAGAAGCAGCTCTACCTGCCGAAGCTGGCGAGCTTCCAGTGGGGCGGCACCATGAACTTGACCGAACCGCAGTGCGGCACCGACCTCGGCCTCATCCGCACCAAGGCGGTTCCGGCGGAAGACGGGACCTACCGGATCTCGGGCCAAAAGATCTGGATTTCCGGGGGCGAGCACGATCTGACGGAGAACATCGTCCACCTGGTGCTCGCCCGCATCGAGGGCGCGCCGGCCGGCACCCGCGGCATCAGCCTGTTCATCGTGCCGAAGTTCATCCCCGACGCCGACGGCGAGCCGGGCCGGCGCAATTCGGTGAAGTGCCTGGGCCTGGAAGAGAAGATGGGCATCCACGGCAACGCCACCTGCGTGATCAGCCACGAGGAGGCGACGGGCTGGCTGGTGGGCGAGGAGAACCGCGGGCTGGCCCTGATGTTCGTGATGATGAACGAGGCCCGGCTCGGCGTCGGCATGCAGGGTCTGGCGCAGGCCGAGGCCGCCTACCAGGCCGCCGCCGAGTTCGCCAAGGAGCGCCTGCAGGGCCGCTCGCTGACCGGGCCGAAGAACCCCGACGGCCCGGCCGATCCGATCATCGTTCACCCGGACGTGCGGCGCATGCTCATGGACGCCCGCGCGATCATCGAGGGCGGCCGCGCCTTCCTCTACTGGACCGCACTGCACGGCGACCTGGCCGAGGCAAGTCCCGATGAGGCCACCCGCCAGAAGGGCCGCGACTACATGGCCCTGCTGACGCCGGTGCTGAAGGCCTTCCTCACCGACCGCGGCTTCCGGGTCTGCTCGGACGCGATGCAGGTGCACGGCGGCTCGGGTTTCACCGAGCACTTCCCGGTGAGCCAGTACCTGCGCGATTGCCGCATCGCGCTGATCTACGAGGGGACCAACGGCATACAGGCGCTGGATCTCGTCGGCCGCAAGCTGGCCGCCGACGGGGGCCGGGCGATGATGAGCTTCTTCGCCGAACTCGATGGCTTCGTGGACGCCAACGACGGCGAGGCCCTGCAACCCTTTGTCGCCCCGCTGCTGAAGGCCAAGGCCGAACTGCAGGAGGCCACCATGTGGCTGATGCAGAACGGGCTCGCCAACCCCGACAACGCCGGCGCCGCCTCCACCGACTACCTGCACCTGTTCGGGCTGACGGCGCTCGCCTACATGTGGGCCATGACCGCCAAGGTGGCGCAGGCGAAGCTCGCGGCCGGGAGCTCCGATCCGATCTATGCCGCCAAGCTGACGATCGCGCGCTACTACATGGACCGCGTCCTGCCCGAAACCGCCGCGCATCTGGCGAAGCTCAAGACCGGCGCCGAGCTGGTGATGGCGCTGCCGGCGGAGGCCTTCTGATGGCGACCTATCGGGCGGGGGTGGAGTGGCGGCTCGCCGACGGCGAGGACTTCGCCAAGGGTCGCTACGGGCGTGGCCACGAGGTGTTCTTCGAGGCCGGCCACCGGATGCGCGGCACCGCCTCGCACCATGTGGTCGGCAAGTGGGCCGAGGCCGGCGCGGTCGACCCGGAGGAGATGCTGGTCGCCTCGATCTCCGCCTGCCACATGCTGACCTTCCTGCACGTCGCCCGCGAGGCCGGCTTCGTGGTGAGCCGCTACTTCGACGCCGCCGAAGGGGTGATGGAGAAGACGCCCGAAGGCCGCACGGCCGTCACCCGCGTCACCCTGCGTCCCGGCATCACCTACGCCGGCCGCGTCCCCTCGCCCGAGGAGCGCGAGCGTCTGCACCACCGCGCGCATGAGGAATGCTTCATCGCCAACTCGGTGAAGACCGAGGTCGTCGTCGAGGAGAAGCTCAAGGCTTGAGGAGTTGGGCCAGGCGCGCGCGCAGCGCCGCCACGTCCTTCAACTCGCACTCCCAGAGGATCTCGACGCGCCAGCCGCCGGCCTCGAGGGCGGTGCGGCTCCAGGCGTCGCGGGCCCGGTTGCGGGCGAGCTTGGCGACCCAGTAATCGCGATTGGCCTTCGGCACGCGGGCGCCCCTGGCGCAATCGTGGCCGTGCCAGAAGCAGCCGTGGACGAAGAGCGCGAGCCGACGCCCCGGGAGCACGATGTCGGGCGAACCCGGCAGGTCCTTGCGGTGCAGCCGGTAGCGTGCGCCGAGGGCCGTCAGCGCGCGACGCACCTTCACTTCCGGCGTGGTGTCGCGGCCCTTCACCCGGCGCATCACCGCCGAGCGCTTGTCGGCGGGATAGACGTCGCTCACAGCCCGTCGAACAGGGCGGTGGAGATGTAGCGCTCGGCGAAGCTCGGGATGATGGTGACGATCAGCTTGCCCGCCATCTCGTCGCGCGAGGCGACGTCGAACGCCGCGACCAGCGCCGCCCCCGAGGAGATGCCCACGGGCAGGCCTTCCTCGCGCGCAGCGCGGCGGGCCATGGCGAAGCTGTCCTCGTTGTTGACCTGGACCACCTCGTCCATCACCCCTCGGTCGAGGATCGAGGGCACGAACCCCGCGCCCAGGCCCTGGATCTTGTGCGGCCCCGGCGGCCCGCCGGAGAGCACCGCCGACCCGGAGGGCTCGACGGCGATCATCTTCACCGAGGGCTTGCGGGCCTTCAGCACCTGGCCCACGCCGGTGATCGTCCCGCCGGTGCCGACGCCGGAGACCACCGCATCCACGCGCCCCTCGGTGTCGTGCCAGATCTCCTCGGCCGTCGAGACCCGGTGGATCAGCGGATTGGCGACGTTGTCGAACTGTTGCGGCATCACCGCCCCGGGCGTCGCCTCGACGATCTGGCGCGCGCGGGCGACGGCCCCGGCCATGCCCTTTTCCGGCGGCGTGAGCTCGAGCTTCGCGCCGAGCAGCAGCAGCATCTTGCGCCGCTCCAGCGACATGCTCTGCGGCATGACCAGCACGCACCTGTAGCCCTTGGCGGCGCAGACGAAGGCGAGCGCGATGCCGGTGTTGCCGCTGGTCGGCTCGACCACTGTGCCGCCGGCCTTCAGCAGTCCCTTGGCCTCCATGTACTCGACCATCGCGACGCCGATCCGGTCCTTCACCGAGGCGAGCGGATTGAAGAACTCGAGCTTGGCCACCACCTCGGCCTTCGGCTTCAGCGCGGCCGAGAGCCGGGGCAGGCGGACGAGGGGCGTGTCGCCCACCAGGTCGAGAACGGAATCGAAGATCTTGCCCCGGCCGGCGCGGCGATAGCGCGCGGCGTCGTAGACCTTGTCGGGAGTGGCGTCCATGCACGGACCTCGGATGCGGAGACTGCCCTTCGTGCCCGCGAGCCTAAGACTTCCTGAGGGGATTGGAAGCCCAGCTACTCCGCCGCCATCGCGGCCGATCCCGCCAGCAGCGGCTCCAAGAGGTGCTCGGCGAGCCATCGCACCACCGGCGCCGCCACCCCGTCGCCGACCACCATCAGCGCCGAGGTCGCGACCTTCGGCAGCTGGTAGGCGTCCGGAAGGCCCATCAGCCGCGCCGCCTCCCGCGGCGTCAGCAGACGAGTGCGTATCGACGCCTGATCCGCCACCACGATCGCCTGGCGGGAAGATCCGCCGCGCGGGGTGCGCAGGCACCCGGCGAGCCCATCGAAGCGCACTTCGGCCCGCTGGACCCTTCGCCCATCCTCCACGCGCATGCGCCGGAACAGGGCGCCGGCCGCTGGCTCGCCGCCCGCCCGAGCCGTCTCCAGGCGCGCGCGGTGGAGCGGGTTCATGAGCGCGAGCCATCGCGCGGTGCGCTCGGGCGCGTGCCAGGCGACGGCGTCGTCGTCTTCGAGCACCGCCGCGAGGTCGGAATTGCGGGACGGCGGCGAGGCCGCCCGCCACCAGATCCAGCTCGAGGCGAGCGCCGACGGCAACCGCCCGAACGCCGCGCGGACCGCGCGCGTCTGCCAGGGTCCCGGCCCGGTGAGCCCGAGCGGCGGCGGCTCGCGGGAGGCGATGATGAACACCCGCGGACGTGACTGCGGCAGGAAGGCCGCCGCATCGATCTCCAGAGCCCCGAAGCGGTAGCCCAGGGCGGCGAGCGAGCCGGCGAGCGCCTCGAAGTCCTTGCCGCCGTGCGAGGTGAGCAGGCCGGCGACGTTCTCGATGACCACGATCGGCGGCGCGCGCCGCTGGTTCGCAAGACCCACGATCAGCCGCCAGAAACCGTAGAAGGCGGAGGATCGTCCGCCCGAGAGCCCCGCCCGCGCGCCGGCCAGGCTGAAGTCCTGACAGGGGCTGGAGGCCCAGGCCAAGTCGGCGCGGCCGGGCAGGTCCGACGGCTGCAGCATCCAGACATCGCCCTCACGGAGGTGGGCGTCGCCATCGGGAAAGTTGGCGCGGTAGGTCGCCGCCTTCACCGGATCGAAGTCGTTGGCGAACAGGCAGCGCCACTCGTCGCCGAGACCAAGCCGCGCCATGCCGCCGCCGGCGAAGAACTCGTAGAAGGTGAAGCAGCCCCGACTCACAGCCGGAGCCTAGCCGATTTTGGCCCAGGTCAGCCCTTGCCGACTTCCAGGGTCGGAATCTGGGAGCGCGGCTCGGCCTTGATCCGGTGCGGCCCGGGCAAGGCGAGTCCGATCGCGATCGCCGCCAGCACGGCGGCGACCATCAGGATCTTCGGCGTCATAACGGGTCCCTCGTCCGTTCTACGCAGCGCCATATTGTCTCCTCGGGCCTTAATGGGGCCGGAACAAAAAGGCTGAATCGTTCGTGAGTTCCGACAGCCCAGCTCGGCGCAACTAACCGCTTGACCGCGGCGGCGCCCCGGGCCGCTAATTACCGGCGATAACAAATCGATCGCCCGGGGAGGCGAGCCATGGAACGAGCCTATGACCTGGTGGTCCGCGGCGGAACGGTCGTCGACGGCGGGGGCGGCGAGCCCTTCGCGGCCGACGTGGGCGTCAAGGGCGGCGTCATCGCCAAGGTCGGCCAGATTGCGGGCTCCGGCGCCGATGAGATCGATGCGCGCGGCCAGATCGTCATACCGGGCTTCGTCGACGTGCACACCCACTACGACGGCCAGGCGACCTGGGACGAGCGCATGCAGCCCTCCTCCTGGCACGGCGTGACCACCGTCGTCATGGGCAACTGCGGCGTGGGTTTCGCGCCCTGTCGCCCGGGCGACCACGACCGGCTGATCCGCCTGATGGAAGGCGTCGAGGACATTCCGTTTCCGGTGCTCTCCGAGGGGCTCCCCTGGAATTGGGAGAGCTATCCCGAGTACTTCGAAAGCCTCGCCGGCCGCCGCTTCGACGTCGACGTCGGCAGCCAGCTGCCACACGCCGCCCTGCGGGTGTTCGTCATGGGCCAACGGGGCGTGGACCGCGAGCCTGCGACCGAAACCGACATCAACGCCATGGCGGCGATCGCCAAGCGCTCGATGGAGGCCGGCGCGATCGGCTTCGGCTCCTCGCGCACGCTGAACCACCGTTCCTCCGACGGCTCGCCGATCGCCACGCTGACCGCCGGCGAGGACGAGCTCACCGGCATCGCCATGGGCCTGGCCGCGGCGGGCCGCGGCGTCCTGCAGTTCGTTTCCGACTTCAACGACCCGGAAGCCGAGTTCGACATGCTGGAGCGGCTGGTGGCCAAGTCGGGCCGGCCGCTCTCCTTCTCCCTGGTGCAGAGCCCGCGCGATCCCAGGCAGTACAAGTATCTGCTGGAGCGGCTCTCGGCCGCCAAGGCCAAGGGCCTGACCATGCGGGCGCAGGTCGCCAGCCGCCCGGTAGGCGTGCTGTTCGGCCTCGAGCTCACCGTCAACCCGTTCAGCTCCTATCCGAGTTACCGGGCGATCAAGGACAAGCCGCTCGCCGAACGCGTCGCCGCTCTGCGCGACCCCGAGTTCCGTGCGCGCCTGCTCGCGGAGGAGCCCGAGTCGCCTCGCGCCCCGGGCAATTCCAGCACCCGCCCGTGGGAGCGCATCTACCTGATGGGCGAGGAGCCGGACTACGAACCGACGCGGGAGACCTCGATCGCGGCGCTCGCCGCCGCCCAGGGCAAGGACCCCCACGAGATCGCGCTCGATCACATGCTGACGGGCGGCGGGCGCGGGATGCTCTACCTGCCGATCCTCAACTACGCCGACTACAGCCTCGATCCGGCCCACGAGATGCTGAACCACGAGTGCGTGGTGCCGGGCCTCTCGGACGGCGGCGCTCATGTCGGCATGATCTGCGACGGCAGCTTCCCGACCACCAACCTGGTCCACTGGACGCGCGACCGCAGCCGCGGGCCGAGGATCCCGCTCGCCAAGATGGTCAAGGCGCAGTGCCGCGACACCGCCGAGACGGTCGGGCTCCACGACCGAGGGCTGATCGCCGAAGGGTTCCGCGCCGACCTGAACGTCGTCGACTACGAGCGGCTGAAGCTGAAGGCGCCGCAGGTGGCCTATGACCTCCCGACCGGCGGGCGGCGGCTGATCCAGCGGGCCGACGGCTACACGGCGACGATCGTCAAGGGCGAGATCACCTACCGCGACGGCGAACCCACGGGCGCCCTGCCCGGGCGTCTGCTGCGCGGGGGGCAGGCCGCGCCGGCGGCCATGGCGGCGGAATAGGCCATGGCCGACGATCGCCCCGAGTTGCAGCCGGTTCCGCTGGAGACGGCCTGCGAGTGGACCGCCGAGGACGTCCGCGACGAGGCGCTCTGGACGGAGCACCTGACGTCCGGCGAGCTCGAGGAGCTGGAGCGCGCGATCGCCGTCGCCGAGGCGAAGTCCGACGACTTCCTGCAGATCGGCAAGGCCGACTTCCCGCTGCCGACGCTGGCGTCTCGCCTCAAGCGGATCGAGGCCGAGCTGATCGATGGCCGCGGCTTCGTGCGGATCCGCGGCCTGCCGCGCGAGCGCTGGTCCAACGACCAGATGTGCCTGGCCTATTGGGGCATCGGCGCGCATCTCGGCCGGCCTTGGCCGCAGAACGCCAAGGGCCATTTGCTGGGCGACGTCACCGACCAGGGCAAGCAGCCGGGCGATCCGACCGCCCGTGGCAACGAGCTCGGCCAGATTCCGCTCGACTTCCACTGCGACGGCTCCGACCTCGTGGGCCTGCTCTGCCTGCAGACCGGCGTCTCGGGCGGCCTCTCGGCGGTCTGCAATTCGGTGGCGCTGCACAATCGGCTGGTGCGCGAGCGGTCGGACCTCGCCGCCGAGCTCTACAAGCCGCAGCCTTACGACTACCGGGGCGAGCAGCCGCCGGGCGGACGCGGCTGGTATCCGATGCCGGTGTTCACCGCCTATGGCGGGCGGCTGTTCGTGCGGCTGATCCGCGGCTACATCCTGGCCTCCCAGCGCCACGCCGACGCGCCGAGGCTCAGCGACCGCGCCGCCGCGGCGCTGAGCTGGATGCAGGCGGAGGCCGAGGGCGGCCGCTACTCGGTGGTGATGGACTTCCAGCCCGGCGACATGCAGTTCATCAACAACTACCACGTGCTGCACGGGCGGACCGGCTACGAGGACGACAAGGCAAGCGGCCGGGTGCGCCACCTCAAGCGGCTCTGGCTGGAGACCGAGGCGCTGCGCGAGCGGCCCGAGCAGTTCCGCAACCGGATGGGCTCGCACTGGGCGCAGAGGGCCTTGATCAGCCGGCTGGACGCGGTCCAGTAGCGCCGCGCCGCATGGCCATGGCGAGCGAGTCGGCGGCATAAGGGGCCGATGTCCCTCGCCGTCGCCGAAGCCGAACTTCAGCCGCTGGACGCCGCGCGCGAGATCCTCAGGCGCACATTCGGGCACGCGGAGTTCCGCGGGTTGCAGGCGCCGGTGATCGCCGAGCTCTTGGCCGGCCGTTGCGCCATGGCGGTCCTGCCGACCGGCGGCGGCAAGAGCGTCTGCTACCAGATCCCGAGCCTGCTGCGCCCAGGTCTGGGGCTGGTGGTCTCGCCGCTGATCGCGCTGATGGCCGACCAGGTGGCGGGGCTGCAGCAGTCGGGCGTCGCCGCCGCGCGCCTCGACTCCAACATCGATCCCACCGAAAAGGCGGCGGTCTGGCGCCGCATCGAGGCCGGCGAGCTCGACCTGCTCTACGTCTCGCCGGAAGGGCTGATGCAGCCTGCCATGCTGGAGCGCCTTCGCCGCACGCCGCTGGCCCTGATCGCCATCGACGAGGCCCACTGCGTCAGCCAGTGGGGCCATGACTTTCGCCCCGACTACCGGATGTTGGGCCGCCTGGCCGAGCTGTTCCCCAGTGTCCCGCGGCTGGCGGTGACCGCCACTGCAGACGCGCGCACCCGCGACGACATCCGCGAACAGCTGCAGCTGGACGGCGCGAAGGAGTTCGTCGCCTCGTTCGCGAGGCCCGAGCTGATCCTTTCGGCGGAGCGCAAGCGGGGCTCGAAGGAAAAGCGCGTGACCGAGCTGGTGACGGCGCGGCCGAACCGCTCGGGCGTGGTCTATGCGGGCTCGCGCGAGGGCGCCGAGAAGCTGGCGGCGGCGCTGCGGGCGGCCGGCGTGCCGGCGCTCGCCTATCACGCCGGGCTCGAGCGCGAGTTGCGCAATCAGCGCCTCGAGAACTTCCTGGAGGCCGACGCCGACGTGATGGTGGCGACGATCGCTTTCGGCATGGGCGTCGACAAGCCCGACGTGCGGTTCGTGATCCACGCCGATCCGCCCGCCACGATCGAAGCCTACTGGCAGGAGATCGGCCGCGCCGGGCGGGACGGCGATCCGGCCGAGGGCATCACTCTCTATGGCGCGGCCGACCTCGCCTGGGCGCTGCGGCGGATCGCGGAGCGCGACGTGGACGAGGCGGTCAAGCAGGCGCAGGTCCGCAAGGTCCGCCAGCTTTACGCCATGCTGGACGGGACCGGCTGCCGGGCCGCGGCGGTGCGGCGCTACTTCGGCGAGGCCGACGTCGAACCGTGCGGCCAATGCGACCTCTGCCTCGGCCAGGTGGCGACCTTCGATGCGACCGAGGCCGCCCAGAAGGCGCTTTCGGCGGCGCACCGGCTGGGCGGCCGGTTCGGCAAGGGCCGGCTGGTGGAGCACCTGCTCGGCAAGACCAAGGACGTCTCGCCGCAGGAGGCCGCGCTCTCCACCTGGGGCATCGGGACAGAGCTGCCGGCCGCGGCCTGGCGCGACCTGATCGAGCAGCTGCTGTTCGAAGGTCTGCTGCGCGAGGACCCGAACGAGGGCCGGCCGCTGGTCGGCCCTGGCGAGGCCGAGGCGGTGCGCCAGGTGTTCCGCGGCGAGCGGCGCATCGCGATGCGCAGGGCCGTCGCCGGCGAGGCGAAGCCCGGGCGCAGGAAGCGCGGCGAAGGCCATCCGATCGCCGCCTCCGACCGGCCGGTGTTCGAGGCGCTGAGGGCCTGGCGGGCGGGAGCGGCGAAGGCCCAGCACGTGCCGCCCTACGTCATCTTCCACGACGCGACCCTGGCCGAGATCGCCACCGCCCGGCCGGGATCGCGCGCAGCGCTGGTGCGGCTCTCCGGCGTCGGCGAGGGAAAGCTCGCCCGCTACGGCGCCGCGGTGCTGGAGGTGGTCGCAAGGTTCGGCAATGCCCAGCCGGATGATCGGCCGGCATAATTGTCGAGCAGGCGCGGAAGCGCCGCCGCACCGGAAGTGAGCCCGAGGCGCGGGAGGCGCGCGTCGATGGGGGAAGGGAAAAGAGACTTCGCCGATTGTCACGCGACGGGCTTCGCCGGCGGGGAAAATCGCGCCAGTCTCGCCTCACTTTCCGACCTGGAAAGTTTTCACTTGACGACATGGAAAGCGACGTTAGTTTCCGGATTGGAAAGTGAGGAGCGCGCCATGTCCCCCATCTCTGAAGCCGAGGGCCTGGAGGCCCTGAACCAGATCGCCGCCGCCAATCGGGAGATGGCGGATCGGGTGAAGGGGCCCGGCTGGTACAGCTGGTCGCTCAGCCTGATGATGGGCGGCCTGGCGGCCGTCCAGGAATTCCCCCTACCGGTGATCTTCGGCTACGAGGTGTTCTTCTTCGTCGCCTTGTTCTTCCTGGTCCGCGCCTATCGCCGGACCACCGGCGTCTGGATCCCGGGATACCGGGCGGGCCGCACCCGCTGGGTGGCGATCGGGGGCGCCCTTGTGCTGGCCGCGGTCATGATGGGCGGGGTGTACCTCTACTGGGAGATGGGAATCCACGGGGCGTGCATCGCAGGCGGCGTGATCCTCGCGGCGCTCACCCGCGTGCACTGCTACCTCTGGGCGAAGGCCTATCGCCGCGATCTCGGGGTGGCCTGATGTCGGCCGGATTCGACCCGGTGATCCACCCGCCGCCGCGGCTGCAGATCTGCGCCCGACTGGCGGCGGTGGAGACCATGGATTTCGCGCGGCTGCGGGAGATGCTGGACGTCTCCGAAAGCGTTCTCTCCAAGCACATCAAGACCCTCGAGGAAGCGGGCTACGTGGCGGTCCGCAAGGTGGCTTCGAACGGGCGCCAGCGCACCTGGCTGGCGCTGACGCAGGCGGGCCGCAAGGCGTTCGCCGCACATGCTCGGGCGCTTCGCGCGCTGGTCGGCGAGCAGGACCTAGCGGCGGAGTAGGCGCTAGAGCGTTCGGCCATCGAGTTGAATCGATTGTGATCGCGGCTGGGATTCCGCAGGGGGGCGGCATGTGAGTCCATGAGGCTTCCTGATTCGGGGAGGCGGACATGGGTGCGGCGCATTCGGAGGATCTTCGATCACGGGTTGTTGCGGAGGTCGCGGCGGGCAGCTCGCGGCGGCAGGCGGCGGCGCGTTTCAAGGTGAGCCCGGCCTCGGCGATCCGCTGGACCACGCTGGAGGCGCAGACGGGCAGCGTGAGGGCCCGGCCTCGGGGCGGCAAGAGCTCGCCGCTGGAGCCGCACGGCGGCTGGCTCAAGGACCTGGTGGCGAAGGAGCCGGACCTGACGCTGGCGGAGATCGAGCTGCGGCTGCTCGACGGGCTGGGCCAGAAGATCACCGAGCGGTCGATCCGGCGGTTCTTCAAGCGCCACGCGATCAGCTATAAAAAAAACGCTGCACGCCTCCGAGCAGACGCGGCCCGACGTGGCCGAAGCGCGCGAGCGCTGGAAGGCCGGCCAGGCCAGCCTTGATCCGACGAAGCTGGTCTTCGTCGACGAGACCGGGACCAACACCAAGATGGTCCGCGCCTACGGTCGCGCGCCGAGGGGCCAGCGGCTGCTCGGCCGCCAGCCCTTCGGGCACTGGAAGACCACCACCTTCACCGCCGGACTGCGCTGCGATGGGATCACCGCGCCCTTCGTGCTGGACGGCGCAATGAACCGCGAGGCCTTCCTGGTCTACCTCGACAAGGTGCTCGGGCCGACGCTCAGCGCCGGCGACATCGTGGTGATGGACAACCTGCCGGCGCACAAGGGCGAAGCGGTCAGGACGCGCATCGAGGCCAAGGGCGCCAAACTGCTCCTGCTGCCGCCCTACTCCCCCGATCTCAACCCGATCGAGCTGGCCTTCTCAAAGCTCAAGGCGCTGCTGCGCAAGGCCGCCGAGCGCTCCGTGGGCGGGCTCTGGGATCGCATCGGACAAGTGCTCGACGCCTTCACACCACAAGAATGCGCCAACTACTTCCGCCACGATGGCTATGCCTCAGCTTGAGCGCCGAACGCTCTAG
>NZ_JAICYI010000039.1 GCF_025934275.1 Phenylobacterium sp.
CCCGGAGCCCGCGCCCGCCCCGGAGCCCGCGCCCGTCGCCGCGCCCGAGCCGGAACCGGTCCAGTCCTCCGCCGAGGCCGCGCCGCCGGACGAGGACGAGCCCCTTGAGCTCACCGAGAAGGTCGAGACGCACGGCGACCTCGACGTCTACACCCCGCCGCCCGCCGAACCGGCGAAGCCCGCCCCCGCGCCGGCGCCCGCCGCCGCCGCGCCGCCGCCGCGCCTGGAGCCGCTGGTCAGCGAAGGCGCCGCCCAGGCGGCGGCCTCGGCGTTCGGCAAGCTCGCCGCCACCGTCGCCATGCCGCCGCAGGGCCGCACGCTGGAGGACGTGGTCCGCGAGCTGCTGAACCCCTTGCTCCAGCAGTGGCTCGACGACCACCTGCCGGCGATCGTCCAGACCGCGGTCGAGGCCGAGGTCGAGCGCATCGCCCGCGGCCGAGTACGCTGACGTCCCTCCCTTGACGGGGAGGGACAGCTCGGCGCAGCCGAGCAGGGTGGGGAACCGCGCTCATCCCCTGCCTCCGAGTTTGATCCCTCCATCCCCACCCGGGCCGCTTTCGCGGCCTGTCCCTCCCCATTAAGTGAGGGAGGGGCCACCCGCCCAGTCGACAAGACCCATGCTCTCTAAAACCTTCGATCCCAAGACCGTCGAGCCGCGCCTCTATGCGGCCTGGGAGGCCTCCGGCGCCTTCGCGCCCGCCGAGGATCCCGCCGCCGAGCCGTTCTCGATCGTCATCCCGCCGCCCAACGTCACCGGCTCGCTGCACATCGGCCATGCGCTTAACAACACCCTGCAGGACGTGCTCGTCCGCTTCGAGCGCATGCGGGGCAAGGCCGCGCTCTGGCTGCCCGGCACCGATCACGCCGGCATCGCCACCCAGATGGTGGTCGAGCGGCAGCTCGCGGCCGAGGGCAACATCTCCCGCCGCGACCTCGGGCGCGAGGCCTTCGTCGAGAAGGTCTGGGAATGGAAGGCGAGGTCAGGCGGGACCATCGTCAACCAGCTCCGCAGGCTGGGCGCCTCCTGCGACTGGAGCCGAGAGCGCTTCACCCTGGACGAGGGGCTATCCGCTGCCGTTCGCAAAGTCTTCGTCGGGCTTTACAAGGAAAAGCTCATCTATCGTGACAAGCGGCTGGTGAACTGGGATCCGCACTTCCAGACCGCCATCTCCGATCTCGAGGTCGAGCAGCGCGAGGTCGACGGCCACTACTGGCATTTCGCCTATCCGCTGGAGGACGGTTCGGGGGAGATCGTCGTCGCCACCACCCGGCCGGAGACCATGCTTGGCGACACGGCGGTCGCGGTCCATCCCACCGACGAACGCTACACGAAGCTGATCGGCCGCGCCGTCCGCCTGCCGATCGTGGGCCGCCCGATTCCGATCATCGCCGACGAGTACCCCGATCCGGAGAAGGGCTCGGGCGCGGTGAAGATCACCCCGGCGCACGACTTCAACGACTTCGCGGTCGGCAAGCGCCACAACCTGCCGATGATCAACATCCTCGACGGCTTCGCGCGCCTGAACGACAACGTCCCCGCCGGCTACCGCGGGCTCGACCGCTTCGCCGCCCGCCAGAAGGTGGTCGATGAATTCGAGCGCCTGGGCCTGCTGCGCGGGGTCGAGAAGACCCGCCACGTGGTCCCGCACGGCGACCGCTCGGGCGTCGTCGTCGAGCCCTATCTGACGGACCAGTGGTACGTGAACGCCGAGGCGCTGGCCCGGCCGGCCATCAAGGCGGTCGAGGCGGGCGACACCGTCTTCGTCCCCCGGGCCTGGGAGAAGACCTACTTCGAGTGGATGCGCAACATCCAGCCCTGGTGCGTCTCGCGCCAGCTCTGGTGGGGCCACCGCATTCCGGCCTGGTACGGCCCCGACGGGCGGGTCTTCGTCGAGGAGAGCGAGGTCGAGGCCCGCCGGCAGGCGGAGGAGCACTACGGCCGCCCGACCGAGCTTCGCCAGGACGAGGACGTCCTCGACACCTGGTTCTCCTCGGCGCTGTGGCCGTTCTCCACCTTGGGCTGGCCCGAGCAGACCCGAGATCTCGCCCGCTTCTACCCGACCCACACCCTGGTCACCGGCTTCGACATCATCTTCTTCTGGGTCGCGCGGATGATGATGCAGGGCCTGCACTTCATGGGCGAGGTCCCCTTCAGGCGGGTGTTCATCAACGCCCTGGTCCGCGACGCCGAGGGCAAGAAGATGTCCAAGGCCAAGGGCAACGTCGTCGATCCGCTGGAGCTGGTGGACGAGTACGGGGCCGATGCGCTGCGCTTCACGCTCACCGCCATGACCTCGGGCGGCCGCGACCTCAACCTGTCGCGCCAGCGCATCGAGGGCTACCGCAACTTCGGCACCAAGCTGTGGAACGCGACCCGCTTCTGCCAGATGAACGGCTGCGCCCGGGCCGAAGGCTTCGATCCGGCGGCGGCGAAGGCGCCGCTCAACCGCTGGATCGTCGGCGAGACGGCGCGCACCGCCCAGGCCGTCACCCTGGCCCTGGCGGAGTGCGAGTTCGACCGCGCGGCCGAGGCGCTCTACCGGTTCATCTGGAACCGCTTCTGCGACTGGTACGTCGAGCTCGCCAAGCCGGTGCTGAACGGGGCGGACCAGGCCGCCAAGGCCGAAACCCAGGCCACCGCCGCGTGGGCGCTCGACGAGACGCTGAAGCTGCTGCATCCGGTGATGCCGTTCCTGACCGAGGAGCTCTGGGGCCAGACGGCGGACCTCGGCGTCCCGCGCGCCCATCGCGGCTTCCTGATGACTGCGCCGTGGCCGCAGCTGCCCGACAGCCTCGTCGACCCGGCCGCCGACGCCGAGATCGGCCTGATCGTCGAGGCGATCAGCGAAGGCCGCTCGGTGCGCCAGGAGCTGAACGTGCCGCCTGCGGCCCGCCCGCCGCTCCTGGTGCTCGAGGCCACGTCCGGCCAGCGGCGCGTCCTCGAAGCCGCCGCCCCGCTGATCGGCCAGCTGCTGCGCGTCTCGGCGGTGCGCATCGTCGGGGCCGCGCCGGAAGGCGCCATCCCCTACGTCGTCGAGGGCGCGACCTTCGCCCTGCCGGTCGCCGAGTTCATCGACCTTTCCGCCGAGCGCGCGCGGCTCGCCAAGGAGGTGGCCGGCCACTCCGGCGAGATCGAAAAGCTCGCCAAGAAGCTCGCCAACCCCGACTTTGTCGCCCGCGCGCCCGAGGAGGTGGTGGAGGAGAATCGCGAACGCCTGGCCGAAGCCGAGGCCGCCAAGGCCAAGCTGCAGGCCGCCCTCAGCCGCCTGGAGGCGGTGGCGTAGCCTCCGCCAACCCGTCGGCGTGGTCGTGTCCAATTGACTTGCCGCTGCGGCAGGAGCACGCTTCCGCAAGCGGCGATATCGACGGCGCCGGAGGTTCGGGAGGAGCGCATGCGGGGGCATGCAGCATGGCTTGGTCTGGCGGCGCTGGCCCTCGCCGGACCCGCGGCCGCCCAGGCGGTGGACGTCTGGGGCGGCGGGCTCGCCTCGGCCTGCTCGGCGGCGGCCCAGGGCGGCTCCTCCAGCATCCGCGACGAGCGGGTCTGCACCCAGTCGCTGGAGACCGAGCAGCTCATCCCCCTCGACCGGGCCGGCACCTACGTCAACCGCGGCATCATCAAGCTGCACGCCAAGCGCTACGCCGAGGCGCTGGCCGACTTCAACACCGCCATCCGCTACAAGGCCGACCTCGCCGAGGCCTATGTGAACCGCGCCGCCGCGCGCATCGGCCTGCGCCAGTTCAAGGACAGCGTGTCCGATATCGACAACGCGCTGATCCTGAACGTGAAGGAGCCGGAGAAGGCCTACTACAACCGCGCCGTCGCCTACGAGTACCTGGACGACGAGAAGGACGCCTGGCTCGACTACAACAAGGCGCTTCAGCTCGCCCCCGACTGGCCGCTGGTCAAGCAGCAGCTCGCCCGCTTCACGGTCAGCCATCCGCTCGACGCCCTGCCGACCGTCGCCTCGCCGACGCCTGAGGCGAAGCCGCAGCCATGAGGGCCGCGCTCCTCGCCGTCGTCTGCGCGTCGGCCGCCGGCGCCGCTCTGGCCCAGACGGCGCGCCCGCACGAGGTCGCCCCGCTGACCGTCATGCCGCCGCCGCCGAAGGATGCGCCGCCTGCCGATGTCACCATCCCGATCCGCGGCGACCAGGAGGCGCAGGGCGTCGTGGTGTTCCCGGAGACCGCGCTGAAGGACGGGGTCAGCGGCTATGTCACCCTGGGCTGCCGGGTCGACGTGCACGGCCTCGCCGAGCGCTGCCGGGTGGTCTACGAGAGCCCGCGGGGCCGCGGCTTCGGCAAGGCGGCGCTCGCGCTGCGGCCGACCTTCAAGCTGACGCCCAGGGCCGGCCCCGACGGGCCTGTCGACGCGCCGATGAACGTCGCGCTCGCCTTCATCGCCCGCCCGCCCGACAACAGCCTGCAGGAGGTGAACTCCGCGGCCATGGGCAGCATGGAGACCACCGGCCGCACCATCTACGTGCACAACAACCCGATGATCGGGCGCGCCATGACCATGCTGACCGAGCCTGCGTGGGCCGCGGCCCCCGGCTTCGACGATTGGGCCAAGGCCTATCCGCCGGAAGGCGGCGGAGTGGAGGGTTACGCCGTCGCCCACTGCAAGGTGGACCGCCAGGGCGAGCTAAGCCGCTGCGCCGCCGCCGAGGAGCTGCCCGCGGGCCACGGCTTCGGCAGGGCCGCCGTCGGGCTGGCCGCCCACTTCCGCGCCTCGCCCGAGGCGATGGCCGCGGCCCCGCACGGCGCGCCAGTCGAGGTGGACGTGCCGGTGCGCTTCGTCCCGCCCGGCCAAGCCTCCGACCGCACGGTCCGGGCGCCCCTGTGGATCGCGGGCTCCGATCCTGCGACCCTGATCCGCGAGCTTCCCCCGGGCCTTGCCAAGCGCGCCGACAGTCCCGGCGCCGTGGTCCAGTGCAAGGTGGGGCAGGGCGGCGCGGTCGCCGGCTGCGCCATCGAGTACACCAGCCCCGACGGTATCGACTACGACGAGGCGGCCGTGAAGCTCGCCTCGCGGCTGCGCATAAACCTGTGGTCCGCCGAGGCGAGCCCCGTGCTGGGCGGGGTCATCCATATCCCGGTCAAGCCGGCGCCCGCCGAGCGCCAGGCCGAGCGATAATCCGGTGTTGCTTGCGCTGCTCGCCGCCGCCGCCGTCGCCTCGCAGGCCCCGGTGCTGCCCGCGCCCAAGGTCGTTTCGCCGCTCATCGTCGTGCGCCGGCCGAAGGGAGCGCCGGCTCCGGATCTGACCCTGCAGGTGGGCGGCGACGACGACCAGGTGCGCGGCCAGGACATCGCCGTCTGGCCGGCCGCCGCGCGCGAAGCGGGCCTGAGCGGCTACGTCACCCTCTCGTGCTTCGTCGACGTCCACGGCCTCGCCGAGAACTGCCGGGTCATCTTCGAGGCGCCGCCCGGGAAGGGTTTTGGCGCGGCCGCCCTGGCGCTTCGACCCACATTCAAGCTGCCGCCGCCCGAAGGTCCGGTGGGCCCGATCGACGCCACCTTGAAGATCGCCGTCGATTTCAACCTGCCGCAGGTTGAATCGAACTTCCAGGAGATCGCTATCGCGCGCGAGCTGCCGGTCGGGACCATGACCGGCGATACCGCCAAGAACGAGGGCAATCACGAGATCAACGCCGCCAACCTCAGGATCTCGCACAATCCCATCGAGATGCGCCGGCTCACCCTGATGACCGAGCCCGGCTGGGTGCAGGCGCCCAGCTTCGAAGAGTGGGCCGCCGCTTATCCGGCGAACGGCGGTGGTGTCGAGGGCTATGCCATCGCCCATTGCCGGGTGGGCCTGCAGGGCCTGCTGAGCCGCTGCGTCGTCGCCAAGGAGCTTCCCGTGGGACGCGGCTTCGGCAAGGCCGCCGTGGCGCTCGCCGCCCATTTCCGCGCCTCGCCCGAGGCTATGGCGACGGCCCCGCGCGGCGCGCCGATCGAGGTGGATGTCCCGATCCGCTTCGCGCCGCCCGCGCAGGCGAGCGACCGCACCGTCCACGCCGCGGCCTGGATCGCCGGGTCCGACCCGGTCACGCTCGCGCAGGGCCTGCCGGCGGCGAAACCCGGCAGTCCCGGGGCGGTCGTCCGCTGCCGGGTCGGCGATGCGGGCGCGCTCGAGGCCTGCGAGATCGAGTACACCAGCCCTGACGGCATCGATTTCGACGAGGCGGCGGTCAAGCTCGCTTCGCATCTGCGCATGAGCCTCTGGTCTGCCGAAGCGAGCCCGGTGCGGGGCGGCGTCGTTCACATCGCCATCCGTCCGAGCCTCGCCCTGCAGGCGGCCAACTAGCGGCGGCTGCGCAGGCCGGCCGGCTCAGGCGTTGCGCTCCAAGCTGCGCCGCCCGATATGGGCGGCTGGGCCGTCATCCATCGCACCCGGAGCGCCAGCGCATGTCCGAAGCCCCGCAGCCGCTGAACCAGCCCGCCGACTACGTTCCGCCCAAGGTCTGGGCCTGGAACAAGGACAAGGACAGCGGCGGCCGCTTCAACAACATCAACCGCCCGGTGGCCGGCCCCACCCACGACAAGGAGCTCCCGGTCGGCGAGCATCCGTTCCAGCTCTATTCGCTCGCCACGCCCAACGGTCAGAAGGTCACCATTCTGCTCGAGGAGCTCCTGGCGCTCGGCCACAAGGGCGCGGAGTACGACGCCTGGCTGGTCAACATCGGCTCGGGCGACCAGTTCGGCTCCGGCTTCGTCGAGATCAATCCGAACTCCAAGATCCCGGCGCTCCTCGACCGCTCCGGGCCGACGCCTTTCCGGGTCTTCGAATCCGGCGCGATCCTGGCGCACCTGGCGGAGAAGTTCGGCGCCTTCCTGCCCATCGAGCCCGCGGCGCGCGCCGAGACGCTCTCGTGGCTGTTCTGGCAGATGGGCGCGGCGCCCTACCTGGGCGGCGGCTTCGGCCACTTCTACGCCTACGCCCCGTTCAAGATCGAGTACGCCATCGACCGTTTCGCCATGGAGGTGAAACGTCAGGCCGACGTGCTCGACCGCAGGCTGGCGGAAACCGAGTACCTGGCGGGCGATCAGTACACCATCGCCGACATCGCGGTCTGGCCCTGGTACGGCGCGCTCGCCAAGGGCCAGGTCTATGGCGCGGGCGAATTCCTCGCGGCCCACGAGTACAGGCACCTGAACCGCTGGGCCGACCAGATCGCGCGCCGTCCCGCGGTCAAGCGCGGCCGCCGCGTCAACCGCGCCGGCGAAGGCGGCGTCCCCGAACGCCATTCCGCCGCCGACATCGACAAGGCCCTGGAGACGGCCTGATCGTTCCTCCCGCGCAGGGGAGGCGCCGCGAAGCTGCCGGAGTGGTTTCATCCTCGGCCGCTCGCGGGATGAGCGCGCTTCGGAAGAAATTCGCGAAAAATCTTGCCAGGCGGACCCTGTGCGTGTTCTACTTTTGTTCATGATCACGCGCGACGCCATGGCGGAACGGCATCAGGGGTTGCTGCAGAGGGTGCAGCAGCTCTCGCTGAAGCTCGCCGAGGACCTCGCCGAGACGGCGCTCAAGTGCGAGGACGAGGACCGGAAGGCCAGGCTTTCCGGCGCCTTCCACAAGATCACCCGAGGGCTTCGCCAGAGCGTGGCGCTGGAGGCGAAGCTCGTCCTCGACGAAGAGCGCGCCCAGCGCGAGGTCGAGGCGGCCGCCCGCCAGACGCTCAAGGACGAGGTGGCCGCGCGCAAGACCCAGCTGAAGGTCCGCGCCGAGCGCGTCGTCTGGGACGAGTACGATCAGGGCTATGAGGACGAGCTGACCGAGGGCGTCGAGCTCATGTGCCGCATCGAGGATTGGATCGAGGCCGCGGCCGAGGCCGAGGACTTCCTCGCCGAGCCCGCGCCGGTTCAGCTCGCCCGCCTCATCGCCCATTTCCGCCTCGTCGGCGTCCGGCCGTCCGAGCCCCCGCCGCCCGCGCCCCAGGCCAGCGGCGGCAACTGTGATTCCGTCCCCCGCCGTCCGGATTCCTCCTGACCCCGTGTCGCGCTCGGCTTGAACCGCGGAATTCACGGAAGAGGCGGAAGGCCGCCTCTGCGAGCGGCCGCGCACGAACCTGCCCGCCGTCCCGCCGAGTCCGCGAAATCCAACTGCGGTTTCACTTGCGGGCGGCCTGATCTTGGCCAATGTGCCGAGGTCGGTGGGGAATTTCTGCATGCGCAAACTGATCTCGGCGGCCGCGGCCGTCCTCGCCCTGTCCCTGGGATTAGCGGCGGTCTCGCCGTGCGCCGTCGCGGCCGACGAGACCGCCAGGTCCGACGCCGCCAAGTCCGAGGCCAAGGAGAAGATCGAACTGCCGCCGTTCCCGGCCGACGCCACGGTCAAGCAGGTGACGCACGTGGCCGGCAGGACGCTGAACTACACGGCGACGGTCGGCTCGCTGCCGGTGCGCGACGCCAAGGGCAAGAAGATCGCCGAAGTGGTGTTCACCGCCTACATCCTCGACGGGCCGCGCGATCACGCCCGGCCGGTGACCTTCGCCTTCAACGGCGGGCCGGGCGCGGCCTCGGTCTACCTCAACATGGGGGCGATCGGGCCGAAGCGGATCCAGTTCGGCGCCCAGGGCGACAGCCCCTCCGATCCGGTGCGCCTGGTCGACAACGCCGGCTCCTGGCTTGACTTCACCGACCTGGTGTTCATCGACCCCGTCGGCACCGGCTTCTCCCGCTCGCTGGAGGAGACCGAGCAGACCAAGAAGGACTTCTTCCAGGTCAAGCAGGACGTGGCCTACCTCTCGCGGATCGTCTTCGACTGGCTGGTGAAGAACGGCCGCATGGCCTCGCCCAAGTACGTGGTCGGCGAGAGCTACGGCGGCTACCGGGCGCCGGCCATCGCCCACTACCTGCAGACCGAGCTGGGCGTCGGCCCCTCCGGCGTGGTCATGGTCTCGCCGTTCCTCGACGCCCGGACCCAGTCGTTCGAGGACATCTCGCCATTGCCCTTCATCGTCGAGCTGCCCTCGGAGGCCGCCGCCAACTACGAGCGCCAGGGCAAGCCGCTGAACCCCGAGACCCTGGCCGAAGTCGAGCAGTACGCCCGCAGCGAGTTCGCCGTCGATCTCATGAAGGGCCGCTCCGATCCCGCCGCGGTGGACCGCATCGTCGCCCACGTCACCCGCTACACGGGGCTGCGTCCCGAGCTCGTCAAGCACATGGGCGGCCGCGTCGATCCCGGCGTCTTCCTGCGCGAGCTCTACCGCGACCAGGGCAAGCTCGCCTCGGTCTACGATTCCAACGTCACCACCTGGGATCCCTATCCCTGGTCGCAGGACCAGCGCGCCGGCGATCCGATCCTCGATGCGATCATCGCGCCCACCACCTCGGCCATGGTCGACTTCATGACCCGCACCGTCGGCTGGAAGGTGGAAGGCCGCTACAACGCGCTTTCCAACGCCGTGAACCGGGCGTGGGAGAAGAACTGGTTCCAGGAGGTCGAGAGCGTTTCCGATCTCAGGAAGGCGGTCGCCGCCGACGGCAAGCTGCGCGTGCTGATCGCCCACGGTTACGACGACCTTTCCTGTCCGTTCTTCGCCTCGCAGCTGATCGTCGACCAGATGCCGCCGATGGGCGACCCCGGCCGCGTGCGGCTCGCGGTCTATCCGGGCGGCCACATGTTCTACTCCCGCCCCGACAGCCAGGCCGCCTTCCGCCGCGACGTCATGGCTCTCTACGCCGCGCGGTAGCCTTCCTTTCCGCCGGAGCGGGAGAGGGAAAGCGGCTTCCGCGGCGTTTGCGTCTCACCCTGGGTTATGGTTGTTCACCCACGACGCCGCGCGGGCGCGACGCGCCGCCTGCGAAGTAGGAGCATCCGATGTCGAACCCCGATCTGCCGGCCGGCTGGCCCGCCATGTCCATCGATCAGGCGCATGCCCTGCTCACCCAGCCCGGCAGCCCGCTGGAGACCGAGGAGGTCGTGATCGGCGGCGTGAAGACCAAGGTGTGGAAGAACGCCCCGCCGTCCCTGCGCGCCATCGTCGAGGCGGCCCGCGCGCACGGCGACAAGATCTATCTCGTGTACGAGGACGAGCGGGTCTCCTACGCCGCCTTCTTCCGCGCCACCGCCCGGCTGGCCCACGCCATGGCCGACGCCGGCGTGAAGAAGGGCGACCGCGTCTCGGTGATCATGCGCAACCTGCCGGAGTGGGTGGTCGCCTTCTACGCCGCCGCCTCGCTGGGCGCCGTGGTCACCCCGCTGAACGCCTGGTGGACCGGCCCCGAGCTGGAGTACGGCCTGACCGACTCCGGGACCAAGCTCGCCGTCGTCGACGCCGAGCGCTACGAGCGGCTGGCCGAGCACATCCACAACTGCCCAGACCTGCTGCGCATCTACGTTTCCCGCTGCCGCGGCGACGAGGAGATCGCACATCCGCGCGTCGCCAAGCTGGAGGACGTGATCGGCGCGCCGAACGACTGGCAGGCCCTGCCGGACGCCGAGTTGCCGCCCGCCGAGGTCGGTCCCGAGGACGACGCCACCATCTTCTACACCTCCGGCACCACCGGTAAGCCGAAGGGCGCGCTCGCCACCCAGCGGGCGGTCAACACCGCGGTGCTCACCGGCGCGGCCGCGGCGGCCCGCAACTTCCTGCGGCGGGGCGAGACTCCGCCCGCGCCCGATCCCAACGCGCCGCAGCGTTCGTCCCTGCTCTCGGTGCCGTTCTTCCACGTCACCGGCTGCATGGCGGTGCTCAATCCCTCCACCTTCGGCGGGGCCAAGTTGGTGATGATGTACAAGTGGGATCCGATCCGCGCCTTCGAGCTGATCGAGCGCGAGAAGATCCAGGCGGCCGGCGGCGTGCCGACCATCGCCTGGCAGCTGATCGAACATCCGGCGCGGGCGAACTATGACCTGTCGTCGCTAGAGAGCGTGGCGTACGGCGGCGCGCCCTCGGCGCCCGAGCTGGTGCGGCGGCTGCGCGAGACATTCCCCAAGTCGCAACCCGGTCAGGGCTGGGGCATGACGGAGACCTGCGCCACCGTCACCTCCAACGGGGCCGAGGACTACATCAACCGCCCCGACAGCTGCGGCCCCGCCGCGCCCGTCGCCAAGCTCGAGATCCGCAGTCCCGAGGACGGCAAGGCCGTGCTGCCGGCCGGCGAGGTGGGCGAGCTCTGGTCGTTCGGCCCGATGAACTGCAAGGGCTACTGGAACAAGCCGGAGCCCACCGCCCAGACCTATGTCGACGGCTGGGTGCGCACCGGCGACCTCGCCCGTCTCGACGAGGAGGGCTTCTGCTACATCATCGACCGGGCCAAGGACATGCTGATCCGCGGCGGCGAGAACATCTACTGCGTCGAGGTGGAGAACGTGCTCTACGACCATCCCGCGGTGATGGACGCCGCGGTGGTCGGCAAGCCGCACCGGACGCTCGGCGAAGAGCCCGCCGCGGTGGTCGGGCTGAAGCCGGGCGCGGAGGCCACGGAGGCCGAGCTCCGCGCCTTCGTGGCCGATCGGCTGGCGGCGTTCAAGGTGCCGGTGGAGATCGTCATCCGCCACGAGACCCTGCCGCGCAATCCCAACGGCAAGATCCTCAAGAAAGAGCTCAAGGAGCTGTTCGCGGCGGAGCAGGCGAGCGCCTGAGGCGCGGGTGGCCAGGAAGCGCGCCGCCGTCCTGCTGGTCGAGCGGGGCTTCTTCGAGAGCCGCGCCAGGGCCCGCGCCGCGATCGAGGCGGGGGGCGTCAGCGCCGACGGCCGGCTCGTCGCCAAGCCCTCCGAGCCGCTCGATGAGGCGTCCGAGATTGTCGCAGCCGCCGCGCATCCTTGGGTCGGTCGCGGCGCCCTGAAGCTGCTGCACGCGTTCGAGGCCTGGCCGCTCGGGGTGGCGGGCGCCGTCGTGCTCGATCTCGGCGCCTCCACCGGCGGCTTCACCGAGGTCTGCCTCGCGCGCGGCGCCGCCAAGGTCTACGCGGTCGATGTCGGCCGCGGCCAGCTGCATCGCGCGCTGGCCGCCGATCCGCGGGTCGTCAGCCTGGAGGGCCTCGACGCACGGTCTTTGACCAGTGAGCACATCGCCGAGCCGCCCGGCCTGATCGTGGCCGATCTCAGCTTTATCGGGCTTGCGAAGGCGCTGCCCGCCGCGCTCGCCCTGGCCGCGCCGGCCGCGGATCTCGTGGCGTTGGTGAAACCGCAGTTCGAGGTCGGGCCGGGACATGTCGGCAAGGGCGGCGTGGTCAGGGATGCGGCCGCGCGGGACACGGCGCTCGCGGCCGTCGCGGCCTTCCTCGCGGGCGCCGGCTGGCCGGTGCGGGCGAGCGGCGAAAGCCCGATCCCGGGCGGCGACGGCAATCGCGAATGCCTGGTGTGGGCGCGCCGGGCGTCCTAGCGCCGCAGCAGCCGCGAGAGCGCGCGGAGCGGTGCGGTCGCCCGCCAGGAGGTCGAGGCGTAAACCGCCTCCAAGGTCGCCCGCAGTCGCTGGGACTCCGCCGGATCCGCCGTCTCCCCGGCCGCCGGGCCGTCAGTTCGCACGGCGCCGTTCAGCCGGTGCGGCGGCGCTTCGGCCGCGGCCTGCCCAGGCATCGGGGTCTCCCCGGCCTTGATCCCCACGAACATCGCCCGGGCGGTCTGGTAGTGCCATCCCTCCGGCGACAGGTAATGCGCTGACCAGTTCAACAGCTGGTCGAAGTCCTCCAGCACGATCGAGAAACCGGCGTCGCGGAGCGAGCGGACCAGCGCGCCCTTGGTCGGCCAGAACGAGCGCCGGTTCTCCCACGACGCCCACTTCAGGCTCTCCAGCCGGTCCTTGTCCGCGGCAGGATCGAAATCGTGCTCGGCGTACCAGCGGCCGGGCAGCCCTTCATGCATCGTGAGCGGTCCCAGATTGAAGGTCCGGACCGCCGGCTCATGGTCGAACTCGGGGGCGACGTGGGTGTCGATGAAGATCGCCTTGCGGCACGCCAGCGCCATCTCCTGCAGGAACCGGTGCTGGTCCTCCATGTGGTAGTGCAGGCCGACGCAGAAGATCATGTCGAAGGGACCGTAGCGGCCGACGTTCCAGGCGTCGTCGCGGATGAACCGCAGGTTCGGAAGGCTGGTCCGCGACTTGATGTACTCAGCGTTGGCGATGTTGGCTTCGCGCACGTCGATGCCGGTGCTGTCCAGCCCGAGCCTGGCGAACTCGGTCGCGAAGCCGCCCTCCAGGCATCCTAGGTCGACGATCGAGCGGCCGGCCCACCCCTCGGGATAGAGCAGCGGCAGCAGGTTCTTCACGCAGACGTAGTCGCCCATCGTCTCGATCGGGTTCGCCTGCGGGAAGGTGTAGGAGCCGTCGTCCAGCTGGACGTTGTGCGCGGTGAAGCCGCCGGTCGCCGTGAGCGTCATGAGCCGATTATAGGCGAAACCCCCGATCCTCGAAGGCGAGCGGCGAAAAAGACGGCCGCCCGCCGGTTGGCGAGCGGCCGAGGCGCACAGATGCGGCGTGGATTCAGTTCACGACCTGATAGCGGCCGTTGGCGTCCAGGCAGACGCGGACGAAGCGCTTCTGGACGCGGCCGTCCGGCAGATAGACCGGACTCTCGGCGAGCGTGCAGCCGTCGTCGGCGGCTTGGCCATCGGCCAGGCGGTACCGCTCGCCATGCCGGCCGTAGGCCCAGCCGGGCCCGTCGTCGCGGCCCTCGTATTGATAGCTATAGTCGCCATAGGGCGGCTCGGCATTGTAGGCGGCGGGCGGCGGCCCGGGCGGGGGCGGCGGCAGGGGGACCTGGCGACACGGCGCACTCGACGAGCCGATGCCGGCGCCCACCAGCGCGCCGACCCCGCCGCCGACGAGGCCGCCGTCCGAGCGGTGGTGGTTCGCCGCCATGTTGGCGCCGACCACCGCGCCCAGGCCGCCGCCGATCAGGGCGCCCACCAGGCCGCGGTTGCTGGATTGCTGCTGGCAGCCCGGATAGCCGCCGCCGTAGTAGCCGTACTGGCCGTAGGGCTGCGCCTGGGCGGCCACGCCTACCGCGCCCAGCGCTCCCGCGCCGGCGACGGCCGCGATCAGGCCCCTGGCGAAAGTCTTACGGTTCATCTGATCCCTCTCACGAACGCGCCATGCGGCCCGTGGACCGCTCTCCTGGCGGACTATGGCCGGCGTTATCTGAACGGGCCTTAATCGCCTTGTTCATCTTCGTTTATCTTTGGTTGACGCGGGACGCGCAGCACTGCGGCATGAGGTCCGCCATGCGCCGCCCGCGACCCCAACCGCCCCCCGCCGGACCGCCGGTCGAGCTCGTCGTCGAAGCCGTGGGCGGGGAGGGCGACGGCGTTGCGGTCGGGCCGACCTACGTGCCCTTCACACTGCCCGGCGAGCGGGTGCGGGCCGCCGGCGCCGGGGAGCGGCGTACGCTCGTCGAGGTGCTCGAGCCGAGCCTTGAGCGGGTGGCTCCGCCATGCCCGCACTTCCACGCCTGCGGCGGCTGCGCGCTGCAGCACTGGGCGCCGGCGCCCTATCTCGCCTGGAAGGTCGAGCGGCTGAGGGCGACGCTGGCGCGGCAACGGATCGAGACCGAGCTGCTCACGGCGTTCGCCGCCAAGCCCGCCAGCCGCCGGCGCCTCGCGCTGCACGCGCGCAAGGGGACCGCGGCGGCCGCCCGGCTGGGCTACAAGGCCCGCAGGTCCTGGGAGCTGGTCGAGATCGCGGTGTGCCCGATCGCCGAGCCAAGGCTGCAGGTCGCAATCCCCGCCTTGAAGCGCCTCGCCGCGCCGCTCTTCGAACACCCGAAGTCGGCGCCCACCTTGCATGTCACGCTCACCGACAGCGGCCTCGACGTCGAGATCTCCGGCGTCGAGAGCAGGTCCGGCGGACTCTCCGCCGACGCACGGGTGCAGCTCGCCGAGCGCGCCGCGGCGGCGGATTTCGCCCGCGTCAGCCTTGACGGCGAAGTCGCCTATCAGGCTCGCGCGCCTCAGGTGCGGCTGGGTCCCGCCATCGTGGACCTGCCGCCGGGCGCCTTCCTGCAGGCGACGCGGGAGGCCGAGGCCGCGATGGCCGACTTCGTCGCCGAGGCCGCGGCGGGCGCGCGCCGCATCGCCGACCTCTACTGCGGCGTCGGCACCTTCACGTTCCGGCTGGCGCAGATCGCGCCGGTTCATGCGCTCGACGCCTCCGCCGAGGCCATCCGCGCGCTCGCCGCCGCCGCCGGTGCGTTGGGCCAGGGGGCCGTCACCACGGAAGTCTGCGACCTGGTCCGCCGGCCGGTGCTCGCCGCCGAGCTGAAGCGCACCGACGTCGCCGTGTTCGATCCGCCGCGAGCCGGCGCGGCCGAGCAGGCGGCCGAACTCGCCAGGTCCGCCGTCGCCCGCGTGATCGGCGTCTCCTGCAATCCCGCCACCTTCGCCCGCGATGCGCGCACCCTCATCGAGGCGGGCTTCCGCCTCGCCCGCGTGCTCCCCCTCGACCAGTTCCTCTGGTCGCCGCACATTGAACTCGTGGGCGTGTTCGATCGCTGAGCGCCTCATCCGAACAGTTGCAGCTGATCGCCGGCTTGCGGCGGGATGCGGAAATGGGTCAGGTCGAGCGGCGGCAGGGGCTCGGCGAGGCCGTAGCGCTGCTTGGCGGTCGCAAAGCGGCGGGACATCAGGGCGGCGATCGGGCCCTCGCCCTTCATGCGCTTGCCCCACTGGCTGTCGTAGGCCTTGCCGCCGCGGATCTGGCGGATCAGCGACATCACGCGCGATGCGCGATCGGGGTGGTCCGTCGCGAGCCACTCCTCGAACAGGTCCTTGATCTCGAGGGGCAGGCGGAGCGCGACATAGCCCGCGCCGCGCGCCCCGGCCTCGGCCGCGCGCTGCAGGACCGCCTCCATCTCGTGGTCGTTCAGGCCGGGGATGCAGGGCGCGAACATGACGATCACCGGAACGCCGGCGCCGGCCAGGCGCCGCACCGCCTCGAGCCGCTTCTCCGGGGTGGCGGCGCGCGGCTCCATGGAGCGGGCGAGCCTGCGGTCGAGCGTGGTGATCGAGATCGCCACCCGGACCAGGTTTTTCGTTGACATGGACGAGATGACGTCGAGGTCGCGAAGGATCAGGGCCGACTTGCTGATGATCGAGAAGGGATGGTTGAACCGCTCCAGCACCTCGAGCACCTGACGGGTCACGCGCAGCTTGCGCTCTTGCGGCTGGTAGGGATCGGTGTTGCCGCCGATATGAATGATTTCAGGCTTGTAGCGGGGATCACTCAGTTCGCGCTCTAGGAGGCGGGCGGCCTCCGGCTTGAAGAACAGCTTGGATTCGAAGTCGAGCCCGGCGGAGAGGCCCATGTAGGCGTGCGCCGGGCGGGCGTAGCAGTAGATGCAGCCGTGCTCGCAGCCCCGGTAGGGATTGATCGAGGCGGAGAAGCCGACGTCGGGGCTGTCGTTGTGGGTGATGATCGTCTTCGCCCGCTCGGGCGAGACGCTGGTCGCGATAGCGGTCGCAAGCGCGTCGTCGGCGGTCCAGCCGTCGTCGAACGCCTCGCGCACCTCGGCCTCGAAGCGGCCGCTGCGGTTGGAGCGGGCGCCGCGCCCGCGGATCTGCTGGGTGAAGGTGGTCACGGTCCGACGCTAGCGGTTCGTCAGGAACAAAACAAGAACCAGTTGACGCTCGCCGGTTCCGGCCCGCTGGTGGCGGCATGCTCTCGGTGGTCATCGACGCGCGCGGCTCGCCCGAGCGGCTGGCCGGCCTGCTGGCCCAGCTGACGGCGGGGGCCGTCGCGGGGCTGGTGCGCGAGGTGCTGGTGATCGCGGGGCGCGATGCAGCCGGGGTCGAGGCGCTCTGCGAGGCGACCGGCGCGCAGATCGACGGCGAGCTGGCGAGCGCGTTGCAGCGGACCAAGGCGGACTGGCTCCTCCTGCTGCCGGCGGAGCTGCGTTTCCGCGACGGCTGGGTCGAGCGGCTGCAGGATGCGTTGGCGGCGCGACCGAGACCGGCGCGCGTGGTCGGCGTCAAGCTGGGCGGAGCGCTCGACCGGGCGGCTCGCGGCGTGCTGGTCCGCCGGCCGCAGGCGCTAGCGCAGCCCGACCTGCATCGGCTGGGCCGGCGACTGGGCCTCGCCGCCCCGCGCCTCGGCTAGGTCGAGGCGGGCGTCGACCTCGCGGGCGCCGGCGGCCAGCGCGTCGAGCGAGCGGGTGTCCTCGCCGAACAGCTGCCGGTAGGTCCAGTAGGCGGCCATCACCTGCTGCACGTAGGCCCGGGTCTCGGCGGCCGGGAGGCATTCCATGAGCAGCAGGTCGTCCGCGCCGGCCCCGACCTGCTGGGCGGTCTTGGCCACCAGCCCCGGTCCGCCGTTGTAGGCCGCGACGGTCTTCACGAGATCGTAGCCGACGCCCTTCTGCTGCAGCCAGGTGAGGTAGTCCTGGCCGACGCGCAGGTTGAAGGCGGGATCGTAGAGCGGGCTCATGTCGCCGCGCAGCTTGTCGTCGCCGGCGGCGTGCGCCGCAGCCTCGGGCATCAACTGCATCAGGCCCACCGCGCCCTTCGGCGACAGCGCGCTCGGATTGAATCCGCTCTCCTGGCGCACGATGGCGTAGACCAGCGCCTTGTCGACGGTGAAGCCCGATTTGGGCGCCAGCGGCGGGACGGGATAGTCGATCGGGCGGCTCCTTCGCGCCGAGGGCCAGGCGCCGGATTGCGCCAGCGACACCCCGAGCACCGCCGCGAGCTCGGTCCAGCGCTGGCGCTCCGCATCGGTGCGGGCGAGGACGAGTCCGGCGCGGATCTCCTGGCCGGCGTCCGCAAGGCGACCGATCTGGGCGAGCGCGGCCGTCCGGTGGGCCCGCCCGTCCTCGGCCACGAAGGCGGCGACTTCGGGCGAAGGCCGGACGAAGGCCGCCTGGATCAGGCTGTCGATGGTCGGGGTTTCGCCCTGGGCGCGCAGCAGCTCCAGGCGCCGGGCGGCGAGCATGCCGTAGAAGGTCTCCGGCAGCTGGGCCGCGGCGCGCAGGAACACCTTGCCGCGCTCCGGGTCGGCGAGCACCTCGGCCGAGCGCGCGGCCCAGAATCCGCCGGCGGCGCGGCTCCAGGGATCCTGACTCCGGTCGGCCGCCAGGGCTGCGAATTCGCGCTCGGCCCGCCGGTAGTCGCCCAGGCGGTAGGACGCGAGGCCGGCGATCCAGCGCTCGCGGGCTTCGGTCGCCATCTGCAGGGCGCGGGTCACGTCGCCGGCGTAGAAGGCGTCGCGCGCCTTCTGGGCCTCGTCCGTGGGCGCGGGCCGGCCTTCCGCGCGGGTCGGATCGGGCCCGAGCAGCAGGGTGGGTTGCGGCGGATCGGCGGCGTCCGCCGGCTTACGCTTGGCGGCGAGCGCGAAGATGCGGTCGGCGACCGGTAGGTCACGGAACTTGCCGAGCCAGGCGGCGAGCTCCTCGAACGCCGCCTTGTGGGCGGTGGGATGCATCAGCTGGCTGAAGGAGAGATAGCCCAAGAGCGACTTGTCGCGGACGGCGGCGGTCTGCACCTGGGCGTCGATGAAGTCGCCGCGGTCCACGTCGCCGAACGCGGCCACATAGTGCTGCACGTCGGCTTGCGAGAGCGCCTGAGGCGTCTCGGCCGCGGCGCTCGCGGCCACGGCGGCTGCGCAGGCGAGGATCGCGCCCCCCACCAGCAGGCGCTTCTTCAGCGTCATGCCGTCTTCCGCGATCAGGCCCCCCAAGCGAGCCGCCTCGCGGTCCTCTCTAGCGTCCCCACGGTAACGGTTAGGCGGACCGCTCCGGCCGATCAAGCCTCTCCGTGAAGGTCAGCAGATCGATCCACGCGCGCTTCTTCGCCGCAGGCTGGCGCAGCAGGAAGGCGGGATGCAGCGTGGGCAGCGCCGGAATCTCGATCGCGCCGTCGGCCGAGCGCCAGTCGAACCAGCGGCCGCGCAGCGAGAGGATTCCCTCCTCGGTCTTCAGCATCGCCTTGGCCGAGGCGCCCCCGACCAGCAGCAGCAGCTTCGGCTGAACGAGGGCGATCGCCCGCTCGAGGAACGGCGCGCAGACCAGCTGCTCGAGCGGGGTGGGGGTTCGGTTGCCGGGCGGACGCCAGAACACGGTGTTGGTGATGAACACGCGCTCCGCCAGCTCCGCGGCGGCCAGCATCTTGTCCAGCAGCTTGCCGGCGCGCCCGACGAAGGGCTGGCCTTGCGCGTCCTCCTCGGCGCCCGGCCCTTCGCCCACGACCATCACGGGGGCGTCCTCGCGGCCGCGGTAGAACACCGCCTGGCGCGCCGCCCCTTCGAACTTCAACGCACAGCCGTCGAACGCGGCGATCGCGGCGGCCAGCGCCTCTATGCTCTGCGCCTCGGCAGCGAGCGCCTGGGCCTGGCCGAGGGCCGCCGAAACCTCCGGGCGGGGCGCGACGGCGGCCCTGAGCGCAGGCGGGGGGGCCTTGCGCGCCGGCGCCTGCGGCGGCGCGATCCGGCCCGCGGCGATGCGGTCCACTGGCTCGTCCAGCAGCATGGCGTCGACGCCCGCCTCCGCCCAGAAGGCGAGCAGGCTCTCGGCGACGGCGGCGGGGTCGGCAGGAAGAGTCACGGCCGAAGAGTACATACTCTGCAAGGGTCGGCGAAAGCCATCGGGTCGGCGGACACACCCGGCGGCAACGCCGAGGTCGGGTAAGTAGTCGCGGAGCTTGCGGCTGGAGCCTCGATTTCCGGAAGCCACATCGTCGCCCATCGCCGCCGCTGCGGGCGGCGCCTCAGCTCCCCGGGACCGGCAGCACCGGCATGATCTCCACCCCGTCGCCGGGGAAGATGGAGAAGTGCGGGTGGTCCTTGAACATCGCGGCCGCCGCCTCGTGGCTGTCGGCCTCGATGACCACGTAACCGGCCAGATTGTTGCGGACATCGGCGACGCCCGAGCGGGAGACCTTCTTGGTCTTGCCGAGCGGGCCGCCCGAGTCGACGACGCTTCCGGCATTGCGGTCCATCCAGTCGCGCCAGGCCTGCATGCCCTTCGCCATCGCCGCCTCGTCCATGGCGGGCGGCGGCCCGCCTCTGGGTTCGCCGGTGTAGACCGCCAGGAACTTCGCCATCACGTCCTCCATGTATCGCGGGCCGCGGCTGCGCCGCATCGTCCCAAGGACGCCCGGAACCGCGCCAGGCCGACAATAGCTCGGGCCGCCGGATGAAACGGCGCAGCTTGGACGTTTGTCGGTCTGAGGGGGCGCGGACCATCGCGCCGCGTAGGCAGTACCGCTTCGTACGTCATCGCAGTTCGCGCGCGTCCGGGCCCGGCGACAGCCCGGCCGCGCGCGGCCTACCCTCAATGGAGTCATTCATGCACGGCCTAGCTTCCACCGAAGGCGGCGATCTCGACGACGATCGCGATCCTTCGACGACCCCGATGACCGTCACGACCGTTTCGCCGCCGGCGGACGACGATGGCCCCAATCATGATGCGGGCGACGACGGCATGGACGGCGGCCCCGGCGGCGGTCCTGGCGACGTCGGCGACAATAACAACGGCATCGCCATGACGCTCACCGGCACGGCCGGCGACGACGTCCTGCGCGGCAACGACGCCGGCGACAGCATCACGGGCCTCGCCGGCGACGACCAGCTGCGCGGCGGGAACGGCGCAGATTCCATCGACGGCGGCGACGGGAATGACTTCCTGCGCGGCGGCAAAGGCGACGACGTCCTGACCGGAGGCGACGGCAACGACTTCCTGCGCGGCGAAGCGGGCGACGACACGCTCGACGGCGGCGCCGGCAACGACACGCTCGACGGCTGCAAGGGCGCCGACATGCTGACCGGCGGGGCCGGGAACGACGTGTTCCTGATCCACGGCGGCGAGCACGCCACCTCCACCGACGGGCTGGCGCACATCACCGATTTCACCACCGGCGCCGACAAGCTGGCCTTCGACGACGACGGACTGATGACGGTCACGGCGGGCAACTTCGCGACCGCGACGGCGTCCACCTTCGCGGATGCGCAGGCGGCCGCCCAGGCGCAGATCGGCGCCGGGACGGCGGACGTGGTGGCGGTGCAGCTCGGCTCCGACGTCATCGTGTTCGCCGACGAGGACAACACCAACGAGGCCGACGCGGCGGTGGTGCTGGTGGGCAAGTCGCTCTCCGACATCGCCCCTTCGGACATCATCTAGACCCCACGGGCGCACCGCCTCTCCAGTCCGGCGCGCCCGGGCCCACGCGGCCCCGTATCCCCCAGCCCGGCCGCGTCGAACCCCCGCCCAGCCCCCCGCTCGGCGGGGGTTTTGCTTGACCGCCGCGGGGTGAGGTCCTGATAAGTCGCGCCAACCGATGGGTCCGCGCCCTGCGCCGCCCCACCAGCGAGACGAGAGGGGTCATGAGCGAAGGCGTCCAACGCGAGTCGATGGAGTACGACGTCGTCGTCGTCGGCGCGGGACCCTCGGGCCTGTCGGCCGCGATCCGCCTGAAGCAGATCGATCCCGAGATCACGGTGGCGGTGATCGAGAAGGGCGCCGAGGTGGGCGCTCACATCCTGTCGGGCGCGGTGATCGACCCGAAGGCGATCAATGAGCTGTTCCCGGACTGGAAGGCGCTCGGCGCGCCTCTGGAGACGCCAGTGACGGAGGACCGCTTCCTGCTGCTCGGCCCGCAGGGCAGCTTCGCCGCGCCGATCTGGGGCATGCCGGCGATGATGCAGAACCACGGCAACTACATCGCCTCGCTTGGCAACGTCTGCCGCTGGCTGGCGGGACGGGCCGAGGGCCTCGGGGTCGAGATCTATCCCGGAATGGCGGCCTCGCAGCCGGTGTTCGAGGGCGACCGGCTGGCCGGCGTCGTGGTCGGCGAGTTCGGCCTGGCCAAGGACGGGACGCCCGGGCCCAACTACGAGCCCGGCATGGAGCTGCGCGGCAAGTACGTGTTCATCGGCGAAGGCGTGCGCGGCTCGCTCGCCAAGCTGCTGAAGGCCAAGTACGGCCTGAGCGAGGGCCGCGAGCCGGAGAAGTACGGCATCGGGCTCAAAGAGCTCTGGCAGGTCCCCGACGAGGTGTTCCGGCCGGGCCTCGTGGTCCACACCCTCGGCTGGCCGCTGGACAATCAAACCGGCGGCGGCAGCTTCATGTACCACTTCGGGGACCACTACGTGGCGATCGGCTTCGTGGTGCACCTGAACTACAAGAACCCGTGGCTCTCGCCGTTCGACGAGTTCCAGCGCTTCAAGCACCATCCGGACGTCGCCCCCTATCTGGCGGGCGGCAAGCGCATCGCCTACGGCGCCCGCGCGATCAGCGAAGGCGGCTTCCAGTCGATCCCGCAGATGTACTTCCCGGGCGGGGTGCTGCTTGGCGACTCCGCGGGCCTGCTGAACGTCCCGCGCATCAAGGGCAGCCACAACGCCATGAAGAGCGGCATGCTGGCGGCCGAGGCGGCGGCGGCGGCGATCAAGGCGGGCCGGGCCGGCGACGAGCTGGTCGAATACAAGCAGGCGTTCGACCGGTCGTGGATCCGCAAGGAGCTGCACACGGTGCGCAACTTCAAGCCTCTGTGGTCGAAGCTCGGCACCATGCCCGGCGGCGCGGTCGCGGTGGCCGACCTGCATGTGGCGAGCCTGCTCGGCGGCTTCTCGGTGTTCGGCACGATGAAGCACGGCAAGACCGACGCGGAGTCGACCGGCCACGCCAAGGATTACCCACCGATCGTCTATCCGAAACCGGACGGGGTGCTGTCGTTCGACAAGCTCTCCAGCGTCTTCCTGTCGAACACCAACCATGACGAGAACCAGCCGGCGCACCTGAAGCTGGGGAATCCCGCGATCCCGATCGAGGTGAACCTGCCGGAGTATGGCGAGCCCGCGCGGCTCTATTGTCCGGCCGGCGTCTACGAGGTGCTTTACGACGACGACGGCAAGAACCCGCGGTTCCAGATCAATTTCCAGAACTGCGTCCACTGCAAGACGTGCGACATCAAGGATCCGTCGCAGAACATCACCTGGACCACGCCGCAGGGCGGGGACGGACCGAACTATCCGAATATGTAGCCATCGGCGGGCGCGCGGTTCAGCCGCGCTTGCCGTTGGGGCTGGAACCGCAGAAGGTCAGACCATGCGCCTCCGCCTGCTCCTCGCCGCCGCTCCGCTCGTGATCCTCGGCGGCTGCGCCGCGATCCCGGCGAAAGGCGGCGCGACCGTCGCCCAGGCCGAGGCCCCGCCGGCGGCCTCGCCCTATGGTCTGTTCCTGGCCGGCGAGGCGGCGATGAACGCCGGGCGCAGCAGCGAGGCGGCGCAGTTCTTCGATCTGGCCCGGCTCGGCTCCGACGACAACGCCACGGTCGAGGAGCGGGCCTTCACCGCCGCGATCCTGGCCGGCGATATCGACAAGGCCGCCGCCCTCGCGCCGGTGGGCGACGATGCTTCGGAGGCCGCCAAGCGGCTGGGCAAGCTGGTGGTGGCGGTCAAGGCGCTGGCCGAGGACAAGGGCAAGGTCGCGCAGGCCGACCTCGCCGCCGACGCCATCCAGTTCCCGCACCGCGCCGCCGCGGCCCTGCTCGCGCCCTGGGCGGCCGCCGAGGCCGGCGATGTCGAGGGCTCGCTGGTCCGCCCGCAGGTGCGCGGCGACCGGGTGGTGGACTACTTCGGTCAGCTCGGACAGGCGCTGCTTTACGAGCGCGCGCGGCGCTACGACGAGGCGGAGACCGACTTCAAGGCGCTGACCGCGGGCCCGGTGCGCACGACCCTGGCGAGCCTCGCCTATGGCGGGTTCCTGGAGCGCCGCGGGCGGCGCGCCGACGCCGTCCGCGTCTATGACGAGGCGCTGCAGCGGACCCCCGGCGAGACCTCGGTGATCGCCGCGCGGGCGCGCGTCAAGGCCGGCAAGGCCGCGCCGCCGGCGCCCGGCGTCAAGGCCGGGGCCGCCCAGGCGATCCTCGGGCCCGCCTCCGAGATGGTCGCCGCCAAGCAGAGCCAGTTCGCGCTCGCCTACCTGCGCCTGGCGCTGCGGCTCGACCCAAAGCGCGACGAGGCCTGGGTGATGGTCGGCGACGTGCTCTCCGGCGCGGGCGACAACGCGGCGGCGCGCGATGCCTACGAGAAGGTGCGGCCGGGCTCCGAGGAATACGGCGCCGCGCAGGCCAAGCTCGCCTGGACCTACCAGAACGCGGGCGACAAGGAGACGGCCCTGAAGCTCGCGCGGAGCGGGGCGGCGACCGGCGGCCTCGACGCGCGGATGACGCTCGCCGACCTGTTGCGCGCCGACGAGCAGTACGCCGAGGCGGCCCAGGTGCTGAGCGGCCTGATCGCCGAGGACAAGACGCCCGACTGGCGGCTGCTCTACGCACGCGGCGTCTCCTACGAGCGGCTCGGCCGCTGGCCGGAGGCGGAGGCGGACATGAAGGCGGCCCTGAAGCTGGCGCCCGACGAGCCGGAGCTGCTCAATTACCTCGGCTATTCCTGGATCGACCGCGGCGAGCACCTGAAGGAAGCCATGGCGATGGTCGAGAAGGCGGTGGCCGCCGACCCGCGCTCCGGAGCCATGGTCGACAGCCTCGGCTGGGCCTACTACCGGCTGGGCGATTACAAGCAGGCGGTCGAGAAGCTGGAGCAGGCGGTCGAGCTGGAGGCGGGCGACCCGGAGATCAACAATCACCTGGGCGACGCCTACTGGAAGGTGGGGCGCAAGGACGAGGCCCTGTTCCAGTGGAAGCGCGTGCTGACCCTGCAGCCCGACGCCAAGATGAAGGCCGACGCCGAGACCAAGATCGCCTCGGGCGCCGGCCCCGACGGTCCGCCGCGCAAGGTCGCCGGGGAGTAGGATGGCGGGCGCCGCGCTCGCCCCCGCCAAGGTCAACCTGTTCCTGCACGTCGGGGCGCGCGGCGCAGACGGCTACCATCCGCTCTGCAGCCTGATCGTGTTCGCCGATTTCGGCGACCGCCTGCTGATCCACGAGGCGGAGGCGCTGGGCCTTCTGGCGCACGGCCGCTTCGCTCGCGACCTTCCCGTCGAGGGCGAGAACCTCGCCCTGCGCGCCGCCCGCGCGCTGATCGCCGAAGCGCGGCGCCCCGTCCAGCCGTTCGGCCTGTCGCTGGACAAGCGCCTGCCGGTGGCGGCCGGCCTGGGCGGCGGCTCCTCCGACGCCGGGGCGGCGCTGCGGTTGATCCGGGAGGCGCTGGCGCTCGAGATCTCCGATGTGCGGCTGGAGGCGATCGCCGCGGCGCTCGGCGCCGACGGGCCGGCGTGTTTGCGGGCGCGTCCGGTGATCGTCGAAGGGCGCGGCGAACGGCTGCGTCCGGCGCCTGCCCTGCCGCCGATCGACGCGGTGCTGGTCAATCCGGGCGCCGCGGTCTCCACGGCGGAGGTCTACCGGCGGTTCGACGAGACGGGCGGCTTCGGCGAGGTCTCGCCGCCCTCCGCGCCCGACGCTTTCGAGAGCGCCGCCGAGCTCGCCGGCTGGCTCGCGGCCCAGCGCAACGACCTGCAGGCCGCGGCCGTGGCGCTCGCCCCCGAGGCCGGCGCCGCGCTGGAGACGCTCGCCGGCGAGCCCGAGTGCCTGCTTGCCCGCGTCTCGGGCTCGGGCGGGACCTCGTTCGCGCTCTGCGCCAGCGACATCGAGGCCGAGAGCCTGGCCGAGCGGGTGATGGCGCTGGAGCCGCGCTGGTGGGTGCGCCGCTGCCGCCTGGGCGGCCCGTGGGGCGAGGCGGACTGAGGACGACGGAGGGCGAGCGTGGCCAAGGATGACGAGAGGGCGCCGATCGAGGGCGTGGAGGTCCGCGAGACCGGGCGCGGCAAGTTCCAGGTCGAGGTGCGCACGGCGTCGGGCCTGCTCCTCGCCGACGAGCCCGCCGCCGCCGGCGGCCTGGGCTCGGGCGCCACCCCCTACGATCTGCTCGCCGCGGCGCTCGGCGCCTGCACCGCCATGACGCTTCGGCTCTACGCCGACCGCAAGGGCTGGCCGCTCAGGTCCGCGCTGGTGCGCGTGGCCCACCGCAGCCAGGGCCTGGAAGTCAAGGACCGCTTCGCCCGCGAGATCGTGCTGGAGGGCGAGCTGGCGGCGGAGCAGAAGCAGCGCCTCCTGGAGATCGCCGAACGCTGCCCGGTGCACAAGACGCTCACGCGCGGATCCGAGATCGTCTCCGTGCTCGCCGACAACCGTGAGCCATGCGCGCTGGAGCCGGAGCCCCTCGACCACGCCAGCGACATGCTGGAGCTGGTGGAGGATTACTGAGGCGGCGGCCTGACGCGCGCCCAGCCGGCCCTGGCCAGGGGCCACCAGCCGGAGGCGGCCGCTGCGATGGCGATCGCGGCGCCGAGCAGCATCGCAGGCGGCCGAGCGACCTCGAACATTCGGGCTGCGGCCGGAGCCAGGAGGACGATGACGAGCAGCAGCACGGCCGCGCCGGCGATCAGCCAGTAGATCCTGCGGTGCGGCGCCAGGAGGCGTCCGCCCCGCGACGTTGCGTCGGCCAAGGCGAGGCCGAGATTGCCGAGCACCAGAGCGGTGAAGACGGCGCCCCGCGCGACGGGCTCCGAGCCGTGCCCCAGCGCCCAGACATAGAGTCCGATCAATCCGCCGAGCAGCGCCGACCCCTGGGCGGCGGCGAGCGCGAGCTGGGGAAGTCCGAAGAGCGGTTCATCACGTGGTCGGGGCGGCCGTCGCATGGCGTCCGCTTCGCTCGGCTCGCCTTCGAAGGCGAGCGCGCAGATCGGATCGATGGCGAGCTCGAGCAGCACGACGTGCATCGGAAACAGTACGGGCGGGAGACCCAACAGGATGGGCAGCAGGGCGAGGCCCGCGATCGGCACGTGAATGGCCGTGATGTAGACGAGCGCCCGACGGAGGTTCGCGAAGATCCGTCGCCCCAGCCGAACGCCGGCCACGATCGATGCGAAGTTGTCGTCCAGGAGGATGACATCGGCCGCTTCCCGCGCCACGTCGGTGCCGCGCCCACCCATGGCGATGCCGACATGAGCCGCCTGGAGCGCGGGGGCGTCGTTGACGCCGTCGCCGGTCATCGCGACCACCTGGCCGTCGGCGGTCAGGGCCTCGACGACCCGCAGCTTCTGGTCGGGCGCGACGCGGGCGCAGACCCGCACGCTGCGCAGCCGTTCGGCGAGGATGGGAAGGGGCAGGGCGGCGATCTCCTGGCCGGTGATGACTCCCGGCTCGACGGACAACCCCGCGGCGCGGGCGATCGCGCCGGCCGTGGCCGGGTGATCGCCGGTGATCATCATCACTTCGATGCCGGCGCCTCGCGCCTCGGCGACCGCCTGAGGGGCGTCGGGCCGCACCGGATCGACAAACCCGAGAAGCCCGGACAAGGCGAAGATGGCGGCCTCCGGCTGTTCCGGCGCAGCGCCGTCGACCCGCGCCTTGGCGACGGCCAGCACCCGGCATCCCTCGGCCGCCAGCCGGTGCACCTCGGCCACGAGGCTGGTCGCCTCCGCCGGACCGAGGCGGCACAGCCGGACAATGGCTTCGGGCGCGCCCTTGGCCGCGAGCAGCCACCCCGGCCCGGCGCGCCAGAGCTGCACGATCGCCAGGCGCTCCGGTCGGATCGGCCAGCTGGCGTCGGGTCCGCTCGGCGGGACGGCCTCGGCGAGCCCCAGCGTCTCGGCCAGCGCATGGACGGCCTTGTCCATGGGATCGCTCGCGTGGACGGCGCTCGCCAGCGCGGAGGTCTGGACGAGGCTCTTCAATTCCCCGGACGGGGCCGGATCGACCCCGGCGTCCCACCGCTGTGCGGGCGTCCACAGGCGGGTCAGACGCATGCGGTTTTCCGTGATCGTGCCGGTCTTGTCGACGCAGAGCACGGTGGCGGCGCCCAGCGCATCGATGACCGCGCCGCGGCGGACGAGGACCCGATGGGCCGCAAGGCGCCAGGCGCCCAGCGCCATGAAGACGGCCAGCACCATCGGGAACTCCTCGGGCGCCAGGGCGATCGCGGCGGTGATGCCGGCGAGCGCGCCTTCCACCCAGTCGCGGCGCACCAGGCCGTAGGCGACGGTGATGAGGACGCAGAAACCGATCGCGCCGGCGCCCAGCAGGCGGACCAGACGCCCGGCCGTGCGCTGGAGCGGCGTCGGTTCGCTGGCGATGCCGGCCAGCGAGGCGCCGATGCGGCCGAGCGCGGAGGCCGGGCCCGTGCGGACGACTTCGGCGATCCCCTGACCGCTCACGATGAGCGTGCCGGCGAACAGCCAGGGACTAAGGTCCTCGCCGACAGGCTCCCGGTCTTGCTCCTCGCTGATGGCGAGACGCTTGGCGGCCGGCGCGGACTCGCCGGTGAGCGCGGACTCGTCGACGCCCAGCATGTCTCCGGCGACGAGGCGGCCATCGGCGGCGATCCGCTCGCCCTCGGCCAGCAGCATCAGATCGCCCGGCACGAGCTGGCCGGCGGGGATGTGGCCCTGGACGCCGTCACGAAGCACCCGCACGTGAGGCTGGGCGAGATCGCGCAGCGCCGCGAGCGCCCGCTCGCTGCGGGCCTCCTGGGCGATGACGAGCCCCACGGATACGGCCGCGGCCGCCACCAGGAACAGACCTTCGCCCACATCGCCCAGCAGGAGATAGAGCGCGGCGGCGGCCAGCATGAGCAGGGACATGGGCTCACGCAGGCATTCGAGCGCGATGGCGAGGACGCTGCGGCGCTTCGGCTTCGGCAGCTCGTTCGGCCCGAAGGCGCTCAGCCGCGCGGCGGCTTCGACCGAGCTCAAGCCGACCAGAGGCTCGGTTCGGTCAGCCATCTAGTGGCAGAGCAGGGCTGGGGTCTTGCATCCCCACAGGACGTGCTCGGTCGCCCCGCCGAGCACGAATTCGCGGATCCGCGAGTGACCGTAGGCGCCCATCACCAAGAGGTCGGGTTTGCGGCGGGCGAGAAAGTCGTCGAGGACCTTGCCGATCCGCCGCCCCGCCGCGGGAATCTCCTCAGCTTGCGCCTTTATGCCGTGGGCGGCGAGGTGGCGGACGAGATCGGAGGAGACGCCGGGGCCCGCGGCCGGCTTCTCGTCGACAACGCTGAGGATGCGCACCTCCGCCGCCGATTCCAGCAGCGGCATGGCCGCGGCGACCGCCGAGGCGGCGCAGGCGCTGCCGTCCCATGCGATCGCGATCTTCTCCAGGCCGCCGGGGAAGCGCGTCTGGCCCACGGTGTAGATGAGCACCGGCCGGCCCGAGCCGAAGATGGCGCTCTGGGCCACTTCCCGCTGGCCGGGCAGGCGGTCGGCCATGGGGACCAGGCAGAGGTCGTGGGTGCGGGCGCGCCGGGCGACTTCGGCGGGCATGTCGAACAGGGTGAGCTTCGGCTCGGCGACAGCCTCGAAGACCGTCGCGGCCTTCGCCTTGCCGGTGAAGGCCTGCGCCAACGCGTTGGCGGTGGCCAGGCTGCGGGCCTCCTCCGAGTCCACGAGGTTCGACAGCCCGATCAGGTAATCCGCGAGCCGGTTGCTCTCCAGCGGGATATCCGCAGGCATGGCCAGCAGGGTGAGCTTGCCGCCCACGATCTTGGCGAAGGCCACCGCCTCGTCGATCGCGGCCTCAGGCGTCGGATCCGGGTAGGTGTCGATATGCAGGAGCAGGTCCTTGAAAGCCATATCGGCCTCCTTCGCGTCGGAGCGCCTTTTCGCCCGGCGGGAAGCGTCCGGCTTTGATGTGCCGCAAGGCGCGAGTTCCGGGCGCCGTCTAGACCTCGCGCAACGTCAGCGAGGATCCGAGAGCCGAGATGCCGAGACCCGGACCCGCGGCGGAGCAAGGGCCCGAAGCCATCGCTTGGCGGCTCGCCGTGATGGCGCTCTCGCTCCTGGGCGCTTGGTGGCTTCGCGACGTGCTTCTGATGGCGTTCGCCGCCGTGCTCATTGCGATCGCGCTCTCCGCGCTCGCCGAGGTCCTGCGCCGCGTGACGCACCTTCCGCGGCTCGCAGCCCTGGCCGTCGTGGTGGTCCTTACCATCGGCTTCGTCGCGGGCGCGCTGGCGCTGTTCGGATGGCGCATCGCCGACCAGCTCGACGGCATCCTGGCCAGGACGCAGGCGAGCCTCGTCCAGCTGATGACGCTGGCCCGCGAGCACCAATGGTCGGGCGTCCTTCTGGAACGGTTGACGGCGGCGCGGATCGACACAGCGACGGCCCAGTTCGCCCCGGCGCTCGCCTCGACGCTCGGGGGAATCGGCCAGAGCGCGGCCTATACGGCGATCGTAGTGGCGAGCGGCGTCTTCCTGGCCATCGATCCCGGCCGCCACCGGCAAGGGCTGTTGGCGCTCGTCCCGCCCGCTCGGCGGGGTGCGGCCAGGACGTTCCTCGACCGCTCGGGCCAGGTGATGCGAAAGTGGCTGGTCAGCCGGCTCATCGTGATGGTCGCGATCGGGGTGCTCTCGAGCCTCGGCCTCTGGCTGCTGGGGATCGACGGCGCCTTGGCGCTAGGCCTGACTGGGGGCCTTTTGACGTTCATTCCGCTCGTGGGCGCGCTGATCGCCGCCGTCCCCGCGATCCTGGTGGCCCTCGCCCAATCGCCGCTGCAGGCGGTCTATGTGGCGCTCATGTATTGGGCGGTGCACTTCATCGAGGGGACTTTCATTACCCCCTATGTGCAAGACGAGGAGACCGAGCTGCCGCCAGTGCTGACCATGTTCTCGGCGCTCGTCGCGGCGGCGCTGTTCGGTGCGGTGGGCGTGTTCCTCTCCAGCCCCCTGGCGCTGGTCGCGATCGTGGCCCTGCGGATGTTCTACGTGGAGCCCGGGTCAGCGAAACGCGCACCCATCGCGGCCGAATAGAAACGGGGGACCCGAAGGTCCCCCGCGCCAGCTCTCCTACTGATGCTCGTGCTCGCGGTCAGGCCTGGACGACCTCGCCGTGCAGGTTGAGGTCGAGGCCCTCGATCTCGACTTCCTCCGAAACCCTGAGGCCGATCGTGGACTTGATGGCGAGAAGGATCACGAAGGTGACCACCGCGCAGTACGCGAAGGTCGCGCCGATGTCCTCCAGCTGCAGGACCATCTGGTGCAGGTTGCCGTCGTGCAGCCACCCCTTCGATGCCGAATTGACCGCGTTGGAGGCGAAGACGCCGGTCAGCAGCGCGCCCAGCGCCCCGCCCACCCCGTGCACGCCCCAGGCGTCGAGCGCGTCGTCGTACTTGAAGATGTGCTTCACATGGACGGCCGAGAGATAGCAGACCACGCCCGCAGCGATGCCGATCAGCAGGGCGTCGGCGGGGTTCACGAACCCCGACGCCGGAGTGATCGCGACCAGGCCCGCGACCGCGCCGGAGATCATGCCGAGCACCGAGGGCTTCTTGGCGACGATCCATTCGGCGACCATCCAGGCGAGCGAGGCGCCGGCCGTGGCGATCTGGGTGGCCGCAGCCGCCATCCCCGCTTGCGCGCCGGAGGTCACCGCCGAGCCGGCGTTGAAGCCGAACCAGCCGACCCACAGCAGCGAGGCGCCGATCACCGAATAGGCCAGGTTGTGCGGCGCCATGTTCTCGGTGCCGAAGCCCTTGCGCCGCCCGAGCATGAGGGCCGCGACGAGGCCGGCGGTGCCGGCGTTCAGGTGCACCACCGTGCCGCCGGCGAAGTCCAGCGCGCCCGCCTTGCCGAGCCAGCCGCCGCCCCACACCCAGTGGGCGATCGGGCAGTAGACCAGGAGGAGCCAGGCGCCCATGAACGCCAGGAAGGCCGAGAATTTCATGCGGTCGGCCAGCGCGCCGGCGATCAGCGCCGGCGTGATGATGGCGAACGTCATCTGGAAGAACATGTAGACGCTCTCCGGGATGGTCGCGGCGAGCGGGCTGGTGGCGTTCAGCCCCATCGGTCCGAGCAGCAGGTATTTCACCCCGCCGATCAGAGCGTTGTTCGCGCCGCCGTCGGTGAAGGCGATCGAATAGCCGATCACCATCCACAGCACGGTGATCAGCGCCGTGGCGCCGAAGCTCTGGGCGAGCGTGGCCAGGATGTTCTTCTTGCGGACCATGCCGGCGTAGAACAGCGCCAGCCCCGGGACGGTCATCATCAGCACCAGCACCGAGGAGGTGAGCATCCAGGCGGTGTCGCCGCTGTCGATCTTGGGCGCAGCGGGCGCCGCGGCCTGGGCGAGCGCCGGGCCCGCCATGAGGGCGGCCAGCAGCGGCGCAGAACCGAGCGCCGCCAGCCGCTGCAACTTCGATTTCGTCATCTTTGGGTTCCCCTTGTCCCTTATGGCGGGTTCGCGCTTCACAGGGCCGCCGGGCCGGTCTCGCCGGTCCGGATGCGGATGGCTTCCTCGACGTCGAGGACGAAGATCTTGCCGTCGCCGATCTTGCCGGTCGCGGCCGCGGCCTTGATCGCCTCCACCGCCTTGCCGACGGCGGAGTCCTCGACGACCGCCTCGAGCTGCACCTTGGGCAGGAAGTTCACCTGGTACTCAGCCCCCCGATAGATCTCCGTGTGGCCGCGCTGGCGGCCGTAGCCCTTGACTTCCGAGACCGTCAGCCCCTCCACGCCGGCGGCCACGAGCGCCTCGCGCACGTCGTCCAGCTTGAAGGGCTTCACGATCGCCTTGATGAGTTTCATCCGCTCGCTCCCGATGCTCCGCCGCCCCGGGCGCCCCCTCGCGACGTCATCGGCAAGCTAGCGGGGGAGGCGCGGCCGCCGCGCGGACGGAGCGGCCGCCTGAGGCAGGAAGCGGCGATGCGCCCGATCTTTGGGCGCGCAATGACAGCGGCGCCCGGAATCTAGGCGCCAAGCCTCCGCCACAGTTTGCTTTCACGAACCGGTGAGGCTGGAACTCGGGGGCATTATCGGAGTAGTCAAGCCGATCCCCGCCATGCCGGGCGTGGGCTTACAAAAACAAGGTTATCCGAGGAAACGAATGAGCATTTATCGCGTCCTGACCGCGGCGTCGGCCGCTGTCCTCCTGACCGGACTGATCGCGCCGAGCGCTCTGGCCCAGGCCGCCGCGCCCGGCGTCCGCAGCGCCACCACCCAGGGCCAGGCCGCGCAGGCCACCGGCCGGCCGACCAGCGACGCGCCGGCCGCCAGCCAGCCGCAGGGCGCCGCCGCGGCGGTGGCGCAGGGGACCGGCGCCGC
>NZ_JAICYI010000002.1 GCF_025934275.1 Phenylobacterium sp.
CTCGGGGACCCCGGTCAGTTGCGACCAGGCGGGATTGACCAGCCGGAAATAGCCGCCGTCCGCCACCACATGCATGAGGTCGCCGCTGCTCTCGAACAGCCAGCGGATCATGTCGGGCTTCCCGGCCGCGCCTGTCGCGCGCTTCTTGGCCATCGACTTCCCTCACCAACAGGAAGCCGATAGCGCAGTCAGGTAAACACAAGGTTTGGCCGCGGTGCGGCCGATGGCTCACCGGAGGTTGTATTTCCCCCTTAGAAGGCGTTCTCGCCGGTGATCGCGCGGCCCAGGATCAGGGCGTGCACGTCGTGGGCGCCTTCGTAGGTGTTCACCGTCTCCAGGTTCGCGGCGTGGCGCATCACGTGGTACTCGCCGGAGATGCCGTTGCCCCCGTGGATGTCGCGCGCCTCGCGGGCGATGGCCAGCGCCTTGCCGCAATTGTTGCGCTTCATCATCGAGATGGCTTCCGGGACCCAGGCGCCCTCGTCGATCAGCCGGCCGAGCGCCAGCGCCCCTTCCAGGCCGAGCGCGATCTCGGTCTGCATGTCGGCGAGCTTCTTCTGCACCAGCTGGCGGGCGGCCAGCGGCCTTCCGAACACCTTGCGCGTCGCTGCGTAATCGCGGCTCGCGTGGAAACAGAACTCCGCCGCGCCCATCGCGCCCCAGGCGATGCCGTAGCGGGCCTTGTTGAGGCAGGAGAACGGCCCCCGCAGGCCGGAAACGTTCGGCAGCATCATGTCCTCGGGCACGAACACGTCGGCCAGCGCGATCTCGCCGGTCACGGACGTCCGAAGGCTGAGCTTGTTCTGGATCTTCGGCGTCTCGAAGCCCTCGGCGCCTCGCTCCACCAGGAAGCCGCGGATCACGCCGTCCAGCTTGGCCCAGACCAGCGCCACATCGGCGATCGGGGCGTTGGTGATCCACATCTTGGCGCCGCTCAGCCGATAACCTCCGTCGACCGGCCTCGCGAGCGTGCGCATCGCGCCCGGGTCGGAGCCGCCGTCCGCCTCGGTCAGGCCGAAGCAGCCGATGATCTCCCCCTTGGCCATGCCGGGCAGGAACTTCTTCCTCTGCGCCTCGGAACCGAACGCGTAGATCGGGTACATCACCAGCGAGGACTGCACGCTCATCGCCGAGCGGTAGCCGGAGTCGATCGCCTCCACTTCGCGGGCGATCAGGCCATAGGCGACGTGGCTGACGCCGGCGCCGCCGTAACCCTCGGGCAGGGTCGAGCCCAGGAAGCCGAGAGCGCCCATCTCGGTCATGATCTCGCGGTCGAACCGCTCCTCGGCGAAGGCCGAAACCACGCGCGGCAGCAGCTTCCCGCGGGCGTAGGCGCGCGCCGCCTCCCAGACCATCCGCTCCTCGTCGGAGAGCCGCGAGGCGAGGTCGAGCGGATCGTCCCAGCGGAAGGTCTTCTGGCTTTCGCCGGTGTCGAGGGCCATCTGGTCAGGTCTCCTGGGCTGGGGCGCGCGCCTTATGCCGCCAAATCAGGCCCCGGTGTAGACGCCTTTGCGCTTCTCCAGGAACGCGGCGCGGGACTCCTTGACGTCGTTCGGCGCCTTGCGGGCGTAACCGAGCCCAACCGTCTCGTAGCGCAGCGCCTCCTCGATCTGCACGTCGACATTGTGCTGCAAGACCCGCTTGGACATGCGCAGCGCCAGCGGCGGCCATTGGGCCATCTGTTCGGCGTAGGCCACCGCCTCGTCGAGCAGGCTCTCGGTCGGCACGCTGCGGTTAAGCAGCCCGATCCGCAGCGCCTCCTCGGCCTCGACGGTGCGGCTGGTGAAGATGATGTCGGCCGCCGCCGCATATCCCACCACCCGCGGCAGGAAGTAGGAGAGCCCGGAATCCGGCGACAGGCTGCGCTCGATGAACACGCTCTTGAAGCGCGCCGCCGGCGAGCCAAGCCGCACGTCGCAGGCGAGCGCCGTCGACATGCCCGCGCCCGCCGCCACGCCGTTGATCGCGCCCACGATCGGCTTGTCGAAGGTGCGCCACATCATCGCCCAGCGGCCGACCCAGCCCATCTCGTCCATGCGCCCGTCCTGCGACGTCGGCTCCTCCGGCCGGCCGGTCGCCACCGGACCGGTGCCCATGAGGTCTGCTCCCGCGCAGAAGCCGCGCCCGGCGCCGGTCAGCACGAGCGCCCGCGCCTCGTCGTCGCCGCGCACCGCGGCCACCGCCTGCTCGACCTCGCGCCTGAGCCCCTGCGAGATGGCGTTCAGCCGGTCGGGGCGGTTCAGCGTCAGCACCGCGACCTGTCCGCGGCGCTCAAGGGTGATGGTCTCGTAGTCGACCGCTTCATAGGCCATGGCGTCCTCCTCGGTTTCCGGAAGCATCGCGCCGATGGCCGAGCAGGGAAAGCGCTGTTGCGGGGCTGGAATCGAGCCATCCTTGCCGGTCCGGCGCAACCAGCGCCGCGCTTCGGTGTTGTTGGGCGAGACCTGGCATGGAGTCCGCCGACGATGCACGGCGCCGCAGCTATCCTGAAGTCTTTCGCCTGGCTGGCGGTGCTCGCCTTCGCGATCGGTTTCTTCGGAGTCCTGGCCTTCCATCAGCCGACCCGCGCCATGGCCTCGAACGTGGCGGCCGAGCCGGCGGTCGCGTCCGGGCCGGCCTCGGCCGACTGGAACCTGCCCAAGCATATTTGAGCGGCCCCGGGCCGTTCAGCCGCCGCGGGCGACGAACCAGCCGTTCCGAAAGCCCTCGTCCGCCTTGCCGTACCTGAATGGCTGGCCGTCCGGCGTCGTGAGCCGCCCGCCTGCGGCCGCCAGCACCGCATGGCCGGCCGCGATGTCCCACTCCATGGTCGGGCCGTGCCGCGGATAGATGTCGGCTGCGCCCTCGGCGATCCGGCAGAGCTTGATCGAGGAGTCCATCGCCTCGGTCCTGTCGAAACCGTACTGGCCGCGGAGCTCATCCAGCGTCTCCGGCTTCATGGTGTGGCTGATCAGCACCAGGGCTTCGCCCGCCGGCCAGGGCCGCACGTGCACGGGCGCGGCCGCCCCGCCGCCCGTCCGCTTGAGCGCCCGGCCCTGCGAAGTGAACCAGGTCTCGCCGGTCGGCGGCGCGGCGACCGCGCCCGCCACGGGTCGCCCATGGTCGACCAGGCCGATATTGACCGTGAAGTGGGGGTCGCCGCGTACGAAGGCCTTGGTGCCGTCGAGCGGATCCACCAGGAAGAACCGCGGGCCGATCGCGTCCGGCGTGCCGAAACGGGCGGCGTCCTCCTCCGAGATGATCGGCAGATCGGGGAAGCGCTCGCGGAGCCCCTCCAGGATCAGCGCCTCGGCGCGGTGATCGGCCTCCGTCACAGGACTCTCGTCGTCCTTGCGCGTCACCGCCAGGCCAGACCGCCAGAGCGGCAGGATCAATTGCGCCGCGGCCTCGCAGAGCTCGGCCAGCTGCGGCCCCACGTCATCGATCACGCTCTCGCTGGCCAAGGTCCCGCCTGGAATTCCGCTGCCGGTGGTGGGCTCTCTTAGGGGGCCGCCGCGGTTTTCCAAAGGCTCAAATCACGCCAAGCTCGGGCCATGACCGACATGCCGGCCCCTGACGACGCCTCCGTTTCCACGCCGGCCGCCGCCGTGCGCCCGGCCCAGCTCGCCGCCTATCTCGCCGCGCGCATGTGCCACGACTTCATCAGCCCGGCGAGCGCCATCGTCTCCGGCCTGGACTTGCTGGACGATCCCGCCGCGCAGGACATGCGCGACGACGCGCTCGCCCTGATCAGCGCCTCGGCGCGCAAGCTCGCCGACCTCCTGGCGTTCTCGCGGGTGGCGTTCGGCGCGTCGGCTTCGGCCGAGACCTTCGACCCGCGCGACCTGGAGGCGCTGGCCCGGGGCGTGTTCGGCCATATGCGAGCGGAGCTGGCCTGGACGATCGAGCCCGTCTCGGTGAACAAGCCGGCCGCGCGCGCGCTGCTCAACCTCGCCCAGATGGCGGGGGCGGCGCTGCCGACGGGCGGCACGGCGAGCGTCCAGGCGGTGCAGGAGGCGGGCGCGATCGCGATTGCGGTGGAAGCTTCCGGACCGAGGGCGCGGCTACGGCCCGAGGTGCTCAGCGGCCTGCAGGGCCAGCCGCCAGGCGATGGCCTGCACGGCCACTGGGTGCAGGCCTATTACGTACACCTGTTGCTGGGCGACGCGGGCGGGCGGGTGTTCGCCGACGTGGCCGAGGAGAAGGTCGTCTTCGCCGCCACCGTCCCCGCCTGAGGGGCGGGCTACGGCTCCTTAACCATAGCGCGAGAAGCTCGCACCCGAAGGAGCCCGCGCCGCGTGAAGACCTGCCTCGTCGTCGACGACAGCCGCGTGATCCGCAAGGTCGCGCGCCACATCCTCGAAGAGCTCGGCTACCGCGTCGCGGAGGCGGGCGACGGCGCGGAGGCGCTGGCCCATTGCCGCAGCGGCATGCCGGAGGCGATTCTGCTGGACTGGCGCATGCCGGTTATGACCGGGCCCGAATTCCTGCGCCGGCTGCGCGTCGAGCCGGGCGGCGGCGATCCGAAGGTCATCTTCTGCTCGGTCGAGTGCGAGCTCGGCCGCATCCGCGAAGCTCTGGAGGCGGGCGCCGACGAGTTCATGATCAAGCCGTTCGACGCCGAGATCGTCGCCGGCAAACTGCAGGCTGCAGGCGCCCAATGACGCCCCGCGAGCGCGAATTCGTCGCCGCGCTCTGCGCCGAGCGCGCCGGCCTGAGCCTCGAGCACCGCCGCGGCTATCTGATGGACTCGGCGCTGGCGCCGGTGGCGCGGCGGGAGGGCTATCTGTCGATCTCCGAGCTGGTCCGCGCGGCCCGCGATCGCGCCGACGAGCGGCTGTCATGGGCCATCGTCGAAGGGCTGGCGCCTCCCCAGACCGGCTTCTTCCGGGATCCGGAGGTGTTCGCGGCCGTCGTGGACGCCTTGCCGGCCGGCCGCGCTGAGCCGATCCGCATCTGGAGCGCGGCCTGCGGATCGGGACAGGAAGTCTATTCCCTGGCCATGCTGCTGGCGGAGCGCGCCGCGGTCCCGGCGGCGGAGATCTTCGGCTCCGATCTCAGCCAGCGCCTGGTCGACAAGGCGAAGACCGGCCTCTACAGCGCCTTCGAGGTGCAACAGGGCCTCTCAGCCCGACGCCTGGTCCACCATTTCGAGCAGCAGGGGGAGAGTTTCGCCGTCGCGCCTCGCCTCCGGCAGGGCCTGCGCTGGCGGCGGGCGAACCTGCTGGACGATGCTCCGGGGCCCGATCGCTACGACGTGGTGCTCGGGCGCTATCTGCTGGGCGCCATGACGCGGCCCGCGCGCACGCGCGCGCTCGCCCGCCTCACCGCGGCCCTGAAGCCCGGCGGCTGTCTGGTGGTCTCGCCCAATGACGTCATCGCGGCCTACGCGCTCGGTCTCGAGCCGATCTGCGGCGCACCGGGCCTGTTCCGCCAGAGCGCATCGGTGGCTGCGGCGGCCTGAGGGGCGAAAGCCCCGCCGCTGAGGCGGCGGGGCCTGCCTGCGGACGCGCTTAGTGCTTGGCGTCCTGCGCGGTCTGCGACACCGCTTGGCCGGCGGCCGAAACGTCCTGCCCCGCGCCCTTGACGGTGTTGCAGGCGGCCACGGCGAAGCTGGCGGCGAGCGCCGCCAAGATCACGAATTTGCGCATAAGGTATTCTCCCGGGGGTTTGCGAGTCGCGCTCGCCGAACGCCTATGCTGCCGCCTGGTTCCCATCGGCAGTCTCTCCCGGGCTGTGGGCCGGCGCGCTCGGATTGGGGAAGATCAGCCGCGCGGTGATGCCGCCCTTCGCATTTCGGACCAGCTCCGTGCGCCCGCGCAGCTGTCGCGCGAAGGCGGTCATCAACGTCCGGCCGACGCCCGAGGTCACCAGGGCGTCGTCCGGCGCCTTGCCGTCGTCGGAGATCGCCAACTCGGCCTCGTCTCCCTTCACGGCGAAGTTCACGCTCAGCACCCCGCCGCGCTCGGAGAAGGCGTGCTTCTGGGCGTTGGTGATGGCCTCCACCGCGAACAGCGCCAGCGGCGCGAGCCGGTCTGGGTCGATGATCAGGGCCTCGACCGAGAGATCGGTCCTGACCGCCGGCCCATGCAGCATCTCGCCGGCCACGAGCTGTGCGGTCAGCTCCTCCAGGAACGGCCGCAGGTCCACGCGCTTCAGGTCGGGCCCCTGGTAGAGGGCGCGGTAGATGAGCGCCAGCGCCGTGATCCTCTGGCGCGTGTCGGACATCGCCGCCCGCGCGGCCGGGTCGGCGAGCGAGCGCTGCTGCATGTTGAGCAGGGAGGAGATGACCTGCAGGTTGTTCTTCACCCGGTGGTGGATCTCGCGCATCAGCGCGTCCTTCTGGGCCAGGCTGTCGCGCAGCGAGGCGTCGCGCCCGACGATCGCGTCGGCCATATCCTCCAGGGTTTCCGCGAGTTCGCGGATCTCCGGCGGCATCTGGTCGGCCTGCACCGGCCGCACGGAGAGCCGGCCGCGCGCATAGAGCGCCGCAATTCGCTGCAGATAGGCGATCCAGCGCACCACGAGACGATCGGTGGCCATGGTCACGGCGGCCAGCGCCAGCGCAAAGGTCAGCAGCGGGAAGGCGATGCCCGACAGTGGATTGACCCAGGCCCAGGAGATGATCCCCGGGGAGCGCGCCGAGAGCACCACATAGACGGCCTCGCCGACGACCGGGGCCGCCGAGTAGACCCGCCGCTCGCCTCGGGCGTCGCGCGCGTACCAGACATAGGAGCCCTGGGCGCGGACCTTGTCGCGCCAGTTCGCAGGCAGGGCGGTGAAGGCGGCGGCGCTGGTCTCGGTGATGAAGCGGCCGGTCGCGTCCGCCAGCGCCACCTCCGAATGCGCCGGCAGGATCGGGTCGGTGACCGACGGCTCCAGGCTGGCCAGCCTGATCACCGCCACGAACGCCCCGTCGAAGCGCCCATCGGAGGCGGCGGCGCGCACCGCCGTCAAGACCGCCGGTTCGCCCGCGTAGGGCGAGCCGGCATCGCGCGTGACGACCAGCGGCTGACCTGCGGCAAGCGCCTGGAACCAGGGCCGGGTTGCGCGGTGGTCGTCGGCGGGGACCGGACCGGCGGAGCAGACTAGCCGGCCGCGGCTGTCGAACCGGATCAGGTTGGCATAGCCCGGGATGCGCTGGGTCACCTCCGCCAGGCGCTGGCCGCATTGGTAGCCGATCGCCCCCGGCGCGAGGGTCTGCAGCAGGATGTCGGCGCCTTCCATGCGGGCGCGGGCGGTGGCGGCGCTTCGTTCGGCGGCAAAGCCCAGGTTGTGGCGCAGCTGCGCCCGTTCGCGGCTGAAGGCGATCCCCGACTGCAGCACGCCCAGCAGCAGCACGGGCAGCAGCGCGGCCGCCAGCGCCGCGGTGAGGCGGACCCTGATGGTGGTCAGTGATGCCCAGGGCAGGCCGGCCATGAAGCCCGTATCCGTCCTTACCGGACGGTGCTTAGCCGCTCCGCATCGGCGAGGATAGAGCGCATGGCCTCGCCCGCCGGCTCCCCGTCCCGATCGTAGGCGCCGCCCTCGAGAATGGCGTGCAGCGCCCGGCGCGCGCGGCTCACGCGGCTCTTCACCGTGCCCACGGCGCAGCCGCAGATCTCGGCCGCCTCCTCGTAGGCGAAACCGCCGGCGCCGACCAGGATCAGCGCCTCGCGCTGTTCTGGCGGCAGCATGGAAAGGCCCTGGCGCAGTTCGTCGAGCGCCACCGGCGCCTCCGGATCGTCGACGGCGACCAGCGTCCGCTCGGCGGCCTCCTGGTCGAGCTGGCTCTGGCGCCACGAGCGGCGCTTCTCGGAATAGAACTGGTTGCGCAGGATCATGAAGGTCCAGGCCTTCATGTTGGTGCCCATCTGGAAGCTGGCGCGCGCGTCCCAGGCCTTCATCATCGCGTCCTGGGCAAGGTCGTCGGCCGCGGCGGGATCGCCGCACAGGGTGCGTGCGAACGCCCGCAGGTGCGGGATCAGCTGGACCAGCTCGCGCTTGAAAGCCTCGTCGTCGGATTCGCGCGAGGACGCGGGTTGCTGCGCCCCGGCCATCAGCCCTTCTCCGAGGAGCGGCTGTCGGCGCGCCGCAGGATCTCGAGGAATTCCTCGGGCACGTCTTCGTTGACCACCTGGTCGAACATCTGGCGCAGGCGCACGCCGATCGCCTGCTGGCGCAAGCGGGCTTCGTCCAGGGCGGCGGACGACTTGCGTCGTTCACTGGAAGGCTTTTGCTCGATCATATCGTCGGCGTGCCGCTCTCGCGACGGCCGCCCCCTCTTTGTATTCTCGCCGTCGCTCAACGTCCGACTCCGTCGCCGGTTCCCTTAAGTGAGCGAACAAGATGCGGAAAACCGCGCCGATTGGGAACAAGTTCCCCCTGGTCACGTTTCTGGAGCATCATGGGGCCTCGGCGGGGCACGTCCTGCATGTCCGCTACTGTAAGCCTACAATGGAGGTGTTGCCTTTGAGTCTCCTTGCTCGACTCGCACCGCACCTGCCCTACGTGCGCCGCTACGCGCGCGCGTTGACGGGCGATCAGACGACCGGCGACCACTATGTCCGCGTCGCGCTGGAGGCCCTGGCCGCGGGCGAACGCGTGCTGGATCCCAACCTGACCCCGCGCGTCGCGCTCTATCACGTGTTCCACGCCATCTGGTGCTCCTCAGGTGCCCAGCTCGAAGGGCCAGGCGACGACGACCCGGCGGCCGATGACACCACGCGGCGGCTGATGCGCATCGCCCCGCGCTCCCGCCAGGCGTTCCTGCTCACCGCCCTCGAGGGCTTCACCCCCTCCGAGGCCGCCCAAATTCTGGGCGCGGACTTCTCCGAGGTCGAGAAGCTGATCGCCGAGGCGCAGGCCGAGATCGACGCGGAGCTCGCCACCGACGTGCTGATCATCGAGGACGAGCCAGTGATCGCCGCCGACATCGAGGCGCTGGTCAAAGAGCTCGGCCACACGGTGGTCGACATCGCCGCCACCCGCACCGAGGCGATCGACGCGGTGGCCCGCAAGACGCCCGGACTGGTGCTGGCCGACATCCAGCTCGCCGACGGTTCCTCGGGGATCGATGCGGTGAAGGACATCCTGGCCCGCTTCGACGTGCCGGTGATCTTCATCACCGCCTTCCCGGAGCGCCTGCTCACCGGCGAGCGGCCGGAGCCCACCTTCCTGATCACCAAGCCGTTCCAGCCGGAGACGGTGAAGGCGGCCATCGGCCAGGCGCTGTTCTTCCATCCGCGCAAGGCTTCGCGCCAGGCGGCGTGATCCCGGAACGAGGGCGCTCGGCCCCACGTTGAAGGTCAAGGGCGCCTCCGGGCGCCCTTGTCATGTCTGATGGAGCTTCGACGTCATGCTCGGCTGGTCATTGATCTTCGCCATATTGGCCGTCGTGGCCGGCCTCCTGGGCTTCCTGGGCCTCGCAGGCATCGCCGCCACGATCGCCAAGATCCTGTTCTTCGTCTTCCTCGTGCTGCTGGTCGTGAACTTCGCGATCCGCGCCTTCCGCGGCCGTTCGGTGCTGTAGCCCGCGCTCGGCTGCGGTCGTCCCCGCTCGCGTTGTCGGCGCGGAAGCCCTCGATCAGGACGGCGGATTGCTCGGATTGCCGCCCTTGGGCGCCAGCGGCCCGCCCTTGTCGTAGTTCTGGCGGCTCGCTGCGCTGGGCGGCGGAGCCTTGAAGGCCGCGGCCTGCGACGGCTGGGTGGCGTAAGGCTGCGAGGCGGAGGACAGGCCCGGCGCGTGGAACGCCCAGGTGATGACGAAGCCCAGGATCACCAGCGCCATCCCGATCACCAGCACCCACAGCATGGGCAGGCCTCTGCGGCCTTGTCGGGCCCGCGTCTCGCCGAGCGAGGGTCGATGGGAGTTGGCCATGAAGCGGGCTCCTTACTCGTTACTCGGACGGAAAATAGCTGAACGGCCCGGTCGAGGCGTGGGCATGGGAATCGAGGCGCGGACCGGTCATCGAGCCGATGAGGCCGCTGGCGAGCGCCAGCCCGAGCACCGCCGAGATGACCAGCAGGCGCCGTCGAGTCTGCTGATGGCGATAGTTCGGCGTCCGGACGAGGACGAAGCCGCTTCGGGAATCGAAGCTTGAGCGCATCGCGAGCCCTCCTCCCGAGAAGGCGGCCCCCATCGCCCGCCAGTCTCGGAAACGCCCGTCCTCGCCGGAACGTTCCGCGGCCGGGACGAGAACGGTCGAGCTCAAGAAAAATCTCGCAATTTCAACACTTATGGAGAAATGTCGAGAGCCGCCGCCCCGCGTCAGGGATCCAGCCGACGCCGGTCGCGGGGGCGCGCGAATTATTTTCGAAAAAAAGCGAGCCCTGCGGAACGCACTTGGGGGAGTGGGTGTTTAGCCAGTTGCGGAGGCGGCGACGCCCCCCCCGACTTGAGACTGGCGAGCATGCCAGTCTGCCGTCTCCGCACCCTTTTCTCGATGATGCACACTCTCCGGCGGGTCCCCAGGGACCCGCCCTTTCTTTGTGCGGCGTTCCGCTCCGGCATGCGGCGGGAGCTACTTCGGCGCGGCGAGCCGCAGGGTCACGTCGGCGCGGCGGCGAAGTGGCGCGGCTTTTCCATCGCTTGTCACTGCGCCCGCCTGACCCGCGGCGGCGACGTTGAAGTTGGCCGCCGGCAGGCCGTTGGCCGCCAAGGCCTGGGCGACCGCGGCCGCCCGTCGCCGTGAGAGTTCGAGATTGGCCGCCGGCGCGCCCGCGGCGTCGGCCAGGCCGGTCACCTCCACGGCGCGCACCGTGCAGTCGCGGGCGGCGGTCGCGGCCTGGTCGATCACCAGCCGGCCCTCGCGGGTCAGCTCCGCCGACTGCGGCTCGAAATAGATCGAGACGGTCTCGTCGGCGCAGCGCGGCGGCTCCTTCACCAGCCGGGATCGCGCCGGCTGCAGGCTCCCGCAGCCCCCCAAGAGCATCGCCGCGGCCAGCCCGGCCGCTACCGCCCGTTGCATCGTCCTTCTCCCCAGCGCCCACGACAAGGGGCGGCCGGCAGCCCGACCGCCCCTCGCCGGAGTGGCTCGTGCGCCTCAGTAGCGCGGCGTGCCGTCTTCCCAGTAGTACCGGCCAGTCGCCGGATCATAGTAGTAATAGCGGCCCGCGCGCTCGTCATAATACTGACGGCGGTTGGGAGCCGCCTGGGCGCCGCAGCCGCCTTCGTCGCGGCACCCCTTCACGGCGCCCGCGGCGCCGCCGATAGCCGCGCCGATAGCCGCGCCGCCGAGCGTGCTGCCATGGGCCAGGTTGTTGCCGACCACCGCGCCGGCGACTGCGCCGAGCGCGGCCCCGCCGAGCGTGGTGTTGGTCGTGTGCGGATCGTCGGCGCAGGCCGCGACCAGGACGCTGGCGCCGGCGAGGGCGATCAATGGCTTGAGCATGAGGCTCTCCTTGGTTGTCCCTGGATTGTCCCCTGACGCCCTAACGCCAGGCTGCCTGCGCAGTTCCGTTTCGGAACCGCCCGCCTCGACCGCCGTTGGAACCGCGCAACACCGGTTTTCGGAGCACTTCCCATGGTTGGCGGACGCTTGGACGACGGCGCAAGAGCCCCTGAGGCCCCCGACACAGGCGACATCCGTGCGGACCTGCGCCACGCCTATGAGCGCGGCCGGCAGGACGAGCGCGGCCGCCGCCGGCGTCACCCCGTCTTCATGACCGTCACCTTCATCTGCGCGATCGTCGGCCTCGTCTCGCTGGTGCTGGCGGGCGTGAACGGCTCGTTCGCCCGAGGCGGCGAAGTGATGGACAGCGGCCTGGCGATCGCCGCCAACCGGGCTGGCCCGGTCGCGCGCCAAGCCGCCGACAACGCCCGGCAGGTCGGGGGCGCGGCCAGCCCGTCCTCCCCGGCCGGAACCGCCAACGGCGCCGGCTGAGATCTGCGAGGTCTTGACGGTCCGTGACCCGCATCCATCGCGTCGAGGTGGTGGTGAACCTCGCCTCGGGCGGCGTGAACGCGGACGCTCCCGGCGAAATCGAGAAGATCTGCGCCGATCACGGGCTGGCGGCCCACGTCTGCGCGCCGTCCACGCATGACCTCGCCAACTGCTTGCGCGCGGCGGCGGACGCCGGGCCGGACCTCGTGATCACCCTGGCCGGCGATGGGACGGCGCGCGCCGCCGCCGAGCTCTGCGGCCCGCAAGGTCCGCTGCTCGCGCCGCTCCCGGGCGGCACCATGAACATGCTGCCGAAGGCGCTCTATGGCGATCGCGACTGGCCGGACGCCTTGAGCGTCGCGCTCGCCCAGGGCGAGGAACGCGACTTGTCGGGCGGCGAGGTCGAGGGTCGGGTTTTCCTGGTGGCGGCGGTGCTGGGCGCGCCGGCGCTCTGGGGCGCGGCGCGCGAGGCCGTGCGCATGGGCGCCGTCAAGCTCGCCTGGCTGCGCGGCCGGCGAGCCCTGAAGCGAGCCTTCTCTGGCCGGCTCCGCTACGCGCTGGACGGCGGCGCGCGCGCCAAGGCCGAGGCGCTCGTCTTCCTTTGCCCGTACGTCTCCCGGGCGCTGCCGGACGAAGCCTCGGCGCTGGAGGCCGCAGCGCTGGACCTCGACGGCGCGGCCGACGCCTTCCGCCTCGGCTTCCATGCCCTGATCGGCGATTGGCGCGCGGCGCCGGCCGTGGAGACGGCGGCCTGCCGCGAAGCCCGGGTCTGGGCGGCCGACGGCATTCCCGCCCTGCTCGATGGGGAGCTGGTGCGCTTGAACGCCGCCGCCAAAGTGAGCTACCGACCGGCGGTGGCCCGGGTGCTCGCCCTGGCGAAGGCCCCCTGAAACCCATGCCCCTCCGGCTCGCCCACCTCTCGGACATCCACTTCGGGGGCGAGAACCCGACGGCTGTCGCGGCCGCCCTCGAGCACCTCAACGCGGGCGCCTACGACCTGATCGTCGTCTCCGGCGACCTGACCCGCTTCGCCGAGCGGCGGGAGTTCGCGCAAGCCGCCCGCTGGCTCTCGGCCCTGAAAGGTCCGAGGCTGGTCACCCCCGGGAACCACGACGCCCCCTACCTCGCCTGGGCGGAGCGGGTGTTCAAGCCGTTCCGGCGCTTCGAGGCTGCGATCGGCCCGGCCGCCGGCCAGACCTACCAAGGCTCAGGGTTCGCCGTGCGCGGCCTGAACACCGCCCGGGGGGCGCAGCCGCGCCTCAACTGGTCGAAGGGCCAAATGGCGCTGCACGAGGCGCGCGACGCCGCGCGCTGGCTGGCCGCCGTGGAGCCCGAGTGCGTGCGCATCGTGGCCTGCCACCATCCGCTGATGGAGATGATCGGCGGCCCGATGACCGCGCGGGTCTGGAACGGCCAGGCTGCGGCGCGCCTGTTCGCCGAGGCCAAGGTCGACCTCGTGCTGTCGGGCCATATCCATGCGCCGTTCACCTGGGCCTATCCGTTCGGCGACGGCTGCACCTATGCGGTGGGCGCGGGCACGCTGTCGATCCGCGAGCGCGGGACGCCGGCCAGCTTCAACGTGGTGGAAATCGAAAGGGCGGCGATCCGCATCGCCGCCCTCGCTTGGTCAGGCTCGCGCTTCGAGCCGTATCGCACCTGGTCTGTCGACCGGCGCCCCGCCCTAGTCAAACGAGACTAAAGCGTTGGCCGTCCTCGCACGAAGTGCATCACGATCGAGACAAGGAACAGGACCAGGAAGACATAGAACAGGATCTTGGCCACACCCATCGCCGCCCCTGCGATTGTCGTGAAGCCGAGCACAGCGGCGATCAGAGCGATCACCAGGAAAGTCAGGGCCCAGCCTAGCATTTCGGGTTTCTCCAAACGCGCCTGTGAACGGCGCTGACGACTGCGGGCGCTCGCCCGCGCCGCACTCAACGTCTGCTTGGAGGCGCCGTTCCCACGGGCGTCACGACTTCCGCGCGCCGCGGCTGGCGAAGGCGGCGGAGACGACGGCCGTCAGGATGCGCGGATTCTTCACGATCACTGCGACCGCCGCGGCGATCGCTCCGGCGGCGACGAGCGGCCGCTCACGTGCGAGCTCGACCAGGCGCGAGGTCAGGTTCTGCTCGTCGCCCTTGGGCCGCTTGGGCCGCGCCTTGCGGGTCAAGAGGAAGGCCAGGATGAGTGCGATGAGGGCGGCCGCGAGCGCCACCGCCGCAGCGCCCCAGGCGGGGCCGATGAGGTCGCGCACGACGGCGTATAGCGCAAAAGCCAGCGCCACCACGCATACGACCGCCGCGGCCGCGATCGCGGCGATCGCGGCCACCAGCGAGATCAGTCTCTTGAAGATCAACGCCGGCCGGAGGAGAGCAGCAGGCCGATGAGGACTCCAACGCCGAGCGCCGCGCCGGTGGCGGCGAGCGGCCGCTCACGAACGCGCTCGGTCACATACTGCTGGGCCTGCTCCAGTTGTTCGCTGGCGGAGTCGGCATAGGCGCGCGACTGGGCGCGAAGCTGCTCGAGGCCATCCTGCACGGCTTGTTCGATCCGCGCGCGGGCGTCAGCGAAGGTGCGCTGGGCCTCGGCCGTCATGCGGCCGGCCGTGTCGGAGGTGGTCTTGGTCGCCTCGTCGGCGAAATCGGCGGCGTTGGCAGGCATGTGGGTGTCTCCGAAAAGGCAGCCCCGGCGCGCAGGCGGAGGAGCGCAAGCGTCAACGTTGGACATGGTAGGCGGGTTCCGCGTTTGGCGCAAAGGCGGAGCCGTGCCCCCTCTCCAATCGGCGGAACGCCGGCGGTTGGCGGCGGTTCCTTGTCGCGCTCCGGATTGGGCGGCCCTATGTATGGCCCATGACCCGCCAAGAAAGGGGCCGACCGACCGACCGCCGCCGCCTGGAGTTGGCCCTCGAGGCTGCCGGCCTAGGCGAGTTCGAGTGGGACATGGACCGCGATCTGCTCGTGGTCAGCGAACGCATGGCCGCGATCACGGGCGTGGCCGCCGGCGAGCACGGGGCGGACGGCGGGCGGGCTCTCGAATCCATCGTCCATCTCGACGACCTGTGGCGCGTGCGCGAGGCGCGCGAGCGGGCGCTCGCCGCCGGCGACAGTTTCGAATCGGAGTTCCGCCTCGTTCGCCCGGACGATAGCCGCAGTGTCTGGATCCGCGCCGCCGGAATCCTGGTGCGCGCCCCGGACGGGCGCCCGGTGCGGGTGACCGGCATCGTCCAGGACGTCAGCGGCCAGAAGCTCGACGAGGATCGCCGCACGGCGTTGATGGCCGAGCTCGACCATCGCGTGAAGAATGTGCTCGCCGCCGTCCAGGCGCTCGCCTACCAGACGGCCAGGCAGACCACGTCGCTCGATGTCTTCCTGCAGAACTTCGCCGGGCGGCTGAAGGCGATGGCCTCGGCCAACGAGCTGCTCACCGCCGCCCGCTGGCGCGGCGCCGCCGTCGATCACCTCGCCGCCGCCGAGCTCGGCGCGATCGCCCCGGGCCAGACGAGCTGGCAGGGTCCGGAGCTGTTCCTGACGCCGCGCGGCGCCAACGCGCTCGCGCTCGCCTTCCACGAGCTTTCAGCCAACGCCGTGAAGTTCGGCGCGCTGTCGGTGGAGACCGGTCGGGTCGACGTGCGCTGGCGGCGGGTCTCCGACGGCTTCGAGCTCGACTGGATCGAAAGCGGAGGCCCGCGCGTGGCCCCGCCCACCAGCCGCGGCTTCGGCTCCACGCTGCTGGAACAGGTCACCGGTCGCGAGCTCAACGGCCACGCCGAGATCGAATACCGCCCGTCCGGCGTCAGGGTTCGGCTGCGCGCCGGGGCCGGGGCCATCGCGCCGCGGCCGGAGACGGTGCCCGAGGCGCCGCCGGCGCGGGTCACCGAGACGCTCGCGCCGGGCCTGGGCGGCGGCGGGTTCAACCTCAAGGGCGCCCGCGTGCTGATCGTCGAGGATGCGGTGCTGCTCGCGCTCGAGTTGGAGACCGGGTTGTCCGAGGCCGGCGCGGACGTGATCGGTCCCGCCTATGAGCTGGAAGAGGCGATGGCGCTGCTCGATCGGCCGATCGACGCGGCCGTGCTCGACGCCAACCTCAACGGGCGCTCCGTCGCCCCGGTGGCGGAGGCGCTCGCCGCCCGGCATGTGCCGTTCGTCTTCGCGACCGGCTATGGCGAGACCGGCGGCGCGCCCGGCGGCTTCGACGCGCCGGTGATCCGCAAGCCCTACGATGTCACCCAGGTGGCCGCCGCGGTGGCCGAGCTGCTCAGCGCCTGACCCTGCGCGAACCCCCCTGAGACAAGGCGCCGCCTCGCGCCCCCTGAAGCTAAGCTGTAACAAGCTGCTTGGGGGATCTGCGGCGGGGGCCGCAGGGGCCGGACCGGCGGCCATGGGACCTCGCCCGGATCAAGCGACCCTGCCTCCCTGCCTGCTGCCGCAGCGCAAACTCAGATCACGCCCTTGGCCCTGAGCTCGGCCAGGCGGTCCTCCGAACAGCCGGCGAGATCCCTCAGCACCGCCTCGGTGTGCTCGCCGAGCATTGGCCCCGGCCAGCGCACCCGCCCGGGGGTCTCGGACAGCTTCGGAAAGGCATTCTGCATCTTCAGCTTGCCGAACACCGGGTGCGGCAGCTCGACGATGTCCTCGCGCGCCCGGAATTGCGGGTCTTCCAGCATGTCGGGGGCGCGGTAGATGCGGCTCGCCGGCACGCCGTGCGTCTGCAGCAGCGCGAGCAGGTCTGCCAATCGCTGGCCGCCCGTCCACTGGGCGATGATCGCGTCGAGCTCCGCCTGATGGGTCCCGCGCGCCGCGTGGTCCAGGAACTTCGGGTCCCGCGACAGCTCCGGCCGGCCCATCGCCTCGCACAGCCTGGCGAACACCGTGTCGCCATTGCCGCCGATCAGGATCAGCTCGTCGCCGGCGCACGGGTAGGCGTTCGACGGCGCGATCCCCGGCAGGATCGAGCCCGAGCGCTCGCGCACATAGCCGGTCAGATCGTATTCGGTGACCAGGTTCTCCATCACCGCCAGCACGCTCTCGTAGAGTGCCGCGTCGATCATCTGGCCGCGGCCGGTGCGCTCGCGGGCGTGCAGCGCCATCAGGACGCCCATGGCCGCATGCATGGCGGCCAGGCTGTCGCCGATGGAGATGCCGGCCCGGGCCGGCGGGCGGTCCGGCTCGCCGGTCACATAGCGCAGGCCGCCCATGGCTTCGCCGATCAGGCCGTAGCCGGCGCGCTGGGCGTAGGGGCCGGTCTGGCCGAAGCCGGAGACCCGGGCCATGATCAGCCCCGGGTTCTCGGCCGCGAGGCTCTCGTAGGAAAGGCCCCACTTCTCCATCGCGCCGGGGCGGAAGTTCTCGACCAGGACGTCCGCCCCGCCGATCAGCCGGCGCGCGATCGCCTGGCCGTCCGCCGTGCGCAGGTCCAGGCCCACCGACTTCTTGTTGCGTCCGATCACCGGCCACCAGGGCGACAGGCCCTTCGGCAGGCTGCGGCCCCACTGGCGCATGGGATCGCCGCCCTTCGGGTCCTCGATCTTGATCACCTCGGCGCCGAAGTCGCCCAGGATCTGCCCGCAGAACGGCCCGGCGATCAGGGTGCCCATCTCGATCACCCGCAGGCCGGCGAGCGGGCCTTCGGTATCGGCGGCGGCGTCGGTCATGTGGGGCGAGGCTCGAGAAGGAACGCAGGAGACAAGCGTGGGTTTGGGGATTTGGTCAGGAGCCGTGGCCCGTTGCGCTTGTCAACGCCGGAGGCCGACATGCCCCGCCGATTCGCCTTCGCGCTGATCGCCGCCGCCGCGCTCTCCGCCTGGTCCAGCACCCTCTCGAGGTCGCACAGCAGGTCAAGGCGGCGCTGAAGTAGGTTTTGCGCCGGAGCCGGCTGCGCGCTAGGCCGTGCGCATGGACGCCAAGACCGCCGCCTACGTGATCGCACCGCCCGCCCTCGTCGCCGTCCCTGTGGCGGGGGAGACGGGCCTCTTCCCGGTGCGCCGCATCCTGTGCGTCGGGCGCAACTACGCCGCCCACCGGCGCGAGATGGGCGGCGACGATCGCGATCCTCCGTTCTTCTTCGCCAAGCCCGCCGACGCCATCGTCCTGCCGGGCCGCGACGTCGCCTATCCGCCGCGCACGGCGAACCTGCACCACGAGATGGAGCTGGTCGTGGCGCTCAAGGCGGGCGGCGCCGAGGTTTCCCCGGAGCGCGCGCTCGAGCTCGTGTTCGGCTACGCCGCCGGCGTCGACCTCACCCGGCGCGACCTGCAGAACGCGGCCAAGGACAAGGGCCAGCCCTGGGAGGCCGGCAAGGCGTTCGACGAGGCGGCCCCGATCTCTTCCATCCGCCGCTGGTCTGGCCCGCCGCCCCAAGGGCGCATCCGGCTCTCGATGAACGGTGAGACGAGGCAGGACGCGAGCCTCGCCGACATGATCTGGAACGTGGCCGAGGTCATCGCCGAGGCCTCCAGGCTGTGGCGCCTGGCGGCGGGCGACCTGATCTTCACCGGCACGCCCGAGGGGGTCGGGCCGATCGTCCGCGGCGACCGCGTCGAAGGCGAGGTCGAGGGCGTGGGCAGGCTCGCGTTCACGGTGATCTGACATGGTCATGCGGCTGCACAGCTACTGGCGCGCCACGGCGCCCTACCGCGTGCGGATCGGGCTCAACCTCAAGGGTCTTCCGTTCGACTACGCGCCGGTGAACCTGGTCTCGGGCGACCAGCACGGCGACCGGTATCGCGCGCTCAATCCCCAGGAGCTCACGCCCGCGCTGGAGCTCGGCGACGGAAGGGTGCTGACCCAGAGCCTCGCCATTCTGGAGTGGCTGGAGGAGGTCCATCCCGCGCCGCCGCTGCTGCCGGCCGATCCGGCAGAGCGCGCAACCGTCCGCGCCATGGCCGATGTCGTCGCCTGCGACATCCATCCGTTGAACAACCTGCGCATCCAGCAGCAGCTCACCGCGCTGGGGGTCGATGACGCCGGCCGCAGCGCCTGGAGCCAGCGCTGGATCGAGGACGGCTTCCGCGCGCTCGAGCCGATGGTCGCCCGCCACACCGCCGGCTGGGCGTTCGGAGCCGAGCCCACGCTGGCCGACTGCTGCCTGATCCCGCAGGTCTATTCCGCCGAGCGCTACAAGGTCGACCTCGCCGCCTATCCCGCGATCCGCGCCGTGGCCGCGCGCGCCGCCGATCATGCCGCCTTCGCCGCCGCTCATCCCGACCGTCAGCCCGACGCTAGGCCGGGCTGACAGGGGTTGTGGCGGCCGTCGGAGGGCTCTAGAGCGCGGTCATGCTGGACGACCTGAAGGCCAACAACCGTCGGTGGGCGGAGCGCAAGACGTCCGAGGACCCGGGATTCTTCCAGCGCCTGCTCGGGCAGCAGGCGCCGGAATACCTCTGGATCGGCTGCTCGGATTCGCGCGTGCCGGCGACGGAGATCGTCGATCTCGATCCGGGCGAGATGTTCGTCCACCGCAACATCGCCAACCTCGCCCCGCCGCAGGACGCCAACTACCTGTCGGTGCTGCAGTTCGCCGTGGACGTGCTGCAGGTGAAGCACATCCTGGTGGTCGGCCATTACGGCTGCGGTGGGATCGCCGCGGCGGTGGACGGCGGCCGGCGCGGGCTGATCGACCACTGGCTGCATCCGATCCGCGAGGTCGCCCACGAGCACCGACACGAGCTCGACGCCCTTCCCGAAGAACGCGGCCGCCTCAACCGGCTCTGTGAGCTCAACGTGATCCGCCAGGTGAGGAACGTAGGCTCCGACGTCTTCGTGCAGGACGCCTGGGCTCGCGGCCAGAAGATCAGCGTCCACGGCTGGGTCTATTCTCTGGAGACCGGGCTCATCAAGGACCTCGACGTCACCGTGCGTGCGCCCGCCGATCTCGAACGGCTGGAAGGCTAGCCCGCGTCGGCTCGGGTGGCCGACGATCGCGGGCCGGCAAATCAGGCGAGCTTGATCTCGCGCAGCCGCTCCTGGAGGTAGTCGTTGGCGGTGATCGGCTCGGCGTAGCGGTCCGGGTGGGCCGCGTCGATGCAGTTCGGCAGCGTGCGGATCACGTAGTCCGAGTTGAAGTGCAGGAAGAACGGCGTCGAGTAGCGCGGGTAGCGCCGCCGCTCCGGCGCGGGATTGACCACCCGGTGCGTGGTGGACGGCAGCTTGTCGTTGGTCAGGCGCTGCAGCATGTCGCCGATGTTGCAGACCAGCGAGCCCGGCGGCGGGTTGATCGGGAGCCAGCCGCCATCGCGGTCCTTCACCTCCAGCCCGGCCTCCTCCGCGCCGAGCAGCAGGGTGATGACGTTGATGTCCTCGTGCGCCGCGGCGCGGATGTGCGGCCCGTCCTTCGGGACCGGCGGATAGTGCAGCAGGCGCAGGATGGAGTTGCCTTCCGCCACGGTGGGATCGAAGAAGCGGCGCTCCAGCCCGAGCCAGCTCGCGATCGCCTCCAGCACCTTCAGCCCCATGGCGTCCAGCGCGCCGTAGAGCCAGCCCACGGTCTCGTGGAAGCCCGGGACGTCGGCGTCGGGCCAGGCGTTGTCCGGCATGTGGTCGCGGTAGCGGTGGCCGGCCGGCAGGTCGCGTCCGACATGCCAGAATTCCTTCAGGTCGTAATGGGTCTCGCCCTTGGCCGTCTCGACGCCGAACGGCGTGTAGCCGCGCTGGCCCATCACCGGCAGCCTGTACTTGAGCTTGGTGGGGTCCGGGAGGGCGAAGAAACGCTTGGCCGAGGTCAGGGCCGCATCGATCCGCTCCTGCGGGATCCCGTGGTCGGCGATCACCGCGAATCCGTAGCGCGCGAAGGAATCGCCGAGCGCCTTGGCGAACCCCTCGAAATCGCGGCTGAACTCGCGGAACGAGACGGGCGCGAGGCTGCGGAGCGGGGCGGCGGCTTGGCTCATGGCGCGGAGCCTACACGTCCCGAACCCCGCTCTCCACCGCCGGCGTCGCCTCACATCGGCGGCTTGGCGCCGTTCTCGCCGATCGAGACCGAGCTGGCGGACATCGAGCCGTCCGGGCTCTTGCGCACCACCATGAAGACCGGGATGCCCGGCTTCACCTGCTCGCGCGCGCCGCCGGTGATCTGCACCACCGGGACGTTCGCGGGCACGGTGATGTGGCGCAGGCCCGTGCCGTTGTAGGCCACGTCCAGCTCGCGGCTGCCCCTCTTGCCGGCGACCACCTTGCCGACCGTGCCGTTAGTCATCATCGAGCCCGGCTTCAGGTCCCAGCCGTAGTGGCCCTCGCCCATCTTCACGCCGGGCGGGAAGACGTGGACCTCCAGGCTGCGTCCGACGCCTTCCGATTTCGGCATCTCGGTGGTGCCGATGAAGCTGCCCGGCGTGATCGCGTCGATCGCCACGGGCTTCATCACCGCCACCGTCCAGGCGGGCGCCAGCGCCACCTTCTCCCGGGCGCCATTGTCGGGCTTCACCGTGAGCACGTTGTCGGCGAGTGAGACGACGCGGCCGCGCACCACCGTGGGGCCGGGCGGCGTCGCGCCCTGGGCGTGGGCGGCCCCGGAGAGCGCGAAGGCCGCGGCGGCGCCGGCGAGCGCGGCGAAGAGTCTGGACATGGCGATCCCCGATCCGAGCAACAGCGCGTCCTACGGGAGCCCCGAAGGCCGACCGTGGCGCGGCGTTCACATAGCGGCGTTCAATCCGGCAGGTCAACGACGCCCGTCGCGCCGGGAACAGAGCCGCCGGCTCGGCGGTCCGATGGACGCCAAGCGGCAGGTCCCCTCCGATCCCAGCCGCGACCTCGCCAATGGCAGCGGCGCGGATTGCCGCTCGCTATTTCGAACCGCTCAGCTTGGCCTGCAGCTTCTTGGCCGCGTCGTCGTGCTTCTGGACGACGGGGATGGCCTTGCCGGCCAGCGCCTTCAGCCCGGCGTCGGAGCCGTCCTTGGCGTAGCCCTGCAAGAGGGTGAGCGTCTCGTCATGGGCGGAGACCTGCTGGTCCATGTAGGTCTTGTCGAAATCGTTCGGACCGGCCGCCTTGAGGTTGTCGAGGAAGCCCTTCCGCCGCTGGTCGAGGTCGGTCGGGGCCGTCTGGCCGGACTTGGCGATCACCGGCTTGGCTTCGGCGCCCAGTTTCGTGTGGTCGGTGGTCATCATCTTGGCGAAGGCCTTGACCGCGGGGTCCTTGGCCTTCTGCTCGGCGATCTTGGCCGCGTCGAGCTCGTACATGTTTCCCTGCACCAGGTTCGAGACGAAGGCGCCGGTGTCGTGCGCGCCCATCGTGGCGGCCGAGGTCGAGCCGACCGCCGCGCCGGTGACGTCCTGGGCCTTGTTCGCGGGCATGCTCTGGCCCGGGGTCGAGGTGTTGGCGGCCTCGGCGGTGTTGGTCTCTGCGGGCGCGGAATTGCCGGCCTGGTTCTTGTTGCAGGCCGCAAGCGACAGCGCCGCGGCCGCGGCGGCGCAAAGCATGATTGCGCGGGTCATGACGGGAGGCTCCTTTAGAACGGTTCACGAAACCGCGAGCCGGGGTCAGGGTTCCCGCGCGGGGGGCAAATGAGGGGAGCGCCGTCTTCGAGCGCGAGGGGCGTTGCGGAGCGCGCCCCGAAAGCCGATGTTGCGCGTCCCAGGAGGCCTCCATGATGCAGCTCACCTCGACGCCCGCCACGCCGAAGCGGCCGATCCGCGACGGCGTGACGATCACCCCGCTCCGCATGGACGCCGGCGCCGGCACCTTCCTGATGCACTATGCGCCGGGCTCGCGCTCGCCCGCCCATGTCCATCCGGACGGCGAGGAGATCTTCGTCATTTCGGGCAAGGGACGGCTGGACGACCTGCCGATCCAGGCCGGTGACTTCATCTACACGCCGCCCGGCGAATCCCACACGCTCTTCGCCGAGACCGAGGTGGTCATCCACGTGGTCCTGCCTGGGCCCGTGGTGGTGACTGAGTGAGCGAGAAGGATCCCGAGGCCCGGGCCCGCGACGAGGCGCGCCGCCGGCGGATCGGCCGGCTGGCGGTGATCTTCCTGGGGCTGCTGGTGCTGGTCTACCTGGTCCCCCTGTTCCTCCGCCTCGCCGGCGTGAGGTTCTGAGGCGTGGGCTGGATGGTCGGCGTGATGCTGGAGCTCGCCGACGAACCGCAGCCCGTGCGCCACTTCTACGCCGTGGGCCACGACGACCGCTCGCGCGCTGAGTGGGCCGCCGTCGATCAGGCGCTGACGACGGGGGCCGTGGCGACGAGCCCGGTCGGCGGGGTCGAGCCGGTGGAGGCGTTCGCCCGCCTGTCGCCGCGGATCATCCGCCGGATGGGCCTGGCGCCCGGCCGTGTCCACCCGCTCGGGCGGCTCTGGCCGCGCCGCTGGCTGGCGTAGCGGCGACTACTTCGCTTCGGCGACGGCCTTCATGGTGTTGATGACGCGCGTGAACATCGCCGTGCGCCCGGCCGTGTCCTTGGCCCGGTCGGCTCCGGCCGGCAGCGCCGCGGCGTCATAGATCAGGGTGTAGAGGATCTTCGACGTCTTCGGCCCGTCCGGCCGGACCTCCACCGTGCCGTGGTAGTCGATCGGCGACTTCGGCTGGGCGTAGGTGTAGGACCACGCCGTCCGGCTGACGAGCACCTCGTCCACCCGATCGGCGATGCGGCGCACGGCGCCCACCTCGTCGGCCTTGCCGGAGGTGATCACGCAGCTCGTCTTCAACCAGGCGCCGATATCGCAGAAGCCGCTGACCTTCTTCCAGGTCACCTCGGCCGGGGCGTTGACGCTCGCCTCCAGGGGGATGGTCACATAGTCGGCGGCGTGCGCCAGCCCGGCGGACGCACCCAGCGCGGCGGCGCTCGCCAGGACGGCGTTGCGGAAATGATGGCCCATGTCGAATCCCCCCAGGCGATTTGGCGCAGTTGGCCACAGCTTCCCGCGTGGGCCAAGCGTCGCCATGGCGCCGACGTGACGGACGTTCCTTCCGGGGTTGATCGAGCGGCCCAGGTCGATAGGGTCGGACCGCGACCTATTGGGAGAGGGTGTTGTCAGACCAGGATCTTGCAGCGTTCGTGCGCGAGCACGTTCGCTCGGTCTGGGCGCTCGAGCTGCTGCTGCTGCTCAAGCGCGACGCCGAACGCTGCTGGGAGCCGGCCGAGCTGGTCAGCGAGCTGCGCGCCTCGACGGGCCTCGTCAACGACAACCTGCAGCGGTTCGAGCGCGGCGGCATCACGGTCCGCGACGACAAGGGCTGCCATCGCTACGCGCCGGCGGCGGCGGTGCTGGGTCAGCTCTGCGACCGTCTGGAGGCGGCCTACAAGGAGCGGCCGGTGGCGATCGTCAACCTGATCGCCGCGCCGCGCGATCCGGTGCAGTCGCTGGCCAATGCGTTCAAGTTCAGGGGGGAAGACAAATGAGCGCGCTCGCGCCGACGGCGGTTTATCTCTTATGCCTGCTCACCAGCGGGGTGTGCGCCATCCTGCTGCTGCGGGCCTATTTCCGCGAGCGCTCGCGGCTGCTGTTGTGGACCGCCGTCAGCTTCGTCTTCCTGGCGCTCAACAACCTGGCGCTGGTCGCCGACATGGTCGTCTTCCCCGCGACCGATCTCTGGATCTGGCGCCAGCTCGCCGCCGCCTTGGCGCTCGGCGTGCTGCTCTACGGCTTCATCTGGGAGGCGGAGTCGTGAACCTGCATCCCATCTTCGTCGCCGGCGCCCTGACCTTCGGCTACCTGATCGGCGGCGTGTTCTTCGTGAAGTTCTGGCGCCGCACGCACGACGTACTGTTCCTGGCCTTCGCCGCGGCCTTCGGCTTGATGGCGGTGAACCAGGCGGTGCCAGCGATCTACGGCATTCCCGACGAGGCGCTGAGCGGGGTCTACCTGCTTCGGCTTGCGGCCTACCTGCTGATCATCTGGGCGATCCTGCGCAAGAACATGGCCCGGCCGCGTTAGAATCCGCGGCCCGAGAGCATGGCCAGCACCGCCACGATGGCGATCGCTGCGAGCAGGATCAGGCCGGCGTGGCGCCGGCGGCCGAGTAGCGGCTCGGCGCCGGCGGGCCTTTGCGGCGGGGCGCGACGGGCCCGTTCGCGCTCGCGGCGGTAGCGGCGCAGATCGGTGACGCGCGGATCGGACTTAGGCCGTCGCACGGGGGAACCAGCGGATCTCGCGCATGATTCCGCAGCATACCCGAGCCGCGCCGGGCGCCAACGCGGGCTTGGCGAAATCCGCCCTGTCGCCTTAAGTCTTGCATCCGATGCCGAGCCTTGACGACGTCGCCGAGCTGATCGACGCCCGCCGCACCGGCCCGGGGCCGCTGGTCGTCGGGGTCACCGGCTCGGTTGCGGTCGGCAAGAGCACCTTCGCCGCCGCCTTGACGGATCGCCTCGCCGAGCGCCCTCGCCCCCCATCCGTCGAGCTCGTCTGCACCGACGGCTTCCTGCTCGACAATGCCGCCTTGCTGGCGCGCGGCCTGACCCTGCGCAAGGGATTCCCCGAGAGCTACGACGCCGAGGCGCTGGCGCGGACCCTGGCGAGCCTCCGGCAAGGCGCGGCGAAGGTTCCGGTCTATTCGCATATCACCTACGACATCGACCCGGGGCTGGCGCGCGAGGTCGCCCGCCCCGAGGTGCTGGTGGTCGAGGGTCTCGGCCTGCACGATCCCGCGGCGGTCGGCCTCGACGCGCTCATCTATCTCGAGGCCGAAGAGGCGCATCTCGAGGCTTGGTTCACGGCCCGATTCGTGGCGCTCTGGCGCGCCGCCGAGCACGATCCAGCCTCTTTCTACGCCCGCTTCCGGACCATGAGCGCCGAGCAGACGGAAGCCTTCGCCGGCGAGGTCTGGCGACAGATCAACCTGCCGAACCTGCGCGACCACATCGCGCCGGCCCGCGAGCGCGCCGACATCGTCGTCCGCAAGGGCCCGGAGCACCAGATCGAGGCCATCGTGAGCCGCTACGACGCCAGCCGCTCGAGCTCGTCGGCCGGAATTTCCTCGTTGGTGTAGACGTTCTGCACGTCGTCCTCGTCGTCGAGGGCGTCGAGCAGCTTCATCAGCGTCGCGGCCGGCTCGCCGCTCAGGGGCGTGCGGCTCCTCGGCCGCCGGGCGACGGCGGCGGACTTGGCTTCGCCGAGGCTCTTCTCAAGGGCCGCCGCCACCTCCGACAGCTGCTCGAAGGCGGTGTAGATGGTGTGGCCGTCCTCGTCGGACTCGACGTCCTCGGCGCCGGCCTCGATGGCCGCGTCCATCACCGCCTCATCGCTGCCCGCCGCAACCGGATAGACGATCTCGCCCACGCGCTCGAACATGAACGCCACCGAGCCCGTCTCGCCGAGGTTGCCGCCGTGCTTGCCGAAGATCGAGCGGACGTTGGAGGCGGCCCGGTTGCGGTTGTCGGTCAGCACTTCGACGATCAGGCCCACCCCGCCGGGTCCGAAGCCCTCGTAGCGGATCTCCTCGTAGGTCTCCGCGTCGCCGCCCTGCGCCTTCTTGATCGCCCGCTCGATGACGTCCTTCGACATCGACTCGGCCTTGGCGTTGGCGATCGCCAGCCGGAGCCTAGGGTTCATCGCCGGGTCGGGCATCCCATGCTTCGCCGCCACGGTGATCTCGCGCGACAGCTTGGAGAACAGCTTCGAGCGGGCCGCATCGGCGCGGCCCTTGCGGTGCATGATGTTCTTGAATTTGGAGTGGCCGGCCATCTTGCGAACTGGTCGAGACGAGGAACGGCGCCGGTTCTACCCTCAGGGTCCGGCTTGCGGAACCCCCGCTATGTGCGAGGGTTAGGCCGCTGGAAGCGAGACCGGCGGAGGCTGCAGCCATGACCGAGAGCGTGCTGGACCAGATCGACGACATCCTGCCGGCGCAGCCCAATGGCGAGCTCGTCCACTGGATGCAGCCCCGGCCGCTGACGATGGGGCCCGCCGGGATCTCCATCGCCACCGCGGCGGCCTTCGCGATCGGCGCGCTCACCGCCGTGGCCGCGCTGGCGCTGCTGCGCTGGGGCTGGGGCCGCAACGGACCGAGAAAGGCTGAGCAGGGCTCCTAGAACGGAAAGAGCCCCGACGTGGGGGTCGTCGGGGCTCCCGTCCGTGTGACGCAGATCGGGGTTGGGGGTTGATCAGGCGTCGGAGCTTGTTTCACCCGGGAAATGTGGCGGATTCCCGACACAGGCGAGGACGTTCTGGGGCCCATGTGCGCCATCCGGTCGCAACCCGACAACTCTTGGGCGATCGTCTGCAATCTCCCATAGAGCCTCGCGGCCCGCCCGCGAAATTGTGATCTTGCGCCGGCTTGTCCTGCGCCGCCGCGCGGGCTTCCGATTTGACCCAGCGGAGGATGAACATGGAAACCAGCATCGCCGAGATCGGCGCGGGCGTTTACCGGCTCTCGACCTGGGTGGCGGACGTCGCGCCGCCGGCCGGCTTCACCTTCAACCAGTTCCTGATCGATGCCGACGAGCCGATGCTGTTTCATTGCGGGCACCGCCAGCTGTTCCCGCTCGTCTCGGAGGCGGTGGCGCGGATCATGCCGCTGGAACGGCTGCGGTGGATCAGCTTCGGCCACGTGGAGGCGGACGAGTGCGGCGCGATGAACGCCTGGCTCGCCGCCGCGCCGCAGGCGCAGATCGTCCACGGAGAGCTCGGCTGCATGATCTCGCTCAACGACCTCGCCGACCGGCCGCCCCGGCCGCTGGCCGACGGCGAGGTGCTGGATCTCGGCGGCAAGCGGATGCGCTGGCTCGCCACGCCGCACGTGCCGCATGGCTGGGAAGCCGGCGTGTTCTTCGAGGAGACGGCCGACGTGCTGCTCTGCGGCGACCTCCTCACCCACGTGGGCGGCGGCCCGCCGATCACCGACGCCGACATCCTCTCACTGGCCATCGAGTCGGAGGCGCAGTTCGGCGCCATGACCATGGCGCCCGGCACCGCCGATCAGCTCCGCCGCCTGGCCGAGCTGGCTCCGCGCACGCTCGCCCTGATGCACGGCGCATCCTTCGCCGGAGACGGCGCCGAGCCGCTGCGGGGCCTGGCGGAGTTCTGCCAGGCGGCGGCGCGCGCCTCGGTCGAACCGGCCTAGCGACGGCGTCGCACGAGCAGCGGCGACGGACGCTCGGACGGTCAGGAATCGGTCACGGGCTCGCAGGCGAGGGCGTCAACCTGGCCGCCGGCCAGCCGGAAGACGTGCTCTTGGCTGTGGCCGACCTGGATGGTCAGCGTGGTCTCCCGGTCGAGCCCGGCATAGACCCCGCGCAGGATGCGGCCCAACACGCCATGGCTGACGGCGATCAGGCGGTCGTCTTCGGCCGCCTCCGCCAGAAAGCTGCGGGCCCGGGCGCTGATCTCGTCGAAGCTCTCTCCGCCGGGGACATGGAAGGGCTGCTCGTGATCGGGCACGCCGGTGGGAAGGCGCCGGCGGAGCGCTTCGGCGCGCAGGCCGTCGAGCTCGCCCATCGAGTGCTCGCGCAGGCGCTCGTCGATCTCGACCGGGAGATCGAGCCGTTCGCCGACGATCCGCGCCGTCTGCTGGGCGCGCCCCAACGGCGAGGCGACCAGCCGCCAGGCGCCGCCCGGCTCGCGCGCGACGAGATCCGCCAGCAGCTCGGCCATGGCCCGGGCCTGGCGCACGCCGCGTTCGGTGAGCGGCGAGTCCAGCCGGCCCTGGGCCCGGCGGATCACGTTCCACTCGGTCTCGCCATGGCGGACCAGGTAGATCATCGGCGGCGCCGCACCACCGGATGCGAGGAGGAGAGGCCGCCGTCCACGGCGATGAACTGGCCGTTGACGTAGGAGGCGTCGTCCGAGGCCAGGAACAGGCCCATGTTGGCGATCTCGTGCGGCTCGCCGCCGCGGGTCAGCGGGTTGAGCTGGCCGATCTTGTCGGCGGTGCCGCGCGCGCGGGCGGCCTCGTAGACGCCGCGCGTCATGCCGGTCTCGATCAGCCCCGGGCAGATCGCGTTCACCCGCACCCCCGTGCCGTAGAGCTCGTTGGCCGCGGTCTGGGCGAGGCTGATGACGCCCGCCTTGGAGGCCGAATAGGGCATGCCGCCCGCGCCCGAGCGGATGCCGGCGACCGACGCCGTCATGATGATCGAGCCCTTCCCCTTGGCGATCATGATCGGGCTGGCGTGCTTCAGGGCCAGGAAGTGGCCGATCAGGTTGACGCGCAGGATTTCGGCCCAGTGCGCCGCCGTCTGGTCCTGCAGCGGGACGTAGCCGCCGGAGATGCCGGCGTTGGCCCAGATCACGTCCAGCCCGCCGAAGTCGTTCACCGCTCGCGTGACGTACTGCTGCACGAAGCCCTCGTCGGCGGCGTCGCCGGCCATCGCGACCGACTTGCCGCCGGCGGCGGCGATCTCCTTGGCGGTCTCGCTCACCGTCTCGGCCTTGTCGACGCAGACCACGCTCGCGCCTTCGCCGGCGAAGATCTTGGCCGCGGCGCGGCCGATCCCGCTCGCCGCCCCGGTTATCACCGCCGAGCGGCCCTCCAGTCGTCCCATGCTGTGCCTTTCGCTGTCCTAGGCCGCCTGTTTGGCCCGGCTCGCGGCCGCCACGATGGCGTCGATGACCGTGTCGTAGAGCCCCGGCGGCAGGTCGTGCCCCATCCCCGGGATGATGCGCAGCTCGGCGCCCGGGATCGCCTTGGCGGTCAGCTCGCCGCCGATCGGCATGACCAGCGGATCGTCCGCCCCGTGCGCCACAACGGCCGGGACCTTCAGCGTCTTCAGCTCTTCCGTCCGGTCGCCGTCGGCTCCGATCGCCTGCCGCTGGCGGACCACCCCGCTCGGATTGAACGCGCGCCGGTATTCCGAAACGACGCGCTGGCGCAGCTGGTCCTCGTCCCACGGATAGGCCGGGCTGCCGATGGTCCGCGCGTTCCTGATCCCGTGCGCCACGAACGCCTCGAAGTCGGCCTCGGGATCCGGCGGGGCCACGTTCAGCACCGCGGCTGCCGCCGGCGTCGACTGCAGGATCGGCGGGTTCGCCGCCGGGGCGGCCATGATCGAGGTCATCGAGAGCACGCGATCCGGGTGGTCGATGGCGACCCGCTGAGTGATCATGCCGCCCATGGAGACGCCGGCCACGTGCGCCTTCTTCACGCCCGCGGCGTCCAGGACCGCGATGACGTCGTTGGCCATGTCCTTCAGGACGTAGCTCCCGCCGTCGAGCCAGCTGGACAAGCCCACGTCGCGGTTGTCCATGCGGATCGCGCGGAAGCCGCGCGCCACCAGCTTTTCGCAGAACGGAACCGGCCAGCGGGTCATCTGCGAGCCCAGCCCGTTGATCAGGATCACCGTCTCGGGGTTCGCATCCCCAAAGGTTTCGTACTCCAGCTCGACCCGGCCGTTCTTCGCGCGCGGCATGTTCGTTCTCCTCGCTCAGGGGACCAGCAGCACTCGGCCCACGGCCTGGCGGCTTTCGATGTAGCGGTGGGCGTCGGCGGCTTCGGAGAGCTTGAACTGGCGGTCGATCACCACTTTCAGCTCGCCCTTCGCCACATCCTCGATCAGCCCCTGGATGATCCCATAGACCCGGTCGGTGGCGATCTCGGCGCCCAGGAACACCCCCGAGAGGGTGCGGTTGCCGCCCATCATGGTGGAGACGTCCACCTTCATCGGCTCGCGGCCCGCCTGGCCGACCATCGAAACCCGCCCGCGGTAGGCCAGCGACAGGATCGAGGCCTGCAAGGTCGTGCCCCCCACCGGATCGACGATCACGTCGCAGCCCTTGTTGTCGGTGAGCCGCATCACCTCGGTGACCAGATCGTCCCTCTGGTAGTTGATCCCGTGGGTCAGCCCGAGCGGCTGCAGCTTCTCCAGCCGCGCATCGGAGGAGGCGGTCGCCAGCACCATCGAGGCGCCGGCCCGCGCGGCGAGCTGGATGGCCGCGATCCCCACGCCCGAGGCGCCGGCCTGCACCAGGACGACCTCGCTCTTCTTCATCCGTCCGAACTCGAACAGGCACTCGTGCGCGGTCCCGAACGGGATCGGCACGCAGGCCGCGAGCTTGAGGTCCATGCCCGCGGGGATCTTCCAGGCGGCCCGGGCCGAGACCGCGCGCAGCTCGGCATGGCTGCCGTAGGCGCCCGTGGTCACCGCTTTGTCGCCCACCTTGAGGTTTGTGACCTCGCTGCCGACCTCGACGACCTCGCCCGCCGCCTGGTAGCCGACGACGTGCGGCTTGGTGACCAGCGCGCCGCGCAGCCGGTTCAAGGTGTCGCCGCCCTCGATCGAGACCGCCTCCACCCGGATGACGATGCCCCTGGGGTGGCACTCGGGGTCCGGGACGTTCTCGTAGCGGAACACGTCCGGCGCGCCGTTCTCGTAATAGACCGCCGCCTTCATTCCGCGCCTCCCGTTCCAAACATCTGTTTGACTTCACGCATCCCACGGCCATGCTGCCGAGGCAAGGGAGGGCCCATGCAGCTCGCCAAGCCGAGGGTCGACATCGGGCTTTCCACAAATCATCTCGAACCCATGCTGGCGTTCTGGCAAGGGGAGGCGGGGCTCGCCTTCGACCACCTGCTCCCGATCCGCAAGGGTCAGGACCAGCACCGCCACGACGCCAACGGCAGCGTTGTGAAGATCAACCACGTCGCCGAGCCGATCCCCGACGCGCCGCCCTCCGGCTATCGCGAGCTGATCGTCGCGCGTGAGGGCGTGGCCGCGCCGCGCCACCTGAAGGACCCGGAAGGGAACCGCATATCCCTCGTTCCGCGGGGCCACGACGGCGTCAGCCAGATCGGCATCCGCCTCGCCGTGCGTGACCTCGAGGCCCATCGCCGCTTCTACCGCGAGGCGCTCGGGCTGCCGGAGGAGGCGCCCGGCCGCTTCCGCGCCGGCGAGAGCCTTATCCTGCTCGAACAGGACCCTGATGCGCCCGCCGACGCGCAGATGCGCGGTCCCGGCTGGCGCTACATCACCTTCCAGGTCTTCAAGGTCGACGAGGAGCACGCCAAGGTGCTGGCCCATGGCGGCCGCGAAGCGATGGCGCCGGTGACGCTCGGGACGACGGCCCGCATCTCCATGGTCCGCGATCCCGACGGCAACTGGATCGAGCTCTCGCAGAGGGCTTCCATCGTGGGCTCGCTGGAGTAGCGTCGCCCGCACGGTCTGGGAGGTGAAGCCATGTCACGCGCGCTGGTTCTGGGCGGCGGCGGTCCGGTGGGGATCGCCTGGGAGTGCGGACTCATCGCAGGCTTCGCCCGCGCCGGCGTCGATCTCGGCCGCGCCGACTTCACCCTCGGCACCTCGGCGGGCTCCTTCGTCGGCGCACGGCTAGCCCTGGGCGCCGAGGCCGCGAGCCTCGCCGATCCGATCCTCGCCGAGGGCGAGCGGGCGGCCAGCGCGCCGCGCGCAAGGGGTGCCGAGCGGCGGCCGGCGGACCTCACCTTCCTGATGCAGAAGATGGCCGAGGCGCAGGGCTCGCTGCGCAATCCCGCCGAGGTCCGCGCCGAGATCGGCCAGTGGGCGCTCGCCGCCGACACCATGGCCGAGGACGACTTCATCGCCAGCTTCGGCCGCTCCTTCGCCAGCCTGCCGGCGGACTGTTGGCCCGAGCGCGGCTACGCCTGCACGGCGGTCGACGCGGAGAGCGGCGCCTTCCAGCTCTGGACCAAGGAGTCCGGCGTGGGCGTCACCCGCGCGGTGGCCTCCAGCTGCTCGGTGCCCGGGGTCTATCCGCCGGTCAGCATCGAGGGCCGCCGCTACATCGACGGCGGCATGCGCTCCGGAACCAACGCGGACCTGGCGACGGGCCATGACCTCGTGGTGCTCGTCGCGGTACGGACGGCCGCCGCCGCCGCCGGCGGCGCCGCCGAGCGCATCGCGGCGCGCCTCGACGAGGAGATCCGCACCCTCAAGGAAGGCGGCTCGGAGGTGGTGGTGATCGGGCCCGACGAGGCGAGCCAGCAGGCGTTCGGCGCCAACCTGATGGACTTCCGCCGCCGTCCCGGGGCCGCCAAGGCCGGCATGGCGCAGGGCGCGGCCGAAGCGGAGCGCCTGCGCGCCCTCTGGACGTAGGCCGGATCTCCACGCGTGACCGTCTTCTTCGTCTGCGGCGCGCCGAAGTCGGGCACCACCTGGCTGCAGCGCCTGCTCGATGCGCACCCTCAGGTCGCCTGCGCCGGCGAAGGCCACTTCATCGAACGCTTCACGGCCCCGCTCTCGCAGCTCGTCAGCAGCTACAACCGCCAGATGCTCCTCGAGGTCGAGGAGGTCTATGAGGGCCGCCCGGCCTATGGGCCCGTGAACCAGGCCGAGTTCGACGAAGTCGCCCGCACCTTCATTTTGAACCGCATGATGTCGCGCCGGGCGGGGCCGGAGGTCCGCTGGATCGGCGACAAGACCCCGCGCTACACGCACTATCTGCCGCAGCTCCACCGGCTGTTTCCCGCCGCCAGGATCATCCACATCGTGCGCGATCCGCGCGACGTCGCCGTCTCGCGCATGGCGCATTCGAAGCGCGCCGGCGCGCCGGACGCGCTCACCCCCGGGACCGAGCCCTACTGGGCGACCGTCAAGGACGCCGTGCAGTTGTGGAACGAGGCGGTGAGGGACGTGGACGCCTTCGCCGCGGCGCATCCCCGTCTGGTCCACGAGCTCCGCTATTGCGACCTGCAGGCCGACCCGGCGGCCGAGACCGCCCGGCTGTTCGGCTTCCTGGGCGTCGATACCGGCGCGCCGCTGCTGGAGCGCGTCGTGGCCGCCGCCTCGTTCGAGGCGCTGAGCGGCCGGCGCCCCGGCGAGGAGGATCCGGACTCGTTCCTGCGCAAGGGCGTGTCCGGCGACTGGAAGACCCAGCTCGATCCGCCGACCGCCCAGCTCGTCCTCGCGGCCTGCGGCGAGCTCATGCGCGCCAAGGGCTTCGCCGGCTAGCTACCGGTTCTTCTTCACGTACGCGCGCACGGCGGCGATGATCTGGTCCTGGTCGTGCGGCTCCAGATAGGCGTGCATCGGCAGGCTGATCACGCGGCCCGCCTTGGCCTCGGTCACCGGCAGGCCGTGCGGCGCCGTCGGATAGCCGGAATAGACGCCCTGCATGTGGATCGGGATCGGATAGTAGACGGCGGTCGGGACGCCCTGTTCGCGTAAGCTCGCGGCCAGGCCGTCGCGGGCCCCAAGCTCGATCGTGTACTGCGCCCAGACCGAGACCCCGCCCTCGATCACCTTGGGCGTCGTGACGAGGTCGCCCAGGCCCGCCGCATAACGCTCCGCCACGCGGTTACGGGCCGCGATCTCGTCGGCGAAGATGCCGAGCTTCTGCAACAGGACTGCGGCCTGCAGGGTGTCCATCCGCGCGTTCAGGCCGATGCGCAGGTTCAGGTACTTGGGGTCGTGCTCGAAAGTGCGCCCCTCGAGGTCGGACTTCACCGCCTGGCCGTGCACGCGCAGGCTGACCAACAGGTCGTGCAGGCGCGCGTCGTTGCACAGCACAGCCCCGCCGTCGCCGTAGCAGCCCAGCGGCTTGGCGGGGAAGAAGGAGGTGGTGGCCACGTCCGCCCAGCGGATCGGATGCTGGCCGGCCAGCGTGCAGCCGAAGCCCTGGGCGGAATCGGCGATCAGCTTCAGGCCGTGCTTCTGCGCCACCCGGGCGATCGCCGGATAGTCGGCGGGCTGGCCGAACAGGTCGACGGCGATCACCGCCCTGGGCCTGAGCTTGCCCTCGCGCTTCACGCCCTCGATCGCAAACTGCAGGCTCTCGGGGTCGAGGTTGTACGTCTCCGGATCGATGTCGACGAACACCGGCGAGGCGCCGACCAGCGGCATGACCTCGGCCGTCGCGGCGAAGGTGAACGAGGGGCAGAAGACCGCATCGCCTGGTCCGATCCCCCAGGCCATCAACGGCAGGATCAACGCCTCGGTGCCGGAGCCGCAGGCCAGGGCATGCTCTGCCTGCCCGAACGCCGCCAGGGCCGTCTCCAGCTCGGCGATCTCCGGACCCATGACGTAGGCGCCGGAGCGGACCACCTTCAGGATCGCGTCCTCCAGCGGCTGGCCGAGGCGGCGGCGCTGGGCCTGCAGGTCGATGAACGGAATCGGCATGGGTCCTCGGTTCGCGCCCCCCGCGGGAGAATCGGTTGCGCCGCTCTTCGCATGCTCGCTGCGGTCGCGCCAAACACGCTTGTTTTCGAATGATTTCGGGCTAGCGTCGTTCGCGGAACGGCGCCCATCGGACGCCAGGGAAGGGGGAATTCCCATGGTCGCAACGACCTTGAACCAGGCGCAGGCGCGCACGGGCTACTTCTACTTCTGGATAGCCGTGGGTTGTGCGCTGTTCGCCTGGGGCGCCTTCGCAACCACCTACTGGACCCAGCTCGCGGCCGGCACCTTCGTCGGCGGCTTTCCACTGATGCACCTGCACGCCGGGCTGTTCTTCAGCTGGACCGTGTTCTTCATGTGGCAGACCTGGCAGGCGCGGAACGGCCGCCTCGAGCACCACCGCGCCTGGGGCGTGGCCGGGGTCTCGCTCGCGACCGCCATGCTGGTCATCGGGCTGGCGCTGGCGATCCATTCGGTCAGAGACTTTCAGGCGCAGGGTTACGGCGATCGCGCCCGCAGCTTCTTCATCCTGCCGTTCACCGGCATCGGGCTGTTCGCGCTGTTCTTCGTCGCGGCGGTGGCGAACGTCGCCCGGCCGGACTGGCACAAGCGGCTGATGGTGACGGCGACGGTTTCGCTGCTGGCGGCGGCGGCCGGACGGGTGGGCTTCCTGCTCGCCACCGGCGGCGGCGGGCCGGGAATGCGGCCCGGCACCGTCGCCCCGCCGCCGCAGTTCGCGGGCTTCCAGGGCTCGCTGATGATCAGCCTCTTCCTGGTGGCGGGCGCGATCTACGACTGGCGCACGCGCGGCCGGCCGCACCCGGCCTACCTGATCGGGCTCGCGACCATTGTGGGCGTCGGCTACCTGGGCTCGGTCATCTCGGTGACGCCGCCCTGGCTGCACTTCGTCGACGGCTGGCTGGCCCTCGGAAGCTAGCGCCGCGGCTCCGGGCCAGGAAATGGTCCATGCCGTCTCCGGCGCCCGCCGCGAAGCCTAGATCTGCCGCGCGCGGCCCTCCCAGTAGGGCGCGCGCACCTTGTTGCGCTGGATCTTGCCGGCCTCCGAGCGGGGCAGGTCGGCGACGAAGTCGATCTTCTTCGGCGCCTTGAAGCCCGGCAGATTGGCGCGGGCGAAGGCCAGGATCTCCTCGGCGAGTTCCGCCGAGGGGGCATAGCCCTCCTTCAGCAGGATCACCGCGCGGACCTGCTCGCCCCACTGGTCGTCGGGGACCCCGACCGTCGAGGAGTCGGCCACCGCCTCGTGCTTGATGAGCTCGTTGTCGATCTCCTGCGGGTAGATGTTCACCCCGCCGGAGATGATCGTCTCGGCGTCGCGGCCGGTGAGGAACAGATAGTCCTCCTCATCGTAGTAGCCCACGTCGCCGAGGGTGAAGTAGTCGCCCACCCGGCTCTTCTGGGTCTTGGCCTCGTCCTTGAAGTAGACGAAGCCGCCGCCCGGCGGCAGTTGGTGGTAGATCTTGCCTGGGACGCCCGGCGGGCACTCGGCGCCTTCGTCGTCGAGGATCTTCGAGCCCAGCATGACCGGCCGCTTGCCGACCGAGCCCGGCTTCTTCAGCCACTCGTGGCTGTCGATCGTGAAGCCGGCGCCGCCTTCCGAGCCTGCGTAGTACTCTGTGATGATCGGGCCGAACCATTCGATCATGGCCAGCTTCACCTCGGGCGGACAGGGCGCCGCGCCGTGGATGATGAACTTCACGTGGCCGACGTCGTACTTCGCCTTCACCTCGTCCGGCAGCGCCAGCAGCCGCTGGAACATGATCGGCACCAGGTGCATGTGGGTGACGCGCTTCTCGGCGATGGTGCGCAGCGTGGCTTCGCTGTCCCACTTGTCCAGGAACACCAGCTGGGCGCCGGTGCTCATCGCCGCGCCGATGTCGAACGCCAGCGGGGCGGCATGGTAGGCGGGGCCCGCGCAGAGCTGCACCGAGTGCTCGTCGTAGCCGCGCGCGGCGAACGGGTTGACCATCACCATTGGCGGATTGGGCCGGAACACGCCCTTCGGCCGGCCGGTGGTCCCGGATGTGTACATCATCTGGTTGCCCAGCGCCGGCTCCTCGATGTCCGAACCGTCGTGCGTGGCGAGGGCGGCGTCGTAGTCGGCGAATCCCGGAATCGGCCCGCCGATCGCCACCTTGACGATCAAGTTCGGGCATTGCTCGGCCGCAGGCCCTGCCGCGGCGATGCGGTCCTCGGCGAACAGGGCCTTGGCCTCGCAGTCATTGACCACGTAGGCGATCTCCTCCGCCGTCAGGTGCCAGTTGACCGGCGTGATGCGCAATCCGCTGCGGCGGGTGGCGGCCAGCACCTCCACGAACTCCGCCCGGTTCGAGCAGAGCAGCGCCACCGCGTCGCCCTTCTTCAGCCCCGCCTCGCGCAGCAGCCGCGCGATGCGGTTGGCGTTTGCGTTCACCTCGACGTAGGAGCGGGTCTTCCCGGACGGGTCGTGGATGTAGGGCTTCTCGCCATGCAGCTCGGCCCACACCGACAGCGTCATGCCGGTCGGCGCGGCCGCCGCGAGCCGCTCGTCCAGGGTTTCGCGTTCCTTCAAAGCTTCCATCAAAATCCTCCCGCCTACGCTACGCGCGGCGCTGAAATTGCGTTTGGGGCGCGCGGACAGGGCGGACGAAATGGTCCGCCTCGCAGGCTCCGCGACCGGGATCGCAACAAAACACGCCGGAAGCCAGGCGCCAATTCCCTTGCGCCCGAGGCGCGGAGTCTCAGGCCGCCCGTCGGCAAAGCCCGGCCGCAACGCATCCTCCGCCCGGCGGCGGCCGTTTTCGCCTTGCGCTTGCGCGCGTCGGGCCCAGATTCGGGCGTCGGTTCTGGAGGTCCCCCCGTGGCGTTCCCGTTCGACGGCTATGAGGTGGCGGCGCATCTGCGGCCGTCGCAGGCCGCCTACGGCTTCGACCTCGATCGCGCGCTCTCGGCTGTCGTGGCGCTTGAGGCGCGCACGCCGCAGGACGCCTTCACCGCCGCAAGTCTCGGCGCCGAGCGTGTCGGCAACGGCGTCGTGATCGGGCCCAACGGCCTGATCGTCACCATCGGCTACCTGATCATGGAGGCCGACGCCGTGGTGCTCACGCTCGAGGGCGGCCGCCGCGTCGCGGCCCATGCGCTGGGCTCCGATCCGGTGACCGGCTTTGGGCTGGTGCAGGCGCTGGAGCCGCTGGGCCTGCCGACCCTGCGGCTCGGGGATTCGTCAGGACTGCGCGCCGGCAGCCCGGTGATCGTCGCCGGCGCCGGCGGCCGCGCCCATGCGGCGGCGGGCGAGGTGGTCACCCGCATGCGCTTCGCGGGCTACTGGGAATACCTGCTGGACGACGCCATCATCACCCAGCCCGGCCATCCCCACTGGAGCGGCGCGGCGCTGATCTCGCCGGCCGGCGACCTGGTCGGCGTCGGCTCGCTCAGCCTGGAGGGCCAGACCCGCTCCGGCGCGGTCAAGCCGATCAACATGTTCGTGCCCGTCGACCTGTTGCCGCCGATCCTCGACGACCTGGCGCGCGGCCGCCCCGCCCATCCGGCCAGGCCCTGGCTGGGCGTGCTGGCGCAGGACCTCGATCCGCATGCGGTGGTCGTGGCGGGCGTCAATCCGCACGGGCCCGCCGCGCGCGCCGAGCTGCGCCGCGGCGACGTCATCCTGGCGGTGGACGGCGAGCCGGTCTCAGATCTCGCCGACTTCTACCGCAAGCTCTGGGTGCGGGGCCCGGCCGGCGCGACCATACCCCTGCGCCTGCAGCGCGACGGCGACGTCTTCGACGTGGAGGTCCGCTCGGTCGACCGCACGTCGATGCTGAAGAAGCCGCGGATGAACTGAGGGGCCGGGCCGCCGCTCCGCCGGCGCGTGTTTCCGCCCTGACGCAAAATCGCGGGTTGGCCGCGCTCGTTCGGCGCCTCAGAATGGGGCCGCATAGAGGAAATTATGAGATGAGTGATTCGCCCCACCGGGGGCGGAGTGCGGCGCTGTCTGACCTCCCGACGGTGGATGTCTCGGCCATGCCTTCGGTGCTGGCCCGGATCGCCGCCCTGACCTTGAAGTATCGCGCCCGGGTGGCGCTGACGGTGGCGACCTCGCTGGTCGCGACCATCGCCAGCATGACCCTGCCTCGGCTCTACGGCCACGCCATCGACGATGCGCTGCGGCTCTCGGCCCGCGGGCACGCGGGCGTTGCGCGCCACGCGCTGCTGGTCACCGCCGCCCTGGTGATCGCCGCCACGCTCACCCGCGGCGTGCTCACCGCCGCGGCCGGCTACCAGTCGGAATATCTGTCGCAACGGGTCGCTTACGACCTGCGGCTGAAGTTCTTCCAGCAGCTGCAGCGCCTCTCCTTCGGCTTCCACGATCGCGTCCACTCGGGCGACCTGATCACCCGCGGGATGCTGGACCTGGAGGGCACGCGCGCCTTCGTCCAGACCTCGCTGCAGCAGGCGCTGTCGCTGGTCATGCTGATCAGCTTCTCCGCCTACATGATGATCTCCGCAGACCGGCTGATGGCGGTGCTGGGCCTGGCCTTCGTGCCGATCGCGGGCTTCGCGCTCGCCCGCATGGGGTTCCTGCTGCGGGTCACCTGGCTGCGAGTGCAGCAGCTGATGTCGATCCTGACGCTGACGATGGAGGAGAACCTCCAGGGGATCCGCGTGGTGCGCGCCTTCGCCGGCAAGAACTTCGAGATGGGCAAGTTCGACGAGGCCGCCGGCAATGCGCTCGCCTACGCCTTCAAGCGAATCACCCTGCGCTACCGCGGGGTCTCGGCCATGCAGGTGAGCTTCTACGGCTCGATGGCGCTGCTCCTGTGGATCGGCGGCGGCAAGGTGGCGGCGGGCCGGATGACCCCCGGTCGGCTGACCGAGTTCCTCGGCTACATGACGCTGCTGCAGGCGCCGATCCGGCAGGTGGCGATGATCTTCAACTCCATGGCCCGCGCCACCTCCTCCGGCGGGCGGGTGTTCGAGGTGCTGGACCTGAAGCCCGAGATCGCCGATAGGCCGGAGGCCAAGCCGCTCGCCCCCACCGAGGGCACGCTGCGCTTCGAGCATGTCGACTTCCGCTACGCGCCGACCAGCAAGCCGATCCTCACCGACCTCAGCTTCGAGGTCCGCGCCGGCAAGACCCTCGGCATCGTGGGTCCGCCGGGCTCCGGCAAGTCGACGCTCGCCAACCTGATCCCGCGCTTCTACGACGTGAGCGGCGGGGCGATCACCATCGATGGCGTCGACATCCGCGACGTGACCCTCGCCTCGCTGCGCCAGTACGTCGGCCTGGTCCAGCAGGAGGCTTTCCTGTTCGACGCCTCGGTCGGCCACAACGTCGCCTACGCCGATCCCTGGGCGGAGGATCAGCGCATCCTGGGCGCCGCCAAGACCGCCCAGATCCACGAGCACATCTCGGGCCTGCCGGCCGGCTACGAGACCCGCGTCGGCGAACGCGGCGTGGCGCTCTCCGGCGGCCAGCGCCAGCGGATGAGCATCGCCCGCGGCGTGGTGCCGGAGCCCGGGATCATGATCTTCGACGACTCCACGGCGGCCATCGACGCGGTCACCGAGCGGAAGGTGCGCGACGGCCTCGCCCACGCCACCAGCATGAAGGCGACGATCATCATCGCTCACCGGCTGTCGTCCCTGATGCATGCCGACGAGATCCTGGTCCTCGACGAGGGCCGCATCGTCGAGCGCGGAACGCACCCGGAGCTGATCGCCCAGGGCGGCGTCTACGCCGACCTCTACGAGTTGCAGACGCGCTCCGACGCCCGCGCCACCCTGGAGGGCGAGGCCGAGGACGCCCCCGCCCGGCGGGAGGCCCGCGCGTGACCGACGCCGTCCTCGAGCCTGACGTCACCGCCCGGCGGGCGCCCCGCGCCTCGCTGGGCTCGCCGGAAGGCGACGACGTCTTCGGGACTTTCGATCCCCGGATCGCGCGGCGGTTCTTCAGTTACCTCGGCCCGCACCGGCGCGACTTCCTGATCACCCAGGTGGCGGTGCTGCTGTCGGCCGCCTCACAGGTGACGCTGCCCTACCTGATCGGCCAGGTGGTGGCCGCCGCCACCCACCATGACGCGGTCCGGCTGCACACGACGCTCATCTGGTTCGTCGCCGGGGCGGCGGCCTTCGTGGTCTGCTTCTTCTGCGGCGAGTGGCTGTCCTCGCGCCTGGCGCAGCGGGTGATCTTCGACATCCGCCGGGCGATGTTCGCCCACTTCCAGGACATCTCGCTGTCGTTCATGGACAAGACGCACGTCGGGCGGATCATGGCCCGCCTGCAGGGCGACGTGAATTCGCTCCAGGAGTTCCTGGAGAGCTCCACCGGCGCGGTCGGCGATTTCGCCACCCTGATCGGCATCTCGGTGATGCTGGTCGTCATGGACGTGCGGCTGGGCCTGCTCACATTGCTCGTACTTCCGGCGCTGATCGGCATCCGCGCGCTGTGGCTGCCCCACTCCAAGAAGACCTTCCGGCTCGCCCGCGACGCCTCCTCCACCGCCAACTCGGCGCTGGCCGAGAACATCAACGGCGTGCGCACGGTGCAGGAGACCCGCCGCGAGCAGCTCAACTTCGAGCTCTACCGCGAGAAGGCGCACGACAACTTCAAGGCCCAGACCGGCGCCTCCTGGATGAGCCAGATCATGGTCCCGACCGTGGATGTGCTCACCGGCGTCGCCATGTCGCTGGTGATCGTGGTGGGCGGCGAGGCGGTGCTCGACAAGCGCCTCGAGGTCGGCGTGATGGTCGCCTTCCTGTTCTACGTGCAGCGCTTCTTCGACCCGGTCCGCATGCTCTCGATGCAGTACACCATCATGCAGCGGGCGATGGCCGCCGGGCACCGGATCTTCGAGGTGCTCGACGTGCCAGTCACCATCAAGGACAAGCCGGACGCCCTGGCGCTGGAAGCCTTCGAGCCCACCGTCGAGTTCCGCGACGTGACCTTCGGCTACGAGCCGGGCCGGCCGATCCTGCACGACGTCTCGTTCAAGGTGCGCCCCCGCGAGGTGGTGGCCCTGGTCGGACCCACCGGCTCGGGCAAGACCTCGATCATCTCGCTCACCCACCGCTTCTACGAGGTTGACAAGGGCCAGGTGCTGGTCGGCGGCCACGACGTGCGCGACGTCACCCTCGACAGCCTCGGCCGCAACATCGGCATGGTGCTGCAGGAGCCGTTCCTGTTCACCGGCGCCATCGAGGAGAACATCCGCTACAACACCTCGGCCTCGCGCGAGGAGATCGTGGAGGCGGCCAAGGCGGTCTCGGCGCACGATTTCATCATGCGGCTGCCGGAGGGCTACGACACCCAGCTCGGTCAGCGGGGCCGCAACATCTCGGTGGGCCAGCGCCAGCTGATCTCCTTCGCCCGGGCGCTGGTCGCCGACCCGCAGATCCTGATCCTCGACGAGGCCACCGCCAATATCGACAGCTTCACCGAGCAGGCAATCCAGAAGGCGCTGAAGGTGCTGTTCGCCGGGCGCACCTGCATGGTGATCGCCCACCGGCTGGCCACCATCCGCGACGCCGACCGGATCATCGTGCTGCAGCAGGGCCGGATCATCGAGCAGGGCAGCCACGGCCAGCTGATGCGCGCCAGGGGCCTCTACCACCGCCTCTACACCTCGGCCCACGCGAGCTTCGACGACCAGGTCGTAGCCGCCACCGGCGACGCCGAGTTCGCCACCCGGACCTAGCCGCCACCAAGAAGGCGTCTTCAATGCTCGCCAACGCGCGCCTGCAGACCATCGTCTGGACCTCGGACAAGGGCCGGGCCGCCGGCTTCTACGAAGGCGTCCTTGGCCTCACCCTGCTGCGCGAATCTCACGGCGCCCTAGTCTACGACGTCGGCGGCGGCGAGCTGCGCGTCTCGCCGGTGCCCACGACCGAGCCCTCCGCGCACACGGTGCTGGGCTTCGCGGTGGCCGATATCGACGCGGTCGCGGCCGCGCTCGCCGGCAAGGGCGTCGCCGTCGAACGCTTCCCCGGCTTCAGCCACGACGCCCGCGGCGTCTGGCGCGCCCCCGACGGCGCCCAGGTGCTGTGGATCCGCGATCCCGACGGCAACCTGCTCTCGGTGGTGCAGTACGCCTGAGACCTGCGGCCCGCGGACGTGAGCCCTCAGGCCCTCGTCTGGCGGGTGTTGGACCAGATCACTTGGCCCACGCCGAGCAGGGCCAGGATCGTCCCGTAGAGCGCCCACTGCGGGTTGCTGACCATGAAGCCGCGCATGATGGCCGCCGGGCCGATGTGCAGGCCCTGTCCGATCCAGACCAGCCCCATGAAGACGAACAGCAGGCCCACCAGCGTGCTGAAGATCCTCATGACGATATTGAACGCACCCGCCATCGTCGTTCCCTCCCGTCTTGTCCTCGCCGGTCGAGACTTCGCTCGCGGCCGCTCATCCTGGCCGAAAACCGGCCCCGGCGCGAGCATCGGCCCGCGCGGGACGCCGGATCAGGCCTTCCGGAACACCCAGATCTCGCCCACGCCGCCCAGCGGGATCGGCGGCCGATCGAGCGCGAGGCCGGCCAAGGCGGCCGGGGGCCCCGGATCGGCCATGTAGTAGGCGAGCCGCTCTGACGAGCGCCGCAGCTCGCGGCCGGCCCGATCCAGCTCGACGTAGTCGATCACCTGCTGCAGCCGGCCCAGGTCCTCCCGGAACCGCCGCTCGCGCACGTAGAGCCGAAGCCGTGCGCCGCCCGCCAGCGGCTGCTCGAGGACCGGCGCCGTCGGATCGGCCGGCGGCTGCCGCATGGCTGCGGGGCTCGGCAGGTGGAACGCCGCGAGCCCGCCGTCCGCCAGGTGCCGCGCGGCGGTTGCGAAGGCGTTGCGCCAGGCCGCGCCGGCCGGCAGGTGCGCCAGGCCGAAGTAGGGGCAGATCACGAGATCGAAGGCCCGCTTGAGGTCGAGCGCGGTCATGTCGCCCAGCCGAAGCTCGATGCGCCCCGCGACGTCGGCCGGCAGCGACCCGAGGCGCGCCTTCGCCTGCTCCAGCATGGGGCGGGCGATGTCGATCCCGGTGACCGCAAAGCCCCGCTCGGCCAGGGCGGCCGCCACCCGTCCGGAGCCCGTCCCGAGCTCCAGGACTTGCGCGCCCGGCGGGGCCAGCTCCGCATAGATGCCGATGTCGCCCGCCAGCCGCACGTCGGCCGCCGTGACCACGTCGTAAAAGGCCGCGCTCAGCGAGCCTGGCGCATAGTATGGCTTGGTCGGCATGGCGGCCGAAGCTGGGCCGGGCGTTGCGCTCGATCAAGGGCGGGGCCAAATTGGTCTTGACCAAGACGGGCTTGCACAAAGGGGGACATCTGCCGTGAGCAGCCTTCGCCCGCGCCTCGCGCGCTTCGTCCTCATCCTCGTGGCGCCGCTCGTGCTGGCCGCCTGCGGCTACAACGTGATCCCGACCCAGCAGGTGAAAGCCCAGCAGGCCTGGGCTGAGGTCCAGAACCAGTACCAGCGCCGCAGCGACCTGATCCCCAACCTCGTCAACACGGTGAAGGGCTACGCCGCTCAGGAGAAGAGCGTTTTGGTGGAGGTCACCGAAGCGCGCGCCTCGGCGACCCAGGTGAAGGTCGACGCCTCCACCCTCACCGACCCGGCGAAATTCCAGCAGTACCAGGCCGCCCAGGACCGGCTGACCGGCGTGCTCGGCCGGCTGATGATGATCTCCGAGCGCTATCCGGACCTGAAGTCGAACGAGAACTTCCTGGCGCTGCAAAGCCAGCTCGAAGGCACCGAGAATCGCATCGCCATCGCCAGGCGCGACTACAACCAGGCGGTCGCCGACTACAACACCAGCCTTCGAACCTTCCCGCAGATGATCTGGGCGCGCCTCCAGCACGCCCAACCCATGCAGTTGTTCTCCGCCACGGCGCAGGCGCAGTCGGCGCCGACGGTCTCCTTCGACACCACGCCGCCGCCCCTACCGTCCGGCGCCGCCCCGGCCCAGTCGGGCGGCCCGGCGCCTGCATCCGCCGCGCCGCCCCCGGGCCAGGCCCCGAAGTGATCGCCGCAGTCGGCTTCGACCCTGCCTTCTCCCGCTGCGGGAGAAGGTGTCGGGCGGAGCCCGACGGATGAGGGGTCGCCTTGCTCTTTCCCTCGGTTCGCAACTGAGATGACGTTCAGCCCCTCATCCGACCGCCTGCGGCCGCCGCCTTCTCCCGCACGGCGGGAAGGCTCGATCGCCGCTCTCCTCGTCATGCTGGCGGCGGTCCTCCTGGCCCTTCCTGCGCTGGCCGCGCCGACGTTCCCGCCGCTGACCGGCCGGGTGGTGGACGACGCCCATCTCCTGTCGCCGCAGAGCGTCCAGAAGCTCGACGGCGAGCTGGCGCAGCTGGAGGCCCAGACCGGCCACCAGCTGGTGGTCGCCACCATCCCCGACCTGCAGGGCTATTCCATCGAAGACTACGGCTACCAGCTCGGCCGCACCTGGCAGCTCGGCCGCAAGGGGATCAACGACGGGGCCATTCTGCTGGTCGCGCCCAACGATCGAAAGGTCCGCATCGAGGTGGGCTACGGCCTGGAGCCGGTGCTCACCGACGCGCTCTCCGACGTCATCCTGCAGCGCAAGGTCCTGCCGCAGTTCAAGGCCGGCCACATGGAGCAGGGGATCGTCGACGGGGCCGAGGCCGTGATCCAGCAGCTGTCGCTGCCCGACGACCAGGCCAAGGCCCAGGTCGCCCAGGCCGCGCAGCAGCCGGCGGTCCAGACCGGCGGCCGCCGCAGCGGCTCGCCGATCCCGCTGGTGGCCATCTTCCTCGTGCTGTGGGTGATCGGCGCGCTGTTCCGGCGGCGCAGCGGCTTCGGCGCCGGCGGCCTCTGGTGGCTGCTGCCGCTCGCGCTTTCCAGCGGCGGCCGCAGCCGCGACGGCTGGAGCGGCGGCGGCTTTTCGGGCGGCGGTTTCGGCGGGGGCGGTTTCTCCGGCGGCGGCGGCTCGTTCGGGGGCGGCGGCGCCTCAGGGAGCTGGTGAGATGGCTGACCACAACGCCTTGAGCCCCGCCGATCTCGCCGCCGTCGAGGCGGCCGTGCGCCAGGCCGAGGCGCGCACCACCGGCGAGATCTACTGCATGGTGGCGCAGGAGAGCTCGCACTACATCGAGACCCCGCTCGCCTGGGCGGCCGGTGTGGCGCTGCTCGCGCCGGCGATCCTCCTCCTGGGCGGCGTGCACGTGAGCGCGCCCGACCTGTTCGGCGGCTGGACCGCGGCCCAGGTGGGCGAGCTCGCCGAGACCGCCGTCCGCCGGGCGCTGATCGGCGCGGTGCTCCTGCAGGCCGCCCTGTTCGCGGTCGTTGGCGTGCTCGTGGCGCTGCGGCCGGTCCGGCTCGCGCTCACTCCCAGGGGCGTGAAGCGCCATAGCGTCCGCCGGCGCGCCGCCGAGCTGTTCCTGAGCAAGGGCCTCGAGGCCACCCGACACCACACCGGCGTGCTGATCTTCGTCTCGCTCGCCGAGCGCATGGCCGAGCTGATCGCTGACGAGGGGATCGCCGCCCACGTCGAGCCGCAGGTCTGGGACCGCGCCATGGCCGCGCTCGCCGAGGGCCTGAAGCGGGGCGAGCCGGGCGCGGGGTTCGCCGCTGCAGTCGGGCTCTGCGGCGACGTCCTCGCGGAGCGCTTCCCGGCCGACCCGAACGACAATCCCAATCAGCTGCCGAATTCGGTCGTCCTGCTGCCGAGGCATTGAAGCCTCAAGCCGCGTGCAGAGGGGAAAAATTCGCTTCTCGCGAGAGTGGAACCGGTTTTTGCAGTTGTTCTCCAAGCTCGGCCGCACCAGATTGCGTGGGTGGAGCGTTTGGGGTTGACGTGGACGACCGCAATAAATTCGGCCGCCCGGACGCGGCGCCCTTCGCGCAAGTCGCGGAGACGCTCGGTTTGGGCATGGCGTTCCAGATCCTCGCCGGTCCGGGCGGGGTGGGCCGCCGCTTCACCTACCTGTCGCCGAACTGCGAGGCGCTGACCGGCGTGCCGGCCGAGGCGGCGCTGGCCGATCCCGCCAAGCTCTACGACCAGATCCTCCCCGAGCATCGCGACGCCTTCGTCCGCGCCGAGGCCGAGGCGCTCGCGGGCGACGGCCGTCTCGACATCGAGGTGCGCATGCGGCGCGCCGACGGCGAGGTCCGTTGGCGGCGCATCGCATCGCTCGGGCGCAGCCTCGCCGACGGCGGTTCGCTCTGGGACGGACTGATGAGCGACGTCACCGAACTCAAGCTCGGCGCCGAGGAGCTGGAGGCCCAGCGTCGCCGCCTGGAGGTGGCGGTCGAGTCCACCGGCCTTGGGTTCTGGGAGTGGGACGTCCGGTCGGGCCAGCTCACCTGGTCGGAGCGCAACAAGGCCATCTTCGGCCTGCCGGCCGACGCGCCGGTCACGATCGAGGCTTACATGGCGATGATCCACCCGGACGACGTGGATCGCGTCCGCAAGGCGTACGCCGATGCCCGCGATCGTCCCGGCGGCGGCGACTTCGGGTTCCAGTACCGCGCCGTTGTCCCCAATGGGCAGATCCGCTGGATCCTGACCCGCGGCCGCGTCGTCACCGACGAGGCCGGCCCCGCCATGGTGGTCGGCACCACGCTCGACACCACCGACCGGCGCGAGGCCGAGGAGCGCCGCAACCTGGTCATGGGCGAGCTCGCCCACCGCGCCAAGAACGGCATCCAGGTGATGACCGCCATCATCTCCGAGACCGCCCGTAGCGCCGAGAGCGTCAAGGGCTTCGAGGAGCTGCTCGTCGCGCGCCTGCAGGCCATGGCCCAGTCGCAGGACCTGGTCACCGCCGCCGGCGGCCGGCCGGTGCCGCTGCATGAGCTGGCCGCCCAGGCGCTCGGCCCGTTCGGCCTCGCCCGCTTCGACATCGAGCCGGCGATCGCCGAGCTGACCGTCAACGGCGATGTCGCCGCCGGTCTCGCCCTGCTCCTGCACGAGATGGCCACCAACGCGGTGAAGTACGGCGCGCTTTCGCGTCCCGAGGGCCGCATCGCGCTGAATGCCGACGGCGCCGGGCCGGGCATGGCGGCGCTCAACTGGCGCGAGCGCGGCGGTCCGCGCGTCGAGCCCTCCAACCGTCGCGGATTCGGCTCGCGCCTGCTGCAGGCGGCGCTACGCAACCAGGGCGGCAAGGTCGAGCCGGCGTTCGACCCGGACGGCTTTTCCGCGCGCATGGAGTTCCGCGTCTCCGGCTAGCGCCTGTCCCGCACAGCGCCCGCTTTGCCCGCCCCGTCCGCTGCGCTACGATTGGGCGCTCTTTGGAGGAGCGCCATGGCCTACAAACTCAACGTCAACGGCAAGGTCCTGACGGCCGACGTCGATCCGGACACGCCGCTGCTCTGGACGCTTCGCGACACCCTCGGCATCACCGGGCCGAAGTTCGGCTGCGGCGTCGGCCAGTGCGGCGCCTGCACGGTGCATATCGACGGCCAGCCGGTCCGCTCCTGCTCGACCCCGGTCTCCGCCGTGGGCGAGAAGAAGGTCACCACCATCGAAGGCGTCGGCGCCGACCCGGTGGGCAGGAAGCTGCAGGCCGCCTGGGCCGAGTTCGACGTCGCCCAGTGCGGCTACTGCCAACCGGGCCAGATCATGTCGGCGACCGCGCTCTTGAAGGCCAAGCCCAGGCCGACCGACGCCGACATCGACGCGGCGATGAGCGGCAACATCTGCCGCTGCGCCACCTACAACCGCATCCGCGCCGCCATCAAGCGCGCCTCCGGCCAGCCCGTGGAGGCCTGAGCCATGACCCTGGAACTCACCGGAACCTCCCGCCGCGGCTTCATCCAGGCCTCCGCCTCGGCCGCCGGCCTGCTGCTCGCCTTCCAGATCGCGCCGAAGGCCGGCGCGGCCGAAGCCGGCGTCAAGCCGCTCAACGCCTACGTTCGCGTGGCGCCCGACGGCATGGTCACCATCATGGCCAAGAACCCGGAGATCGGGCAGGGCGTGAAGACCTCGCTGCCGATGCTGATCGCCGAGGAGCTGGACGTCCCGTGGGAGAACGTCCGCATCGAGCAGGCCGACAGCGATCCCAAGCTCTACGGCCGCCAGTTCGCGGGCGGCTCGATGGCGACCCCGTTGCACTGGGAAGAGCTGCGCCGCGTGGGCGCCGTCGCCCGCGCCATGCTCATCGAGGCCGCCGCGCTCGCCTGGAACTGCCCGGCGGGCGAATGCTCCACCGACCGCGGCATGGTCATCCACGCCTCGACCAAGCGGCGCGCCAGCTACGGCTCGCTGGCCGCCCAGTGCGCCGGCGTCACGGTGCCCGACGCCAAGTCCGTCGCGGTGAAGGACCCCAAGGATTACAAGATCATCGGCAAGGCGACGCCGCAGTACGACACCGCCAAGATCGTCACCGGCCAGCCCTTGTTCGGGATCGACGTGCGTCGGCCGGGGATGCTCTACGCCACCTACGAGAAGGCGCCCGTCTTCGGGGCCAAGGTGGCGAGCGCCGACGTGGCCGCGGCCAAGGGGGTCAAGGGCGTGAGGGACGCCTTCGTGGTCGAGGGCGGGGAGAACCTCTCGGGCCTGCTGCCGGGCGTCGCCGTGGTCGGCGACAGCTGGTGGGCCGCGCGCAAGGGACGCGACAAGCTCAATGTGAAGTGGGCGGAGCATCCCACCTCGGCGCAGAGCTCGGCGGGCTTCGCCAGGCGCGCCGGCGAGCTCGCCGCCGCCGCGCCGCAGAAGGTGATCCGCAAGGACGGGGACGCCGATCAGGCGCTGAAGGGGGCGGCCAAGACCGTGAAGGCGGCCTACGCCTACCCGTTCCTGGCTCACGTGGCCATGGAGCCGATGAACTGCACGGCCGAGTTCGGCAAGGACGGCAAGCTGGAGATCTGGGCGCCGACCCAGAATCCGGAATCCGGCCGCCAGCTGGTCGCCCAGACGCTGGGCGTCAAGCCCGACGACATCACCATCCACATGACCCGTTGCGGCGGCGGCTTCGGTCGCCGGCTCTCCAACGACTACATGGTCGAGGCCGCCTGGATCGCTCGCGCCGCCAAGGCGCCGGTGAAGCTCCTGTGGACGCGCGAGGACGACATCAAGCACGACTTCTACCGCCCGGCGGGCTTCCACTTCCTGGAGGCCGGCCTCGACGCGCAGGGGAATGTCGTCGCCTGGAAGAACCACTTCGTGACCTTCGGGGAAGGCCCGGAGAAGCCCGCCTCCTCCGCCGCCATGGGGCCCAACGAGTTCCCGGGCCGGTTCGTGAAGAACTGCGAGTTCGGCGTCTCGACCATGCCGTTCGGCGTGCCCACCGGCCCGCTGCGCGCGCCCGGCTCGAACGCGCTCGCCTTCGTGCACCAGTCCTACATCGACGACCTGGCGCATGCGGCGGGGCAGGATCCGGTGGCCTTCCAGCTCAAGCTCCTGGGCGATCAGAAGCTGGTCGGGGAGGGCCCGTCCGCGTTCAACGCGGGGCGGATGCGCGGCGTGCTGAAGGCCGTCGCGGAGATGAGCGCCTGGGGCAAGACCAGGCTTCCGGCCCGCACCGGAATGGGCGTCGCCTGCTACTTCAGCCACCTGGGCTACTTCGCCGAGGTGGTCCGTGCGCACGTCGATGCGGACGGTGCGGTCAAGCCCGAGCGGGCCTGGGTCGCCGCCGACGTGGGTCATCAGATCGTCAATCCGTCGGGCGCCATGAATCAGGTGCAGGGCGCGGTGATCGACGGCCTCTCGCACGCGCTGTTCCAGAAGGTGACCATCGAGAACGGCGCGGTGGCGCAGAACAACTTCTACGACTACCCGGTGCTCCGCATGAAGGATGCCCCGCCGGTCGAGGTGAAGTTCCTGAAGACCGCCTATCCGCCCACCGGCCTGGGCGAACCGGCGCTTCCGCCGGCGCTGCCCGCCCTCTGCAACGCGATCTTCGCCGCCACCGGCGTCCGCATCCGCGAATTGCCGGTGGATGTGAAGCTCCTGAAGGCCTGATTACCTTCCCGGCGGCCGCGCGCTTCGCGTGCGGCCGCCAAGCGCCTGCGGTCGGTTCAGCGCCTTGCGGAATTCGTCCCGCCGCTCGTGGATCGAGGCGATGACCGGGCCCATCGGCACGCCGATCTCGACCAGCACCGCCTCGGAGAGCTGCAGGCTGGCCTCGACGGTTTCCGGCACCGCGTCGGTCGCGCCGAGGTCATAGAGCCGCTGCGCCTGGCGGGCGTCGCGGGCGCGAGCCACGATGGTCAGATCCGCGCGCATCTCGCGCGCCGCCCCCACCACGGCCTCCACGCCGTCGGGCGAATCCATGGTCACCACCAGCGCCGGCGCCCGCTCCAGGCCGCAGCGCACCAGGAACTCGGGTCGCGAGGCGTCGCCATAGAAGATGGTCTCGCCGGCGCGCCGGCCGGCCTCCACCAGGCGCGGCTCCCGCTCGGCGGCGAGCCAGGGGATTTGATGGCGGCCGAGCATCTCGCCCACCAGCTTGCCGACGCGCCCGTAGCCCACCACCAGCACGCGGGGCGTCTCGCCGACGCCGCCGGGCGGCTCCGCGGCGAGCGTGGTCTCCGCGGTGCGCCGTCCGCCGAGTCGCAGGCCGATCGCCGCCAGGCCCGGAATGGCCATCATCGAAAGCGTCGCGGCGACCAGCATCGTCTCGCCGGTCGCGCGATCCACCACCTGACCCGCCATCGCCGCCGCCAGGATCACGAAGGCGAATTCGCCGCCGCCGGCCAGCAGCAGCGCGCTCTCCGCCGCCCGCCGGCCGGCCAGGCCGAACAGCCGCGCTGCGCCGAGCACCACCGCACCCTTGATCCCGATGAGGCCGGCCGCCACCCCCAGCACCGCGGCCGGCCGCTCAGCCAGCACGGAGAGGTCGAGGCTGGTCCCGACAGAGACGAAGAACAGGCCAAGCAGCAGACCCTTGAACGGCTCGATCGTGACCTCGACCTCGTGCCGGTACTCGGTCTCGGCCAGGAGCAGGCCGGCGATGAACGCGCCGAGCGCCATGGAAAGGCCGGCGAGCGCGCTCACCAGCCCTGCGCCGATGACCACCAGCAGGCAGGCGGCCATGAACATCTCCTCGCTCTTGGCCCGCGCCACGGAGCGCAGCATCGGCCGCAGCAGCAGTCGGCCAAGGGCGACCAGGACCAGCACGCCCACGGCCGCGGGCGCGAAGGCCAGCAGCAGCTTGGGCGAGAGCGCCACTGCGCCGCCGCCCGCCAGCACGGAGAGCGTCACCAGGATCGGCGCGACAGCCAGGTCCTGGAACAGCAGGACCGAGAACACGGCGCGGCCGGCGCTCGAATGCTGCCGCCGATGCTCGGTGAGGATCGGCATGACCACGGCGGTCGAGGACAGCGCCAGCGCCGCGCCGACCGCCGCCGCCGCGGCCGGCGGGAGTCCGAAGGCGACGCCCGCGCCGGCGATGACCAGTCCGCAGACCGCGACCTGCGCCGCCCCGAGCCCAAACACGTAGCGGCGCATCAGGCGCAGGCGCTCCCAGGAGAGCTCCAGCCCGATCATGAACAGCAGGAAGACGACCCCGAACTCGCCGAGCTCGGCCATCTCCTCGGGCTCGCCGATGGTGACGTAGCCGAGCCAGGGGATCTGCTCACGCAGCGCGCCCAGGCCATAGGGGCCAAGCAGGACCCCGGCCGCCAGGAAGCCCAGCACCGGGCTGATCCGCCAGCGGCGAAACAACGGGACCGCCACCCCGGCCGTGGCCAGGAAGAGGATGATGTCCTTGTAGTCGCCCGTGGCGGCCTGGCTCTGCATGGCTTGTTGTGCGGATGGTTGCGAGCCGTAGGCAAGCCGTCCTCGTTTCGCGTCGAACTCCCGCTGTGCGCATACCGCCCCCTCAAAACCGCTTGGCGCGGGCCGCCGCGTTTGCAGAATGGCGCCGGCGCGCGGGCTGACCGCCAGGGACAAGGCCAGTGAAGAAGCTGCTCATCGCCAACCGCGGCGAGATTGCCGTCCGCATCGCGCGCACCGCCGCGGAGATGGGGATCGCCACCGCGGCCGTCTATTCGCAGGACGACGCGGCCTCGCTGCATATCAAGAAGGCCGACGAAGCCATCGCATTGAAGGGCTCGGGCCCCGCGCCCTACCTCGACATCGCCCAGCTGGTCGCGGCCGCCACGGCTGCGGGCTGTGACGCCGTCCACCCCGGCTACGGCTTCCTTTCCGAGAACGCCGCCTTTGCCCGCGCCTGCGCCGAGGCCGGGCTCACGTTCGTGGGGCCGGCGCCCGAGACCCTGGAGCTGTTCGGGGACAAGGCCCGCGCCCGCGCGCTCGCCCGCCAGTGCGGCGTCCCGGTGCTGCCGGGCTCCGAGGGGCCGACCTCGCTCGCCGAGGCCAGGGCCTTCCTGAAGAGCCTGGGCAAGGGCGGCGCGGTGATGGTCAAGGCGGTGGCCGGCGGCGGCGGCCGCGGCATGCGCCCGGCCGCCTCGGTGGACGAGCTGGAGGCGGTCTTCGAGCGCTGCGCCTCGGAGGCCAGGGCGGCGTTCGGGGTGGCGGCGCTCTACGTCGAGGCCTTCCTGCCCCGGGCCCGGCACATCGAGGTGCAGATCGTGGGCGACGGCGAGAGCGTCTCCCACCTCTGGGACCGTGAGTGCAGCCTGCAGCGGCAGCGCCAGAAACTGGTGGAGATCGCCCCCGCCGACAGCCTGCCGGCGGCGCTGCGCGAGAATCTGTTCGCCGCCGCCGTGACGCTCGGCGAGGCGGCCGCCTACCGCTCGCTGGGAACGATGGAGTTCCTTGTCGACGCGGACCGCCCGGAGCGCTTCGTGTTCATCGAAGGCAACGCCCGCCTGCAGGTGGAGCACACGGTGACCGAGGAGGTGACCGGCCTCGACCTCGTCCGCCTGCAGTTGCAGATCGCCGCCGGCCGCTCCTTGGCCGAGCTCGCGCTCACCCAAGACCGGGCGCCGGAGCCGCGCGGCCACGCCGTGCAGGTCCGAGTGAACCTGGAGACCATGGCCGCCGACGGCTCGGCGCGTCCGGCGGGCGGCACGCTCGGCGTTTTCGAGCCGCCGTCGGGGCCGGGCGTGCGCGTCGATAGCTTCGGCTATGCCGGCTACAAGACCTCCGGCCGGTTTGACAGCCTGCTCGCCAAGCTCATCGTCCACACCGGCGCGGGCGGCCTCTCGCGCGCCGTCGCCAAGGCCTACCGCGCGCTCTCCGAGTTCCGAATCGAGGGCTCTGCCACCAACATCGCCTTCCTGCAGAATTTGCTCGCCCATCCGGCGGTCGCCTCGGGCGAGACCCACACCCGCTTCATCGAGACCCACATGGCCGAGCTCGCCGGCGAGCCGCAGGCCCATCCCCGGCTCTATTTCGACGCCGCCGCCCGCGGCGCGCAGCCCGCAGCCGGCGCCCGGCGGGTCGGCTACCAGGTCGACGCCGCCGATCCGCTGGCGGTGCTCGATCTGGGCAAGCAGGCCCCCGCGCCGGGCGACGAGGAGGCCGAGCCGGAGGGTCCGGAAGGGACGCGTCCGCTTCGAGCCCCGCTGCAGGGCACGGTGATCAGCATCCAGGCCGCGCTCGGCGAGACCGTCCGCAAGGGCCAGGCGCTGATGATCATGGAAGCCATGAAGATGGAGCACGTCATCGCCGCGGAGGTCTCCGGCGTGGTGCGCGAGATCACCGTCGAGGTCGGCGACACGGTGGCCGAGGACCATCCGCTCGCCTTCCTGCAGGAGACGGCGCTGGAGGGTGACGAGGCGGGCCCCGAGGAGGCGGTCGATCTCGACGCGATCCGGCCGGACCTGGCGGAAGTGCTGGAGCGCCACCGCCTCACCCGCGACGAGGCCCGGCCCGAGGCGGTCGAGCGTCGGCGCAAGACCGGCCAGCGCACGTCGCGCGAGAACGTCGAGGATCTGCTCGATCCCGGCAGTTTCGTCGAATATGGCCCGCTGGTGATCGCCGCGCGCCGCCGCCGCAACACCCTGGACGAGCTGATCAGGACCACGCCGGCCGACGGCATGATCATGGGGCTCGGCACGGTGAACGGGAGCGCCTACCCGGAGGAGAAGGCCCGCGTCGCGGTGATGGCCTATGACTACACGGTGCTGGCCGGCACGCAGGGCGCCAACAACCACTGGAAGCTCGACCGGATGAGCGAGCTGGCGCTGCGCTGGAAGCTCCCGGTGGTGTTCTTCACCGAAGGCGGCGGCGGGCGGCCCGGCGACACCGAGGGCGGCGGCTTCACCCGCGGCTTCGAGTTCTGGGGGCGGCTCTCAGGGGCCGTGCCGCTGGTGGGCGTCAACTCCGGGCGCTGTTTCGCCGGCAACGCCGCCATCCTCGGCTGCTGCGACGTGATCATCGCCACCAAGGACTCCGCCCTCGGCATGGGCGGCCCCGCAATGGTGGAAGGCGGCGGCCTGGGCGTCTTCCGCCCCGAGGAGATCGGCCCCATCAAGGTCATGCAGGCCAACGGCACGATCGACGTCCTGGTGGAGGACGAGGCGGCGGCGGTGGCGGCCGCGAAGCAGTACCTCTCGTACTTCCAGGGCCCGCTTTCGGAATGGTCGTGCGCCGATCAGCGGCTTCTGCGCCGGGCGATTCCGGAGAACCGGCTGCGCGTCTACGACATCCGCAAGGTGATCGAGCTGATCGCCGACGAAGGCTCGGTCCTCGAGCTTCGGCCGAAGTTCGGCCTCGCCATGGTCACCGCCTTCATCCGGGTGGAGGGCCGCCCGATGGGGGTGTTCGCCAACAACCCGATGCACCTGGGCGGGGCGATCGACTCCGAGGCCTCCGACAAGGCCGCCCGCTTCCTGCAGGTCTGCGAAGCCTTCGACATCCCGGTGCTCTCGCTCTCCGACACCCCCGGCAACATGGTCGGGCCGGAGGCCGAGAAGACGGGCCTGATCCGCCACTGCTCGCGGCTGTTCGTGATCGGCGCCAACCTCACCGTGCCGATCTTCTCGGTGATCCTGCGCAAGTCCTACGGCCTGGGCGCGATCGCCATGACCGGCGGCAGTTACCAGGGGGCGATGTTCTGCGTCGCCTGGCCGACAGGCGAGTTCGGCGGCATGGGGCTGGAGGGCTCGGTCAAGCTCGGCTACCGCAACGAGCTCGCCGCCATCGCCGACCCGGTGGCGCGCAAGGCCCGCTTCGACGAGATGGTCGCCGCCGCCTACGCCGGCGGCCGGGCGCTCTCCCGCGCCGCCTATCCCTCGCTCGACGACGTCATCGACCCCGCCGACACCCGCAAGTGGATCGCCGCCGGGCTGAAGAGCTTGCCGCCGGCGCCGCTGCGCAGCGAGAAGAAGCTGCGCTGGATCGACAGCTGGTGAACGGCTGCTGACAGGATGCTGGCGCGAGCCCGCGCCAGACTGCGCGGCCGGAGGTGATCCATGGCGCACAATCCCAAGGCCCTGCAGGCCCTCATGCAGACCGCCGCCCCGCCCGACCTGGAGTTGGCGTTCCGGCCGATGTTCGGCGGCATCATGGCCTATGCCGAGGGCAGGGCCTTCGCCTCGCTCTCCGATGTTGGCCTGGCCTTGAAGCTCTCCGGCCCCGACTACGCCGAGCTGTTGGCCATCCCGGGCGCCAAGGCCTTGCAGTACACGCCCGACATGCCGCCCTCGAAGTCATACGTCGTGGCGCCGGAGACCATGCTCGCCGACCGCGAGGCGCTGCGCGGCTGGATCGCGCGCGGCGCCGCGAACCTCAAGCCGGGCAAACCGAAGAGCGCCAAGGCGCGCGCCTGAGGCCTCAGATCACCCGGATGCCGTGCTCGCGACGCAGCTCCGCCAGCGTGCGTCGGGAGAAGCTTTCGGGCGGCTCCCACGGCCAGCGCTTGGTCATCCGCAGCGCTTCGAAGCCCGCGCGCGCGATCCGCGGCAGGCAGGCCAGTGTGATCCCGACGCCTTTCAGCCAGCCCATCTCGGCGAACAGCGCCTTGGCCTGGGCGTCGGCGCCGAGATACCGGGCGTAGCGGCGCCAGCCCACGTCGCAGGAGAACAGGGTGCGGGTGTCCGCCAGTGTCTCGTCGGCGAGCGTCGTCGAAAGGCCGAAGATCACGTGGCACATGTCGTGGCTGCGGAATAGCGCCGCGCTCTCCGGCGGCAGGTCGGCTGGTCGGGTCACCCGCCCGCGATTCGCCGCATAGTATTCCGCCAGTCCCTCAGCCAGGGTCTGCGCGCTGTCCTGCGCCTGGTAGTCGAGCCGCCGTTCGGCGTTCTGTGCTGGGGATTGCATCGCGACACGAACTTAATCTCTGAGCCCGCTCGCAGCCAAGCGGTGTTCATCTGCAGAGGTCTCCGCACCGTATTGGAAGCGGCGCAGCGCAGGGTTAGCTTGCGGCGGGGGAGGGCTCGTCCATGGACTTCACGCGACGGGGTGCGATCGGCGCCGCAGCAGCGGCCCTGGCGGCAGGGGCCTCGTTCTCCGCCCTCGGATTTCCGGAGCAGACGGGCCGCGCGGCCGTGCCGGGCGGGACCATCTGGTGGAAGAAGGTGGGCTCGGGGCGCAAGACGCCGCTCCTGACCCTGCACGGCGGCCCGGGAGCCGGCCACAACTACCTCCTGCCGCTGGCGGCGCTGGCCGACCAGCGGCCGGTGATCTTCTACGACCAGCTGGGCTGCGGCCAGGCGGACAGCCCCCCGGACGAGAAGCTCTACACGATCCAGCGCTCGGTCGACGAGTTGGACGCGGTGCGCCGCGCGCTGCAGCTCCATCGCATCGATCTCTTCGGCCATTCCTGGGGCTCGATGCTGGCCATCGAGTACCTATGCCAGGGCCGGGGCAAGGGCGTCGAGAAGCTGATCCTCGGCGGCGCGCTCGCCAGCGTGCCCCAGGCCAACGCCGGCCAGATGCGGCTGATCGCGGCCATGCCCAACGGCGGCGGCGCCAAGCTCCATGCGCTCGAAGCCGCGCACAAGGAGGCGACGCCCGAGTACCAGGCGCTCGTCGACGAGTTCTACAAGCTGCACGTGATCCGCAAGGACCCGCCGCCGCCGGATGCGGCCGCCTCGCTCGACATCGTCGCGAAGTCCATCGCCTACCGGGTGATGAACGGCCCCAACGAGTTCACCATCGTGGGCGTGATCAGGGACTGGGACCGCAGGAAGGACCTGCATCGCATCCGCGTCCCGACCCTGATCGTCACCGGGACTTATGACGAGGTCACGCTGGACTGCCACAAGACGATCCAGAGGGGCATCAAGGGCTCCAGGCTCGTCATCCTGCCGGGCTGCTCGCACATGGCGATGGACGAGAAGCCGGAGCTCTACGTGGCGACGCTGCGGAACTTCCTCGCCTAGCGGGGGAGGGGCGCACAGGCTGCGCCCGGGGCCGCCGGGGGGGCCGCCGTCGCCGGCGGCGCCGCGGTCCAGAGGCCGGGATCCTCCAGCCCCATCCGCCAGAGCGCGACGCCCCTCACTCCGAGGGCGGCCGCGAGCGCGCGCTGGCGGGCGAAGGCGGCGGCGTCGGCGAACCACACCTCGTGCGGCCCGTCCGGCGCGCTGTAGCTGAAGTGGGCGTCGGAGCCTGGCGCAGGCGCGATGCGGGCGTGCGCCTTCGCCGCGAGCTCCCGCGCGGCGGGCACGGAGACCACCCGCGCCGTTCGCCCGGCCGGCCAGTCGTAGCCGTAGGACGCCAGCGCCACGACGAAGCGGCCTGGATCGGCCCCCGCGAGCTTCGCCGGCAGATTGGCGCCCACCCAGGCGTCGTCGGCGATCGGCCCCGGCGTTGAGGTCGCCCAGCACTGGTCGTAGGCCATCAGCACCACCGCGTCGGCGGAGGCCAGCAGCCGCTGCTCCGTCGCAGGATCAGTCGAGAGCAGCGCGGTCACCCAGAGCTGGCGGCCGTCGGCGTGCAGCCGGTCGCGGAGCAGGCCCACGAGCGCCGGATAGCCCGCGACGCCGGCCGGCGCGAGGTTCTCGAAATCGATGACATAGCCGGCGAACCCCTCGGCCCTAGCGCGCGTGGCGAGCGCCTCGGCGAAGGCGTCCGCCGCGCGGTGATCGCCGATCACCGCCTGGGCCGCCATCACGTCCCAGACGTCGTCGTGGGCGTTCGAGACCACCGGCATCACCTTGGGCCGGCGCGTGGCGGCCGCGAGCGCGGCATGCGCCTTGGGGTCCGTCTCCCAGCGCACCTCGCCCTTGGCCGAGACCAGGCTCGCCCACATCGGCGCGAAGACGTCGAGCGAGCCCGCATGCGCCTGCAGGGAGGCGAGCGCCGTCGGCTCCCAGGGCACGTAGAAGGCCATCAAGGCCGGCTGGGCGGCCGGCGCCGTCCGGCTCGCCAGCGCGAGGCCCAGAGCAATCAGCAGCGAGCGCGCGAGCACGGCCATGCGCCCGCCTTAAGCCGCTCACGCCGGGGGAGCTAGTGCGGGACGTAGGTCCTGAGCACGTCTTCGACGATCCGTTCCAGCTGGGCGAGCGTGTTGCAGTGCTTGGCCACGTGGCAGAAGCGCTCGTAGCGGTGCATCACCGAGTCGCCCTGGTTCCAGTAGCTCTCCGGCTCCGGATTGAGCCAGATCACCGAGCGCGAGCGGTCGTGGATCTGCTTCATCAGGTCGAGCCTGGGCTCAGCGAAGTTGGAGCGCCCGTCGCCCAGGATGATCACCGTCGTGTGGCGGTCCAGCCGGTCGAGGTGCTCATCGCAGAAGTCCTCCAGCGCCTTGCCGTAATCGGTCTGCTGGAAGCCGATCGCCGTCAGCACCTTGAGGATCGCGGCCTCGACGCCGTGCTCGTCGAGGATGTCGTTGACGCTGATCAGCCGGCCGGAGAAGGCGAAGGCGTCGAGGCGGTCCACGACTTCGTTGAGCGAATAGAGGAAGGTGAGCAGGAACTGCGCCGCCGCCGCCACCGACTTGGAGACGTCGCAGATCGCCACGATCGAGGGCTTCTCGATCTTCTTCAGCTTCCACTCGATCTCGAACGGCACGCCGCCGTGCGCCATGCTCTTCCTGAGCGTCTTGCGGACGTCGAGATGGCCCTTGTTGGCGATGTGCCTCCGGCGCGAATAGCGGTCGGCCAGCCGCTTGGCCATCCGCTTGACGAGCGCCTGCATCATGGCGAGGTCGACCGGGTCGATGCCGCCGTCGGCGTTCAGCGCCTTCTTGGCGAGCATCTCCTCGCGCAGCGATTTCGCCGAGCCGGCCGCATAAAGGCTGTGCTGGCGCTCGACGTACGCCTGGGCTTCGGCGACCAGGCCCTTGCGGCGCTCGTCCAGCCGCTCGGCAAGCGCCCGGCCCTCGGCCTGACGCTTGGCGGCCGCGATGATCTGCTCGATCTCGCCGATGCCCATCTCCTCGAGCAACCGGCGCGTCATCCGGCTGCGCTGGGTGGAGAGGCGGATCTCGGCGACGCCGGCGCGCTGGGCCGCCTCCTCCATCGCCTGGGCGAGCGCCGCGGCGTCGCCCGACAGCAGCATCTGGGCGAGCGGCGAGCCCTGGGTCGCCTCGCTGGAGGGCGGTTGGCCCTCCTGCGCCTCGCCCTCCCGAGCCGCGGATTGCGGCGGCGGCGCGCCGGCGCTCAGCGGCTCGCGCGTGAAGAAGGTCTCGAACACCTGGTCGAAGCGCGCCACCTCGTCCGGGCTCTTGGCGAGGCTGACGCACAGCGCATCCTTGAAGAGCTCACGGTCGCCATAGCCGGTCACCGTCAGCGCGCGCGCCGCGTCGATCGCCTCGGCCGGCGAGACGCGCACGTCCGCGGCCCGGAGCGCGCGGATGAATTCTTCCAGCTGGCGCTGCATGGCCGGCTACGTCGGGCGGCGCTGCAGCAGCTCGACGATCTGCGGCTCGACCGCGCCGATGTCCTGCTCGAACTTGAGGATCACGTTGAGCGTGTCCTTCACCAGGGCCGGATCGAGGCTCGAGGCATGCAGCAGCACCAGGGCGCGCGCCCAGTCCACCGTCTCCGAGATCGAGGGCGCCTTGCGCAGATCGAGCGTGCGCAGGCTCTGCACGAACGCCACCAGCTCCTTGCCGAGCCGGCTCTCGATATCCGGCACGCGGGTGGCGACGATCTTCTCCTCCAGGGCGGCGTCCGGCAGCGGGATGTGCAGGTGCAGGCAGCGCCGCTTCAGCGCGTCGCCGAGGTCGCGGACGTTGTTGGAGGTCAGGAACACGAACGGCGGCGTCTTGGCGGTGATCACGCCGAGCTCGGGGATCGAGACCTGGTAGGCCGAAAGCACTTCCAGCAGGAAGGCTTCGAACGCCTCGTCCGACTTGTCTATCTCGTCGATCAGGAGCACGCAGCCCGCGTCCTCGTTGAGCGCGCGCATCAGCGGTCGGGGCTCGAGGAACGGCTCGGAGAAGAACAGGTCGCCCATGCCGTGCAGCCGCGCCATGGCTTCGTCCATGGTGTTGGCCTCGGCGAGCGTGTCGCCCAGCCGGTCCTTCAGGATCTGGGTGTAGAGCAGCTGCTTGCCGTACTTCCACTCGTACAGCGCCTTGGACTCGTCCAGGCCCTCGTAGCACTGCATCCGGATGAGCGGCAGGCGAAGCAGCCGGGCCGTGGACAGCGCAAGCTCGGTCTTGCCGACGCCGGCGGAGCCTTCCACCAGGATCGGCTTCTGCAGGTTCACCGCCATGTAGAGCGCCGTCGCGATGCGGCGGGAGGCGATGTAGTCCACGCTCGCCAGGCCCTCAATCAGGCCGTCGACGGAGGCGAGAGGATTGGCGGCCGCGGCGGTGCGCGCGGTCGTAGCAGAAACGGTCAAAGGATCGGACTTTCGAAATGGGAGCGTTGAAAGCCCGATTGTGCCCAACCCCAAGCCGAAGGGCAAACGCGCGTTTCAAATCTCGAACTTCACGCCCTGGGCGAGCGGCAGGGTGCGGCCGTAGTTCACGGTGTTGGTGGCGCGGCGCATGTAGGCCTTCCAGGCGTCGGAACCGGCCTCGCGGCCGCCGCCGGTCTCCTTCTCGCCGCCGAACGCCCCGCCGATCTCGGCGCCGGAGGGCCCGATGTTGACGTTGGCGATGCCGCAGTCGGAGCCGCGCGCTGAGGTGAACAGCTCGGCCTCGCGGACGTCGTTGGTGAAGATCGAGGAGGAGAGGCCCTGCGGGACGTCGTTGTTGAGGCGGATCGCCTCGGCGAGGTCCGAATAGCGCATGACGTAGAGGATCGGCGCGAAGGTCTCCTTGCGCACGATCTCGGCCTGCGAGGGCATCTCGACCAGAGCCGGGCGCACGTAGGCCGCGGTCGCCCCGCCCGCCATCTCGACGCGATCGCCGCCCGCGACCTGCCCGCCCGCCTTCCGGGCTTCGCCCAGCGCCCGCTGCATGGCCTCGAATGCGGCGAGGTCGATGAGCGGGCCCACCAGCGTGCCGGCCACGCGCGGATCGCCCACCGCCACGGAGGCGTAGGCCGCCTTCAGCCGCGGCGCGAAGGCGCCGTAGACGCTCTCGTGCACGAAGAGCCGCCGAAGCGAGGTGCAGCGCTGGCCGGCGGTGCCCATGGCTGCGAAGGCCACGCCGCGCAGCGCCAGGTCAAGGTCAGCCGAGGGACAGATGATGGCGGCGTTGTTGCCGCCGAGCTCCAGCAAAGCGCGGGCGAAGCGGGCGGCGAGCCTCGGCGCGACCGCGCGGCCCATGGCGCAGGAGCCGGTCGCCGAGACCAGCGGGACCTTGGGATGCTCGACCAGCGCCTCGCCGACCTCGCGGTCGCCGACGATCACCGCCGAGAGACCCTCCGGCGCTTCGGGAAAGCGGGCGACGGCGCGCTCGAACGCCGCCTGCACGGCCAGCGCCGTGAGCGGCGTCTTCTCGGATGGTTTCCAGACCACCGCATCGCCGCACACCAGCGCCAGCGCCGCGTTCCACGACCAGACCGCCACCGGGAAGTTGAAGGCGGTGATCACGCCGGCGACGCCCAGCGGGTGCCAGGTCTCCATCATCCGGTGCTCGGGGCGCTCGGTCGCCAGGGTCAGGCCGAACAGCTGCCGCGACAGGCCCACGGCATAGTCGCAGATGTCGATCATCTCCTGCACTTCGCCCTCGGCCTCGGAGCCGATCTTGCCGGCTTCCAGCGTGACCAGCCGGCCGAGGTCGGTCTTGATCCGCCGCAGCTCCTCGCCCAGGAGCCGCACCAGCTCGCCGCGTCGCGGAGCCGGGACGTCGCGCCAGGCGAGATAGGCCGCGTGCGCGGCCTCGATGGCAGTCCGGGCGGCCTCGGCGTCCACATCCTGCACATGGGCGATGACCTCGCCGGTGATCGGCGAGCGCACGGGGCGGTTTCCGGCGCTCCAGAGCGCCTGGCGCACGCCCAGCCGTTCGAGGACGGCGGCGGCCTCGGAAGCCGCCGAAGCGATCTTGGTCTGCAGGTTCATGTCGATCTCGCCTATTCGGCTGCGGCCCTCAGCACCATCGCATCATCGGGCGCATAGAACCGCCCGAAGCGGTTGGCCAGGAAGTCGGCGAGCGGGATGTCCTCTTGGCGGATGAAGCCGCGCCCCGGCAGCTTGCCCTCGGCCAGCATGTCCAGCACCGCGCAGATCGCGCCGGCGGTCGTCACCTGGATCGCGCTCTTCATCTCGCCGCCGACCGCCTGGGCGTAGACCTTGTTGACGTAAGTCTCCTGCATCAGGCGGCCGTGCTTCAGCCCCGAGACGGTGACGAACACGATGACCACGTCCTGCAAGGTGGCCGGGACGGCGTTCTCCAGGATGTCCTTCAGGACGTCGCGGCGGTTGCGAAGGTCCAGGTCGTTGAGCAGCGCCTTCATGATGTCGGCGTGTCCGGGGTAGCGGATGGTCTTGTAGTTGAGGTTGCGGACCTTGCCCTCGAGCGTGTGGCAGAGCGTGCCCAGGCCGCCCGAGGTGTTGAACGCCTCGTAGGTCACGCCGTCGAGGGCGAACTCCTCGCGCTCCTCCAGGGGCGGCGTCTCGCGCAGGCGACCGTTCACGATCGCCTCGCATGGCTCGCAGTACTCGTTGATCACCCCGTCCGTCGACCAGGTGAGATTGTAGTTCAAGGCATTGGAGGGATAGCGGGGCAGGGCGCCGACGCGCAGCCGCACGTCGTGCAGTTCGTCGAAATGCTTGGCGAGCTCCCAGGCTGCGATGGTGACGAAGCCGGGCGCCAGACCGCACTGCGGGATGAAGGCGGTCTCGCAGCTCTTGGCGAGCTCGCGCGTGACCCGGCTGGAGGCCACATCTTCGGTGAGGTCGAGGTAGTGCGCGCCGGCCGCGGCGGCCGCTTTCGCCACCGGGATCGTCAGGTGGAATGGCGCGCAGTTCACCACGGCGAAGCGGCCCTTCAGGCGCCGGGCGAGGGCATCGGGATCGGCGATGGAGCTGGCCAGGGTCTCCACCCGCGGCTTGCCGTCGAGCCCGGCGAGCGCCTCGACGGACCGATCGATGACCAGCACTTCGTAGGGTCCGAACGCGGTGAGCAGGTCGACGACCGTCGATCCGATCTTGCCGGCGCCGATGACAGCGACCTTGCGCATGTGCGTCTCCTCGCGTCTCCAACTCAGAATCGGCCCAGGTGAAGACGGATTCAACTGGCGTTTCGGCGATCTGCCGGGTAATTTTCGGCGATCAGGCAAATGCGTCGGACGATCTGCCCATGGACGATCTCGACCAGCACCTGCTCGCCAAGCTGCGGGAGAACGCCCGCGCGCCGGTCGCCGAGCTCGCCCGCGCCCTGGGGCTTTCGCGCACCACGGTGCAGAGCCGGCTGGCGCGCCTGGAGCGCTCCGGCGTGATCGCCGGCTACGCGGTCAAGCTTTCCGAGGCGGAGGCGGCGCGGCGCATCCACGCCTATGTGCTGCTCACGGTCGAGCCGAAGCAGGCCGCGGCCGCCACCGCCGCGCTCCGGCGCATGGCCGGCGTCCGGCGGCTGCAGTCGGTGAGCGGGCCGTTCGACATGATCGCCTCGGTGGAGGCGCCGAGCGTGTCGGAGATGGACGCCGTCATCGACGAGATCGGGGCGGTCAAGGGCGTCGAGCGCACCAATTCCTCGATCGTGCTCTCCACCAAGTTCGACCGCTAACCGCGGTAGCTCACCACCTCGTATTCGATGCCGTTGGGATCGAAGAAATAGAACCGGCGGCCCGGCTCGTAGTCGGCGTGGTTCATCGGCTTCAGGCCGGCCGCAACGACGCGGGCCTCGGCGGCGGCGAGATCCTCCACCTCGACGCCGATGTGGTTGAGCGGCCGGCCCTTGGCGAAGTCCTTGCTCTGGGCGTCCTGGGCCCTCGACGTATAGAGCGCGAGGTACTGGTCCTCGCTGCCCACATGCACGGTGTAGCCGCCGCTGAGCGCCGGGCCTTCCCAGCGTACGCGCCAGCCGAACAGCTCGCCCATCAGCTGAGCGGCGGCGTTCGGGTCGGCGACGGTGACGTTGACGTGCTCCAGCTTGCATGCGGACATCGCGATATCCCCTTGGTTTGCGCCTCTTCCTCCGCGTACAATCTCAACCTAACTTGAGATCAAGATATTTATCGGAGGCTCGCATGTCGGCAGATGGTTTCCTGTCGATCGGCGATTTGGCGCGCCGGACCGGGCTGTCGGTCTCGGCCATCCGCTTCTACGAGGCGCGCGGCTTGGTGCGCGCCGTCCGCACCGCCGGCAACCAGCGCCGGTTCCTGCGCTCGGACATCCGCCGGCTGTCGTTCGCCCTCATCGCCCAGCAACTCGGCCTTACGCTCGGCGAAATCGAGACGGAGCTCGCCACCCTGCCCCAAGGCCGCACGCCCACGCGCGAGGACTGGCGGCGGATCAGCGCGCGGGTCCGCGGCGTGCTCGAGGCGAAGATCGCCATGCTGGAGCGCACGCGCGACAAGCTCGACGACTGCATCGGATGCGGCTGCCTCTCGCTCGAGCGGTGCGCCCTCTACAATCCCGACGACCGCGCCGGCCGCGCCGGGCCCGGCCCGCGCTACATCCTGGGCCCGAGCTAACTCGCGCCGCGCAGGACGTTGTGGATATGGGTGGCGGCGATCGCGCCCTCGCCCTCGGCGGTGGAGATCTGGTTCAGGCCGCGCACCACGTCGCCGGCGGCGTAGAGCCCGGGCACGGAGGTCTCCTGGTGCTCGGAGACGACCAGCCGATGGCTGTCGTCGAGCTTTGCGCCGGCGTCCGCCGCCAGCTGGATCTGCGGCCGCACGCCGAGCGCCGCGTAAAGGCTATCGAACCGCCGCGTCTGGTCGGGCCCGAAGCAGAGCGCGGAGATCCGCCTTCGGTCCAGGGCGACGCTTTCGATCGGCGTCTCGACCACCTCGACACCGGCCGCGGCCAGCCGCTGGCGCATCTCCGCCGGCAGCGCCTCCTGCGCGCCCGCGTGGATCAGGCTCACCCGGTCCGAATAGGTGGTCATGAACAGCGCCTCGCGGGCGGCGTGCTCGTCGCGGCCGATGACCCCCACGCTCTGGCCGATGGTCTCGAAGCCGTCGCAGATCGGGCAGATGCGGATCAGCCCGTTCGCCACCGCCTCCTCGACGCCCGGGATCTCCGGCTCCACGTCCACCACGCCGGTGGCGAGCAGCACCGTCTGGGCGGTGAGCTCCCGGTCTGCGAGCGCGAGCCGGAAACCGTGCTTGACCGCAGCGAGGTGATCCACGCGTCCGGCCTGGATCTGCGCGCCATAGCGCTCCGCCTGCCGTCGCATGCGGGCGATGAGGGTCCGGCCGCGCACGCCCTCGGGATAGCCGGGGTGGTTGCGGCTCAGGGGGATGCGCGCCGCCCGGCTCGCGCCGGCGTCGACCACCCGGAAATCGCGCCGGAACCGGCCGAGATAAATGGCGGCGGTGAGGCCCGCGGGGCCCGCGCCCACGATCACGCAATCGAGCATCGCCCCACAACGCGCGGGGCCGGAAATATATGCGGGCGCTCGGCGGAACCGCTCAGCTCAGGGTGTGGAGATAGGCCGCCATGTGGCGCGCCTCGCGCTCGCCGACGCCCATGGCCGGGGTGTCGGTCGCCCGGCCGCTCCCGCGCGGGCGGCTTGGGGCCGGGGACCCGTCACGGGCCCGCCTCCCGGGGTGGAGAGACGGGCCCGCCGACGTGCGCGTCAGGGCGCCTCGTTGGAGAAGACGATGGTTCCGGAGGCGGCGAACATGCCGCCCACGCCATGGGCGATGCTGATCTTGGCGTCGGGCACCTGGGCGGGCGCGACCCCGCGCAGCTGCCGCACGCTCTCCTGCAGGGCGTACATGCCGTACATGCCCGAATGCATGTACGAGAGCCCGCCGCCGTTGGTGTTGAGCGGCAGCTTGCCGATCGGCTTGCCGTCCTTGGCGGGCGCGGTGTTGCGCTCGCGGACGAAGGCCGCCGCCTCTCCCGGCTTGCAGAAGCCGAGGTCCTCAAGGCCGTAGAGCGGCAGGTGGGCGAAAGCGTCGTAGATCATCAGGTGATCGACGTCCTTGTGCGTGATCCCCGCCTCGTCGAACGCCTTCTTGCCAGAGACGCGGAACGCCTTGGAGGTGGTGAAGTCCTCCATCTGGCTGACCATCGGCGTCTCGACGCTCTCGCCCGTGCCCAGCACGTAGACCGGCTTCCGCGGGAAGTCCTTGGCGCGGTCGGCGGAGGTGAGCACCAGCGCGCCGCCTCCGTCGGTGACCAGACAGCACATCAGCATCCGGAACGGCCAGGCGATCATCGGCGAGTTCAGCACGTCCTCGACGGTGATCGGGTCGCGGAAGCTGGCGCGCGGGTTCATCGCCGCCCACTCGCGCTGGATCACGGAGACCCACGCGAGGTCCTCCTCCGTCAGGCCATAGGTCTTCAGGTAGCGGAGCACCGGCACCGTGAACATGGTGGGCGGGCCGACCGGGCCGTAGGGCTGCTCGAACTGGCCGGCCAAGCTCGAGGAGCCGCCGCCGAACCGCCCGCCCGCGCCGACGCGCGAGCGGCCGCTTTCGCCGTGGGTGATCAGGATGGTCTTGGCGAGCCCCTCGTTGATGGCCGCCGCCGCATGGCGGACGTGCAGCATGAAGGAGCAGCCGCCGACGCTGGTGCCGTCGGCGTAGGTGGGCGTGATGCCGAGATAGTAGGCGAGCTCGACCGGGCTGAGGCCGGCGGTGGCCACGCCGTCGATGTCCGAAGGCTTCAGCCCGCAGTCGGCGAGCGCGTTCAGCGCCGCGTCGGCATGCAGGCCGATCACCGACTGGTCCGGGATCTTGCCCATCTTGGTGGTTTCGGCGGCGCCGACGACCGCGACAGATTTCTGTTTCATGGCGCGTCAGGCTCCGGCGGGCTCGAAGAAGGGCAGGGAGATGTCGTCGTTCTGCTTGGCGAACGAGACCTTCAGCGGCATGTCGAGCTTCAGCGCCTCCGGCGTTTGCGGGCAGCCAACGATGTTGGTCATCATCTTCGGCCCCTCGGCGAGCTTCACGACGGCGATGGCGTAGGGCTCGGTTCCCATGTCGGGGCGCGGCCGCATGTTGATCACATAGGACCACAGCACGCCCTGGCCGCTCGCCTTGAAGGTCTCGACCTTGCGGCTGCCGCACCTGGGGCAGAAGGGCCTGGGCGGAAAGTAGCTGCCCCCGTCGCATTCGGTGCAGCGCTGAAGGCGCAGTTCGCCTTCCCTGCACCCGTCCCAGAAATGCCGGGTCTCCGGCGTAGGATCGGGCAACATCCGTGGTGGCATCAATGGCGTCCTTGCAATGGGGCTGGATGAAAGGCGCGCAGAAAAGCCGAGCCGGGCGGGATTGTCGAGCCGGCGCGGGCGGCAATCTCGGCCAAGCTTCAGCGAACGCCGAAACTTCGGCGCGACGGCGAGCTTGCGCCGGGCGCGCGGCTGGACGAGCGCACGGCGGCGCGGGAAGACTTTCGCCGCGCGCGCCGGAGCCTTCCGTGGACGATCCGTTCCAACTCGAACGATTCCTGGCCGCCCAGGCCCCGATCTACGCCCACGCGCTGGCGGAGCTGCGCGAGGGTGACAAGCGCTCGCACTGGATGTGGTTCGTTTTCCCGCAGATCGCCGGGCTGGGCGCGAGCCCCATGGCGCGGCGCTATGCGATCGGCTCTCTCGACGAGGCGCGCGCCTACCTCGCCCATCCGGTGCTGGGGGGCCGTTTGCGAGAGAGCATCGCCGCGGTGATGGCGGTGCAGGACCGCTCGGCGCGCCAGATCCTCGGCTCGCCCGACGACCTGAAGTTCCGCTCGTCGATGACGCTGTTCCGGGAGGCCGCCTCGGGGGACCCGATGTTTCAGCAGGCGCTCGACAAGCACTTCGCCGGCGAGCCGGATCCGCTCACGCTCGAGCTGCTCTCCGCTCAGGCCGGCTGATAGCCCGCGTCGCCCGTCCTTCACCGCCTGGCAGCTGCCTGGGCCCGGCCGGCGGGCGGATCCAAGGCGGCGGCTAGACCAGCGAGACCGAGATCTTCCGCCGCTCGGTGGACGCCCGGAGCTCCGCCCAGATGGCGTCCTGGCGGGCCTGGTCGCCTGCCTCCTCGGCGGCGATCTGGGCCTCGATCAGCCTGGTCCGCAAGCGGTCGTTCTCCGCCTTGAGCTTCGACAGATGCAGATCCTCGTCGGCGCCCGTCTCGCCCAGCAGCGTGCGCAGCGCGCGGTTCTCCTCGACCAGCCTGGCGGCCGCGCCATCCCACACCTCGGCGGCCAGGCCCAGCAGCATGGCCGTGAGGCCGAGATCGCTCGCCCGCTCGGGCTCCGGCACCCCCGGCATGGCGTTGCGGGCGACGAGGCCTGCGAGTTCCGCGAGCACGGCGGGAACCTCGGGCGTCATAGCTTCCCCATCACTTTCAGGATCGCCCGGTCCTGGGCGTTCAGCAGCCACCACGCGGGATAGATCATGATCGGGGCCTTGTTGCCGCCCTTGATGAAGGCGCCGGCCGAGCCCACCCAGATCGCCTGGCCCTTGACGCAGTTGAACAGGATCCACCAGTGCAGCGCCTGCGGATCGGCGTTGAGACCGCTCGCCCGCGCCCAGATGGCGATCGCCCGCTCGCGCGGCAGGAGCCCGCCCGCCAGCCCGCGCCCGAACTCCCAGATCGGATTGAAGCCCCAGGCGAGGTCCTCCAGCGGATCGCCGAGATGCGCCATCTCCCAGTCCAGCACGCCGCGGATCTCGCCCGCCTGGTCGTAGAGGAAGTTGCCGGTGCGGTAGTCGCCGTGCACCACCGAGAGCTTCTGGGCCGGCGGCGGCGGGTGGGCTCTCAGCCAGCGGATCGCGGCGCGGGCGATCGGCAGCGGCTCGGCCTGGTCGCGATCGAAGACGCCTTCCCAGTAGTCGAGCTCACGCTTCCAGCAACCGTCGAGCGGCGGCGCCTCCATGACCTCGGTCAGGCCCAGCGCCTCCGGATCGGCCCTGGCGATCTCGCCCAGGATGGTCCACTTCCGCTCGGCCAGCCTCGGCAGGACCGCGTCGTAGCCGCCGGCCAGCAGCATCTGCGGCGAGGCCTGGAAGCCGGCCAGCTCCTCGGCGATGAAGAACGGGTGGTCGAGGTGGGCCGGATCCTCCTCCAGCCAGAGCATCTCCGGCACGGGCACGGCCGAGCCGTGAAAGGCGCGATAGGCCGCGAACTCCGTCCGCCGCTCGGTCTCGATCAGGGAAGCGGGCGGATCGCGCCTCAGGATCATCCGCCGCTCGCGCGCGTCGCCACCCTCGCGCCAGCGGGCGCGGAACCGGTAGGTCTCCCGGCTCGCGCCGCCGGAGATGCGCTCGAGGCCCTCGATGGCGACCTCCGTCGCGCCGGGCAGCTTGGAGGTCAGATAAGCCGCGACGCGCGGCTCCAGAGAGTGGGCCACGCGTCGCCTCAGGCCATCTCGAACTTGATCGGCAGGCGCTTGGGGCCGTTGACGAAGACCGCGTCGCTCATCGCCGGCTCGCCGTCGAGGCTCACCGACTTGAGGCGCGGCAGCATCTCCTCCCAGAGGATCCGCATCTCCATCCGCGCGAGATGCTGGCCGAGGCAGACATGCGCGCCATAGCCGAAGGAAAGCTGCTTGTTCGGCTGCCGATCCACACGGAACTCGAACGGGTCATCGAAGACCGACTCGTCGCGGTTGCCCGAGGCGTAGCAGAGCATCAGCCAGTCGAACTTCTTGATCGCCCGCCCGGCGAACTCGGTGTCCTCTGTCGCGGTCCGCATGAAGGTCTTCACCGGCGTGGTCCAGCGGATGGACTCCTCCACCAGGCCCGGGATCAGCGACAGGTCTGCTCTCAGCTTCGCGACTTCGCGGGGTCGCTCCGCCAGCGCCCACATGGCCCCGCCGGTGGAGGACGACGTTGTGTCGTGGCCGGCCGCAGCGACGATGATGTAGTAGCTCATCGCCTCGAAGTCGGAGATCGGCTGGCCGTCGATCTGGGCGTTGGCGATGAGGCTGCCGAGATCGTCCGTGGGGTTCTTCCGCTTTCGCTCGGAGAGCGCGTGGAAATAGTCCATGAAGTCCTTGATGACGCCGAAGTCGAACTCCTTGCCGGGCTCGGGCTCCGGGCGGGAGGCCTGCTCGCGGCCGAGCTCAGGGTCGGCGGCGCCGAACAGCTCCTGGGTGAGCTTCAGCATCAGCGGCTCGTCTTCTTCGGGAACGCCGAGGATCGTCATGATGACGTGCAGCGGATAGTGCAGCGCGATCTGCTTGACGAAGTCGCAGCGGCCGCCGGTCGCGGCCATCTTGTCGACCGCCGTGCGGGCGATCTGCCGAATGCGCTCGTCCAGACTGCGGATGTTCTGCGGCAGGAACCAGGCCTGGGTCAACAGCCGGTACTTGGGATGATCCGGCGCGTCCATCTGCACGAGGGTGCGCAGCAGGTGCGGGCTGCCGCCCATCATTGCGCGAACCCGCTGGTCCACTTGCTGGGTGGTGAGCGTCGGCGAGCGGTCGCCGTTGTGGAACAGCGCGTTCTGGCGACTGATCTCAAGGATGTCGGCGTGCCTGGTCACGACCCAGAACGGATCGATGCCGTCGATCTTGGCCACACCCAGGGGCTCGTTCTTGCGAAGCCAGCGATAGACCTCGTGGATCTCGTCGGTGGCGTAGGCATGCGGCTCGGCGAGCTTGTCGGCGAGGTGCTGCGGGATGCGGTGGTCGACGGCTTCAGCGACGCTCATGCGATTAGCGGCGATACGGTGACGTTGGGTCACCGGAGACGCCGCCTCCCTTTTCTTCTTATCGTCGCCTTGAGTTGATACCGGGCTGGGGCGCCTCGCAAGTGTGACGGCGCGTCAAGGCGGAGGGCTGGCGGCATGCTGACCAAGGGCGACGACTACCCGATCCACCAGACGCCGGAGCCGATCGCCTATGCGGGCTCGGACCGGAATTTCTACGACCGCTACTTCTTCAACGCCTACGCGCCCGACGGATCGGAGTTCGTGGCCGTGGCCTTCGGGGTCTATCCGGCGCTGAACGTCGCCGACGCCCACCTTTCGATCATCCGCGACGGCGTCCAGCGCTGCCTGCACGCCTCGCGCATCCTGGGCCTCGAGCGGATGGAGCTCTCGGTCGGGCCGATCCGCATCGAGGTGCTGGAGCCGTTGCAGACGCTGAAGGTCACGGTCGAACGGGCGGAGGGGCTCGCCGCTGAGCTGATCTTCGAGGGCCGCTCCTTCCCGATCGAGGAGCCGCGGTTCGTCAAACGCAACGGCCCGCGGCTGTTCATGGACTACACGCGCCTGACCCAGAACGGGCGCGTCTCCGGCTGGCTGGAGATCGACGGCGAGCGGCGCGAGATGGGCCCGGGCTGGACCGGCACGCGCGACCGCTCCTGGGGCATCCGGCCGGTCGGCGCGCCCGATCCGCAGCCGACGCCCGGCGCGGGGCTGGCCGGATTTTTCTGGCAATGGTCGCCGCTCAACTTCGACGACCGCTCGGTCTTCTTCCACGTCAACGCCGATCCGGACGGCAAGCCCTGGAACACCCGCGCGGTGATCCTGCCCGACGGCGCGGGGCCGCAAGGCGGCTGGCATGCGGACGCCCCGCGCATGGAGGACGTCGCGCTGAAGCCGGGCACCCGGCACGCGAAGGGCGGCACGCTGAAGATCCCGCTGGCCCAGGGCGAAGCCACCGTGCGCCTGGAGCCGATCGGCCAGCCGTTCCTGATGCGCGGCATCGGTTATGGCGGCGAGTGGCGGCATGGGGCGCTGAAGGGCGAGCTCGCCGTCGCGCGCGAGGACATCGAGCTTTCCGCCGTCGACATGGGCCAGCCGGAGAACTGGCACATCCAGGCCATCTCCCGCGCCGAGTTCGCCGCGCCCGGAGAGCCGGAACGGCAGGGGGTCGGGGTCTTCGAGCAGCTGATCGCCGGGCCCTATCGCCCCTACGGTCTGTAGCGCTGCGATTGACGGCGGCGGGCCGGCGCCCTCCCTTTGCGCGGAGCTGAACCGCGGGAGGAGTGGAAGGCATGAGCGAGCCGCAGAGCGCCGGGCGTGTCGAGCCGAGTCAGGCCGGCCAGGTCTTCCTCTACTTCGGACCGCTCACCTTCCTGCTCTATCTGACCGCGCCCACCGCCTACCTGGTCGACTTCTCCACGACCTACATGCTGAAGGACCAGCTGCACGCCACCGCCGAGCAGGTGGCGAACTTCCGGCTGATCACCGCGATCCCCACCTACTTCGCCGCCGTGTTCGGCTTGACCCGCGACCTATGGAGTCCGTTCGGTCGGCGCGACCGCGGCTACCTGTTCATCTTCTCGCCGATCATGGCGGCGATCTTCACCTGGCTGGCGGTGACGAAGCTCAGCTATGGCGGCCTGATGGTCGGCATGCTCCTGCTGATGACGCTCTCGCGCTTCCAGTCGGCGGCCTACCAGGGCCTGATCGCCCTGATCGGCCAGGAGAAGCTGATGTCGGGACGGCTGACCGCGCTCTGGCAGGTGGTGGCGTCGTTCCCGCAGGTGCTGGGCGCGCTGGCGGGCGGCTGGGTGGCCGAGCATCTGCGGCCCAGCGAGACCTTCATCATCCTGGCGGTCATGTCGCTGATGCTGGGCGCCTACGGGCTCCTGAAGCCGGGCGCGGTGTTCCGCGGCGCCTACGAGCAGCCGCTCGCCAAGGGCACCCACTTCTGGGGCGACATCAAGCGGCTGGTGAAACACCGGGCGATCTATCCGGCGGTGCTGATCGCCTTCATGTTCCAGTTCGCGCCCGGCTCGAACACGCCGCTGCAGTTCTACCTGCACGACAAGCTGCATGCCTCCGACGCGGTCTACGGCGAGTACTACGCCGTGTTCGCCGCAGCCTTCATCCCGATGTTCTTCGTCTACGGCTGGCTATGCAAACGGGTCTCCCTGCAGAAGCTTCTCTGGTGGGGCACGATCATCACGGTGCCGCAGATGATGCCGCTTGCGTTCATCCACTCCGCCGAGACGGCGGTCTGGCTGGCGGCGCCGATCGGCATGATGGGCGGCATCGCCGCGGGCGCCTACTTCGACCTCGCCATGCGCTCCTGCCCGGCGGGTCTGCAGGGCACGCTGATGATGCTGGTGGAATCCGGGTTCCAGCTGTCCTACCGCGGGGGCGACGTGCTGGGCGCGAAGCTCTACAGCCTGAGCCCGACCAACGGCTTCCTGTACTGCGCGATCGCCACGACCGTGGTCTACGCCCTGATCCTGCCGGTGCTGCTGCTCATCCCCAAGGGGCTCATCGCCACTGCGGACGGCGAGCGCAATCCGGAGCTGGACGCCGTGGCCGCCGCGGCCGCCGCTGCGTCCGGCTAGTGGTGGGCGAACACCTGCATCAGGCGCGCCGCGGCCGGCAGCATCAGGGCGCCCAGCAGGCAGGGGAAGATGAACAGCACCAGCGGCACGGTGAGCTTGGCCGATAGCGCCAGCGCCTTCTCCTCGGCCTTCAGCATGCGCTTGGCGCGCATGTCGTTGGCGAACACCGAGAGCGTCTCGCCGAGGCTCGTGCCCATCTCCTCGGCCTGGCGCAGCATGGTCGCCAGCGCCCGCGCGTCGTCGATGCCGAGGCGATCGGCGAACGCCGCCCAGGCGTCCTTGCGGGCGCGGCCGGCGCGCAGCTCGAGCACCAGGAATTTCAGGTGGACGGTCAGGTTCGGATACCGTCGGCCGAGCTCCTCGGTGACCCGCGTCACCGCCGCGTCGAGGCTGAGGCCCGCCTCCACCGAGGCGACCAGCAGGTCGAGCAGGTCGGGGAAGCCTTCCAGGTATTCCCGCTCGCGCCCCTGCCGGCGCATCTTCAGAACCTGATCGGGCCCGAAGATCGCCGCCGCAGCGAAGGTGAAGGCGATGAGCAGCCCGCCCGGGCCCTTGCCGGGGCCCAGAACCAGCGGCAGCGTCAGGATCACCGCCAGGGTGGCGACCACCAGGGCCGCGGCCCGCGCGCCGAGATAGATCACGGGCGCTTCGCGGTTGTGGAATCCGGCCTGCATCAGCCGCGAACGGAGCAGCGAGAGCTTCGCCGGGTCGCGCACCGCGCTCTGCTGGCCGAGCCGGCGAACGCCCGCCAGCACCTGGTCGGTCAGCTGCCCGCCCGGCCGCGCCGGCTTCGGCGCAAAGCCGGCCATGGCCGGCTGCAGGCGGGTGCGCCGCGCGGCGCGCAGACGCAGCTCGTTGAAAGCCAGGAAGCCGAGGCCGCCCAGGGCCGCCAGCACCAGCAGCAGGCCCACGCCATAGATGAGGCTGTCGATCGTCATCGTCCTAAAGCCGCATGTTGATCATGTTGCGCATGACCATGTTGCCGACCCCGAGCCACACGCCCAGGCCGATGAGGCCATACTTCACGATCGGTTCGTTGATCACGTCGCCGTAGAAGTGCGGGTTCGAGATCATGATGAAGCCCATCGCCAGGAACGGCGCCGCGGTCAGGATCATCGCCGAGGCGCGGCCCTCCGACGACGCCGCCTTGATCTTCAGGCGCATCTTGTGCCGGTCGCGCACCGTGTTGGCGTTGAGCTTCAGCAGGCCCGTGAGGTTGCCGCCGGCCCGTTCCTGCAGCCGGATGGTGGCGGCGAACAGGTCGACGTCGGGGTGCTGGCAGCGCTCGGACATCCGTCCGATCGCCTGCTCCAGCGTCGCGCCATAGGCGATCTCGTCGGACGCCATGCCGAACTCCGAGCCGATCGGATCGGGCATCTCGCGGCCGACCAGCGACACCGCGGTCGGCACCGGGTGGCCGGCCTCCAGCGAGCGGACGATGATCTCCAGCGCCTGCGGCAGCTGGAAGCCGAGCGCCTGGGCGCGGCGGTTGGCCATGAACTTGAGATAGCCGTACGGAACCCCGGCGCCGAAGAGCAGCGTCCCGGCGAGCACGCCCACGACGCTGTGGCCGAGCAGGAATCCGGCGACCGCGCCGATCACCGCGGCCACGCCGACGTAGGTCAGCCATTTGTTCTGGTCATACGGCAGGCCCGACGCCACGATCAGGTTCGACAGCCACTGCAGTCGCCCGGCGCGCTCGCCGGCGGCGGTCAGGCCCCGCTGCTTGCGAAGCTCGAGCACCAGCGCCGAGATGCCGTCGACCTTGTCGGCGACCTTCAGGCGCCGGTTCAGTTTGCGCCGCTCCGTCGCCGAAGAGAGCAGCCCCACCGCTGCCTGCGCCGCCGAGAAGACCGCGGCGAAGATCAGTATCAGGACGATCCACTTGCCATCGAACTGCATGGTCAGAGCGCCCGCGAAGGATCGAAGTTCGCCGGATCGAAGGCGATGCCGCGGCGGATCATCTCGTCCAGGCAGCGGGGCCGAAGCCCGGTGGCCCGGAACTCGCCGTGCACCGTGCCGTCGGCCTCGGTGTGGGTGCGGTTGAAGGTGAAGATGTCCTGCATCTGCACCACCTGGCCTTCCATGCCGGTGATCTCGGTGATGTAGGTCACCTTCCGCTTGCCGTCGGCCAGGCGCGAGGCCTGCACGATCAGGCCCACGGCCGAGGCGATCTGGGCGCGCATCGACTCGGCGGTGATGTTCATCCCCGACATGGCGACCATCTGCTCCAGACGGGCGATGGCGTCGCGCGGCGTGTTGGCGTGGATCGTGGCCATCGAGCCTTCGTGGCCGGTGTTCATGGCCGACAGCATGTCGAAGGCCTCCTCGCCGCGCACCTCGCCCAGGATCACCCGGTCCGGTCGCATCCGCAGGGCGTTCTTGACCAGCTCCCGCTGGCGGATCTCGCCCTTGCCTTCGATGTTCGGCGGCCGCGTCTCCATGCGCACGACGTGCGGCTGCTGCAGCTGCAGCTCGGCGGCGTCCTCGATGGTGATCAGCCGCTCGCCGTGGCTGATCGCGGCGGAAAGCGCGTTGAGCAGGGTGGTCTTGCCCGAGCCCGTACCGCCGGAGATGACGGTGGAGACCCGCGCCTTCACCGCGCCGTGCAGGAAGTCGGCCACGCACTGCGGCATGGCTTTGAACTCGATCAGCTTCTCCAGCGTCAGCGGCTTGGTGGAGAACTTCCGGATCGAGACCGCCGCGCCGTCGATGGCGATGGGCGCGATGGCGGCGTTGACGCGGCTGCCGTCGGGCAGGCGGGCGTCCACCATCGGCTGGCTCTCGTCGATGCGGCGGCCGACGCCGGCGACGATGCGGTTGACGATCCTGAGCAGGTGGTCGTTGTCGCGGAAGTGCACAGGGGTGAGCTCGAGCTCGCCCCTCCGCTCCACGTAGATCTGGTGCGGCCCGTTGATCAGGATGTCGTTGATCGACTCGTCCTTCAGCAAGGGCTCGATCGGTCCCAGGCCCACCATCTCGTCGTAGATCGACGCGCCCAGCTGCTCGACTTCGGCGGCGTTGAGCGCCACGCGCTCGCCGCGGACGAAGTCGGAGACCAGGTTCATCACCTGCCGGCGGAGCTCATGCTCCTCCAGCTTCTCGAGCTTGGACAGGTCGAGCTCGTCGATCAGTCGCTGGTGCAGCTTGAGGCGCAGATCGATCTGCTGCGGCTTGCCCCCCGCGGGCGCCGGCGGCGCCGGACGGGCGGGCGCCTCGACCTCGACCTTGGCCTTCGGCTTGGGAGCCGGCTTGGGCGGCGCCGGCGCCGGCGCCGGCGTCGCCGGTGCGGCCGCAGGCCCGGGGGTCGGCGTCGGACGTGAAAGACTGAAGCGGCCCATCAGGCGGCCCTCGCAGCATCGCGCCGAGCGGGCTCGGCGACCAGTTTCTCGACCAGGACCTGAACGTCCTTGACGATCTTCGACTTCGGTCGGTGCTGGGCGACCGGGCCGCCCAGGTTGGCGGAGGCCGCCGCGGCCTCCCAGTCGGAGCTGACGCCGGCCACGGCCTTGCGCTGCAACGCGCGCTCGGCTTCGGTCATCGAGGGCGCCGGTCCGAACACCCGGCTCGCCAGCCGGTTCAGCACGATCCTCGGCTGCGCCGCCCCGCTCAGCGCATGCTCCACCTCGTCGGAGAGCGAGCGCGCCGCGAGCAGCGCCGGGACGGTGAGCTCGGAGATCACCAGGATTTCGTCGCAGCCGGAGAGCGCCTCCAGCGACCAGGCGCGCCGGTGGCGCGGCATGTCCAGGATCACCCAGTCATAGGTCTCGCAGGCCACTTCCAGGAGCCGCAATACGGCGTCGTGGGTGGCAAGGTCGAAGCCGGTCGGATCGCGCGGCGCGGCCAGAAGGTCGAAGCTGGGCGAGACCGCGGCGGACAGCGCCTGCAGCACCGCCGTGTCGATCCGTTCCGGCGCGGCGGCGAAGTCCGACAACCGCAGCGCGCCGTTCACGCCGAGATAGGCCGCAGCCGCGCCATCGGCGAGGTTCAGGTCGATCAGGCAGACCCGGGCCTTGTCGCGGGTGGAGAGCGCATGCGCCATCTCGATCGCCAGCGTGGTCGCCCCGGCCCCGCCCACGGCCCCCATGACCGCCCAGCAGCGCGAGCCGCTGGCGGGGCCGGCCGGAGCCGGCGCTGCGGCCATGCCGGCGAGCAGGGCCTGGATGGCGGAGGTGAGCTGGTCGGGCGCGAAGGGCGCCTCGAGGATGTCGGCGTGCTCGAGCCGCAGCAGGTCGCGCACCAGGCTCGCGGGCAGGCTGCCGCCGACCATCAGCACCGGCGGCGGCGCCTTGGCCGCGACCAGCGCCTTCACCGAGGCGGTGAGCGCCGCGGCGTCCCAGGCGTCGGCGTCGATCAGCACCAGGTCGCAGGTCGCGAGCGAGACGCCCTCGAGGGCGTCCACGCTGACGGAGCTGACCTCGGCGCCCGCGAGCGGGCCGCCCTCGGCCAGAGCCGCCACCGCCGCCCCGAGCGCCAGGATGCGCCTACCGGTCAGGCCGGGGATGCCGGCCTGAGGCTTGGATTTCGACAGGGCCATCGGCCTCACTTCATCTCTTTGGGGGCGATGAGCGGCTTATCCAGCGACTTGCCGTGCAGCATCAGCTGCGCGGGGGTCGGCGTCTCGCCCGAGAGCGCCGCCTGGCGGCCGGCCTCGAAGTCGGCCGGCGTCGCCAAGTGCGGAGTCACCACGATCACCAGCTCTGTCTCGTCGCGCTGCCAGCGCGTGGAGCGGAACAGGGCGCTGAGGATCGGGATGTCGCCCAGGCCGGGGACCTGGCTCACGCCGTTGGAGTAGTTGTGCTGGAACAGGCCGCCGATCGCCAGCGAGTCGCCGTTCTTCAGCTCGACCGTGGTGTGGGCGCGCCGGGTGGTCAGCGCCGGGACGTTGATGCCGGAGAGCTTCAGCGAATTGGCCTGGTCGATCTGGCTGACCTCAGGCTCCACCTGCAGCCGGATCAGGCCGTTCTCCTCGACGACCGGCAGGAAGGTGAGCTTCACGCCGTACTGGCGGAAGTCGATGGTGACGTTGTTCAGGCCCTGCGGCACCGGATAGGGGAATTCGCCGCCGGCCAGGAAGCTCGCCTTCTCGCCCGACATGGCGACCAGGTTCGGCTTGGCGAGCGTGCGGATGAGACCCTTCGATTCCAGCGCATCGAGCCGCAGGTCGATGTTGGTGTTGCCGGAGCCGCCGGTCAGCTGCAGCGTGGTGTTGGCCGGATTGCTGCCCACCAGGCCCAGGCCGTAGGCGAACGTGAAGGAGTTGTTCTTGATCAGCGCGGAGAGCCCGATGTCGTGGATCAGCGAGCGGTTCGCCTCCAGCACCCGGACCTCGAGCACCACCTGCGTGCCGCGGGCGGTGAGCTGGGAGTTGACCGCCTGCGGCGCATAGCGCTCGGCGAGCGCCTTGACCTGGTCGACCACGCCGATGTTGGAGACCTCGCCCTGCAGCATCAGCTCGCCGCCGAGATTGCGGACGTGGATCTGCTCGCGCGGGAAGGCCGCCGCCAGCTCGTCTTCCAGCTCCACTGGGTCGTAGCCGACGCGGATGTCGATCACCTCGCTGAGGCGGCCGCCCGCGCCGTAGACCAGAAGGTTGGTCGCGCCGAGCGCCCGGCCGCGGACGTAGAAGCTCCGGTCGCCGGTGGCGATCACCTGGGCGATGTCGGCCTGCGCCACCACGATCTTGGTGGCCGGCTGGTCGAGCCGGAAGGCGAGCGTCTTGTCCTTGGGGACGTAGATGACCCGGTTGACCGCAGGCTCGGAGGCCAGCATGTCCGTGGCGTGGGCGGCGGGCGCGAAGCTCGCGGCGGTCGAGGCCAGCGCGCAGGCGAGCGCGCCGATGAGGGGACGCTTCATGAGGGACACTCTCAATGGGGTCACGCGCTGGGCGCGAAGCTGGACTTGTCGTCCTTGGGTGAATCCGCCGACTTGGTCGTGACGGTCATGTTGAGCGGCGGCAGCTGGGCCGGAGCTCGCGGCGCAGGCGCGGCGCCTCGGCCGCCGTATTCGACGATCGAGATGACGCCGCCGAACGAGCGCGCGGAGCCGGCGCGACGCCGCACGACGTGGCGGGCCCCAGGGGCCGCGACCGCGCCGCCGCCGCCGCCGCTCAGGAAGTCGCGGGTCAGCAGGGTCTTGGTCGGTTCGACCTCGGCTTCGCCGGTGCGGCGCAGGGCCAGCGACAGCGTGCCGAGCGTCGAGGCGATGGCGAGCTTCTGGCTGTCCTCCACGGACACCTCGAGCGTCGCGTTCTTCGGCTCGGCCGGCTTGTTTGAGGTGAGGTCGGCGTTGAGGTCGATGCCCAGCAGGCGGACATCCTGCAGCACCACGTCAGAGACATAGGTGCGCGCGCTGCCCTGCGGGGTCAGGTCGCGCATCAGCACGACGTCCACCCGGTCGCCCGGAAGGGCGTGGCCGCCGACGCCGGCGACGTCGTTCACGCGAATGGTGTAGGCCCGCATCCCGTCGGCGATCTCGGCGGCCACCGAAGGCCGCGCGCCGGGGCCGGAGAGCTTGCTCGGCAGCACCGCCTCGTGCGCGGCGATGGGGGTCAGCGCGACCGGCGCGCCGCCGTGGTCCTGGCTGAGCACCTGTTGCACGCTGGCGAAGGCGCCCTGCGGGGCGATGCTCTGCGGCACGCGGGCCACGACCAGCATGCGCGGGTCGAGCTTGTCGCCGAACTTGATGTCGGTGGCGGCGACCACGATCGGGACGCCCGCGCCTTGCGCTGCGGCCTGCTTGGCCGCGGCCGCGCTGGGCAGCACGGTCTTGGCGACGAAGAGCGCCGCGAGTCCGAGAACGGCCGAAGCCCCAAGGCTGACGATCGTGACGACGCGCATGTCCCACCACTCATGGAAACCATTATTTCGCTCATAGGGTTAGCGGCCGCCGCCTTGCGATATCGCCAACAAGTTAGGTGAATCGGTCTCAACCAATTGGAGCCCTCGCGGCCGGCGCCCCTGGCGCGTGCGCGGGAAAAGGCTAGGCTCCGGCCGCCGTCGCCCTCGACCGATGGGCGCTGGATTTCATTTGAGCCATTCAGGGAGGATGCCGCCATGCAACTTCGGCGTCTTGGCAATTCCGGCCTCAAGGTCAGCGCCGTCGGCCTCGGCTGCAACAACTTCGGCATGCGCATCGACGAGAAGCAGACTCAGGTCGTGGTCGATGCGGCGATCGAGGCGGGGATCAGCTTCTTCGACACCGCCGACGTCTACGGTGGGACCAAGTCGGAGGAGTTCCTCGGCAAGGCGATCGGCAAGCGCCGCAAGGACGTGGTGGTCGCCACCAAGTTCGCCATGGGCCAGGGTGAGCGGCAGGGCGGCTCGCGGCGCTGGATCATGCAGGCCTGCGAGGCCAGCCTGAAGCGGCTCGGCACCGATTACATCGACCTCTACCAGATGCACCGCTACGATCCCGAGACGCCGCTCGAGGAGACCCTTCGGGCGCTGGACGACCTGGTGAGCCAGGGCAAGGTCCGCTACGTCGGCAACTCCAACTACATGGGCTTCCAGGTCGCCGACGCCGCCTGGACCGCGCGCACCGGCGGCTACGTCCCCTTCGTCTCCGCCCAGAACCAGTATTCGCTCCTCGAACGCCGGGTCGAGCACGAGGTGCTGCCCGCCTGCGAGGCGTTCGGGCTGGGCTTCCTGCCGTTCTTCCCGCTGGCCTCGGGCCTGCTCACCGGCAAGTACAAGCGCGGCGAGCCGCCGCCGGAGGGCACCCGCCTGGCGGCCTGGGGCGCGCGCGGCGCCCAGACGCTGAACGACAGGAATTTCGAGAAGGTCGAGAAGCTCGAGGGCTGGGCCCGCGACCGCAACCGCTCGATCCTGGAGCTGGCCTTCGCCTGGCTGCTCGGCCACCCCGTGGTCTCCTCGGTGATCGCCGGCGCGACCTCGCCCGAGCAGATCCGGTCCAACGCCGCCACCGCCGAGTGGGCGCTCACGCCTGACGAGGTCGAGGAGGTCGGCAAGCTGATCGCCTAGCAAGGTCGTCTCTCATCCGGCGCGACGAGCCGCACCTGGACCAAGGAGGAGCCGCGCCGGCTGCGCCGCTCGCCGGGGACTCTTGGTGGTCTTGGTGGTCTTTGTGGTTGAATTGCTGAGTCAGCTTCGGTCCCGGCGTCGCGGGGGATAAGCGGGAGGGGGCATGTACGACCTTCTGAAGGGCCTTCGGGTGGTGGAGGGCTCGGCGTTCGTGGCCGGGCCCACCTGCGGCCTGCATCTCGCCCAGATGGGGGCCGAGGTGATCCGCTTCGACAACATCGGCGGCGGGCCCGACTTCCGCCGCTGGCCGCTCGCCGAGAACGGCGCGAGCCTCTACTGGGAGGGGCTGAACAAGGCGAAGAAGTCGGTGGCCCTCGACCTCACCCGCCCGGAGGGGCGCGAGATCGCGCAGGCGCTGGCGACGGCGCCGGGGGACCGCGCGGGCCTGTTCGTCACCAATTTCCCGGTGGACGGCTTCCTCTCCTACGAGACCCTGAGCAGGCGCCGGCGCGATCTGATCTGCGTGCGGGTCATGGGCTGGGCGAACGGCGCCCAGGGGATGGACTACACGATCAACGCCGCGCTCGGCCTGCCGCTGATGACCGGCCCGGCCGACGATCCGCGGCCGGTCAACCACGTGCTGGCGGCCTGGGATCTGCTCACCGGCGCCTACTGCGCCTTCAGCCTGACCGCGGCGCTGATCGCCCGCGAGCGCGACGGCGAGGGCCGCGAGATCCGCGCGCCGCTCTCCGATATCGCCGGGGCCACCATGGCCAACCTCGGCATGACCGCCGAGACCGCGCTCGCCGGCCGCCAGCGGCCAAGGATGGGCAACGACGTCTTCGGCGCGTTCGGCCGCGACTTCGCCACCAAGGACGGCAAGACGCTGATGGTCCTGGCGATCACGCCGCGCCAATGGTCGAAGGCGCTTGAGGTGCTGGGGCTGGCGGCCGAGGTCGCCGCCCTGGAAGCCGAGCTCGGCGTTTCCTTCGCCGTCGACGAGGGGCTGCGCTTCACCCATCGCGCGCGGCTCTATCCGCTATTCGAGCGCGCCTTCGCCGGCCGCACCGCCGCGGAGCTCGCCGCCGCCCTGGAGGCCGGCGGCGTCACCTGGGGCGCCTACCAGCCGCTGGAGGCGGCGCTGGAGGACAGGCGGCTCTACAAGGACAATCCGCTGTTCCAGCCGGTCCGCCACCCGAGCGGGCTCACCTATCCCGCGGCGGGCGCCATGGGCACCATCCCGCAGGCGCAGCGCGGCCCGGTCGCGGCCGCCCCGCGGCTCGGCCAGCACACCGACGAGGTGCTGGCGGAGGTGCTGGGCCTCAGCGTCTCGGAGATCGCCCGCCTGCACGACCAGGGCGTCGTGGCGGGGGCCGACTGACAGCCGCAGAGGCGCAGACGCTGTGCGGCGTTTTCCCTTGCGGCGCGCCGAGGCATCGCGGATTCTCCGGGTAGGGGGATGACATGCGTAAAATCGCGCTGCTGATCGGGCTTGTCGCGCTGGTGTCCGCCACCGCCGCATCGGCCGGCGGCTACCGCGCGCCGCGCAATGCGTGGGGGCAGCCGGACCTCGGCGGGACGTGGAACTCGGATTTCGGCCTGCCGCTCGAGGCCACGCCCGGCGTCCCGCTGGTGCTGAGCCAAGCCGAGGCCAGAGCCTTCGCCCGCCGGCTCTCCGACGACGTGAAGACCTACGCCTCGCTGAAGATCGACGGCGAAGTCCAGGACCTGGCCGACCACAACGCGCAGGGCGGCGTCGCCGTCGTGCAGGGCGAGCGGCGCTCGCGGCAGGTGGTGCAGCCGGCCGACGGCGTGATCCCGATGACCGCGCGGGCTCGCGCTCAGGTGCGCTTCGTCGATAACGTGCTCCGCAACAGCACCGAGCCGCCGCTGCCGGCCGACGGGCCCGAGCAGCGGCCGGACTGGGAGCGCTGCATCGTCGGCCAGGGCCAGCCGCCGATCGCCATCACCAACGGCATCAACCCGCGCCTGATTGTGCAGACCAGGGACGCGGTCGTGATCCTGACCGAGTACGGCCCCGACCTGCGGATCATCCCGCTCGCCGACAAGCATGGGCCCGCCGTGCTCGCCGGCCCCCTGGGCGACTCCATCGCCCGCTGGGAGGGCGAGACCCTGGTCATCGAGACGGTGGGCTTGCCGGCCAAGGACGCCATCCGGCCGCTGCCGACCCTGCTGGTCCCCGCGACCGCCACCGTCGTGGAGCGCTACACGCGGGTCTCCGCGAGCGAGCTGCTCTACCAGTACACGGTGAAGGACCCCAGCGTTTACACCGGCCCCTGGCTCGCCGAGTACTCGCTCTACCGGACCGACAAACCGCTCTACGAGTTCGCCTGCCACGAGGGCAACTACGCCCTGCCCGACATCCTGGCGGGCGCCCGCGCCCAGGAGCGGGCGTCCGCCGCCGGCAAGTAGCTCAGCGGGTGTGGCAGACCCGATGGTGGTGGCGCACGTGGCAGACGCGGACCAGGTGATGACGGTGGTGGCGGCGGCTCACGACGTGGTGGCGAGAGTGGCGGCGGCCGGCGTGGTGATGGCGTCTCCGCACGGCGTGGTGGCGGGTGACCGGCGAGGCCTCCTCGTAGCTGCGAGGCGGGCGGCTGGACTCCACCGGCCGCTCCCAGGGCGCCGGCTGGTAGCGCCCGGGCGGGGCCGGGGCCGGGGCGGCGCCCGGCGGCGGCGGAGCGGGCGGCAGCGTGGCGGTGGTCGTCTGCGCGGCGGCGGCGGCGGCGAGCGTGGAGATGGCGCAGGCCATGGCGGCGAGGGTGAGCTTCACGGGGTTCTCTCTCCTGGTGTGACGGGGCGAGGTTAGCGTGTTGGGCGGGCGCGCGGGAGCTTCGGCGGCTATTCGGGCTCGAGCGCGATGAGCACGGCGCCCTCGACCACCTGATCGCCGGCCTTTGCGACGATGTCCGCCACCTTGCCGTCGAACGGCGCCGCGAGCGCGTATTCCATCTTCATGGCCTCCAGCGTCGCGAGCGTCTGGCCCTTCGCGACGCGCTGGCCGGCCTTCACGTTCACCGCGGTGAGCTTGCCAGGCATCGGCGCGCGGACCTGCCCGTCGCCGCCTCCGCCTTCGGCGCCCTCGGCGTTCGGCGGGTGGTCGGCGAAGACCATGGCCTCGCCGGATTCGAAGACGACGATCACGCGCTCCTCGGTGATCAGCACCGAGCGGTCGGGCGCGCCGTGGCTCGGCTCCGCCAGCACGGGCCGGCCCTCCCGGAACAGCCGCACGGCCCGTTGCGGGGCGGCGTTCAGCCGGAAGCCCGCCAACGCCTGCCATGGCGAGCTCTGCGTCGCCTCGCCCGCCGCCACCATCGCCGCCTCGCAGGCCGCGGAGAGCGCCGCCGCCGACGGCTCTGCGGGGCGCGTGAGCGTCCGCAGGTTGCGCTCGATGAAGCCGGTATCCATGTCGCCGGCGATGAAGTCGGGCGCCTCGAGGCAGCGGGCGAGGAAGCCGGCGTTGGTCTTCACCGGCCAGACCTCCACCGCATCGCAGGCCTCGGCCAGCTCGGCCAGCGCCGCCTCGCGGCTGCCGGCATGGGCGATCAGCTTGGCGATCATCGGGTCGTAGAAGGGGGTGATCTCGCCACCCTGCTCGACGCCAGCGTCGCAGCGCACGGCGTCGGGCAGGCGGAAGTGGTCGAGCCGTCCGGTCGAGGGCAGGAACCGGCCGCCGGCCACGGACTCGGCATAGAGCCTGGCCTCCACCGCATGTCCGCAGAGCGCGATCTCATCCTGGGCGCGCGGCAGCGGCTCGCCGGCCGCCACGCGCAGCTGCCATTCCACCAGATCGAGGCCGGTGACCATCTCGGTGACCGGATGCTCCACCTGCAGGCGGGTGTTCATCTCCATGAACCAGATGCGGTCGGGCCTCAGGCCCTCCGAGGCGTCGGCGATGAACTCCACGGTGCCCGCGCCGACGTACCCCACGGCCTTCGCGGCCTTCACCGCCGCCCCGGTGACCGCGGCGCGCGTCGCCGCGTCCATCCCCGGCGCGGGCGCCTCCTCGATCACCTTCTGGTGGCGCCGCTGCAGCGAGCAGTCGCGCTCGAACAGGTGGACCACATTGCCGTGCGCGTCGCCGAACACCTGCACCTCGATGTGCCGCGGGCGCGTGACATAGGTCTCCAGCAGCACCCGGTCGTCGCCGAACGCGGCCTTCGCCTCGCGCCGGGCGCTCTCCAGGGCCTGGGCGAAATCGGCGGCCGCATCGACCCGGCGCATGCCCTTGCCGCCGCCGCCGGCCACCGCCTTGATCAGCACCGGATAGCCGATCCGCTGGGCTTCGCTGGCGAGGGTCTTCGCCGATTGGTCCTCGCCGAGGTAGCCCGGGGTCACCGGCACGCCCGCCTCGAGCATCAGCGCCTTCGCCGCGTCCTTCAGCCCCATGGCGCGGATCGCCGCGGGCGGCGGCCCGACCCAGGTCAGGCCGGCGGCGATCACCGCCTCGGCGAACGCCGCGTTCTCGGAGAGAAACCCATAGCCGGGGTGGATGGCGTCGGCGTCGGCTTCCTTCGCCGCAGCGAGGATCGCCTTGCCATCGAGGTAACTCTCGCGCGCTGCGGGGGGGCCGATGCGGACCGCGGCGTCGGCCTGGCGCACGTGCAGGGCGTCCGCATCGGCGTCGGAATAGACGGCGACCGTCCCGAGCCCCAGCCGTCGCGCGGTGGCGAAGACCCGGACGGCGATCTCGCCGCGGTTGGCGACCAGGAGACGCTTCATCGGGATCACATCTGCGCCAGGGCGAGGGCCATCACCCCCAGCAACATCACGCTGAAGATGAAGACGCTGGTGGTCCACAGAAAGCCGGTCTTGAGGACAGCGCCCGCGACGCTGGAGCCGTAGGCGCCCCTGAGCGTCTGGAAGAGATTGATGGGCGTCCAGATGGAGGCGATCAGGATCGCCCAGCCGCGGATCGGATCCGGCAGCGCCCAGGCGAGCGCCGAGATCAGGAACACGAACGACAGCACCTGCATCGCCACGATCAGGTGGTCGTAGGCGAAGAACTTCTTGCGCTTGCCGATGTAGACCAGCGCCAGCAGGCCCGCGAGGATCGGCAGCAGCAGGAACGCCAGCCGGTGCGCCCAGGTGAACAGCACCATGGTGTAGTAGTCCTTGTTGGTGAGCGCCCGCTGGAGCCGGGCCTTCAGCCAGCCCTTCATCGCCGCGCTCCGCTTGGCGTCCTGCCCCTTGTCGCGGGTGTCGACGTCGAAGGCGGCGTCGACCTTCTGCTGATCGCTGAGATCCACCGGCTTGCCGTCGACCGTGACCACCACCGGCTTGTTCGGATCGGTCGCGGAGACGTGCATCGAGCGCGCCTGCTCCGGCGTCAGCACGACGACGTTCAGGGCCCCGCCCTTGCCGTTCTTCAGGCTGACCGTCTGGCCATGCGCTTCGGCTTGCTTGACCCCGCCGTGGAACAGCCCCTCCAGCACGAACATGAAGACCAGCAGCGTGACCAGGAACAGGCGGAACGGCGGCACGTGCCGCTGCCGGCGGCCTTCGAAGTGGTCCTTGGCGAGCTTGCCGGGCCGGAAGAACAGGGCGGGGATGGTCTGGGCCAGGCGCCCGTCGACGTGCGCCAGGCCCTCGATCCCCTCGACCAGGAGACGCCACAGCGATCGGTGCTGATCGTCGGCCGATTGGCCGCAGGCGAAGCAGTAGGGACCCTGGAGCGCCGTGCCGCAGTTGGCGCAGGGCCTCCCCGGCGGCGGCGTGTGCTTGGCCTTGCGCTTGAGCAAGCTTCCCAGGGCGGCCACGCCCACGATTTCAAGTTCGCGCGCGACCACCGGCTCACATCCGAAAGACGCCGAAGCGGGTGTCGGGGATCGGCGCGTTCAGCGCCGCGGAAATGGAGAGGCCGAGCACGTCTCTCGTCTGCACAGGATCGATGACGCCGTCGTCCCACAGGCGCGCGGTGGCGTAGTAGGGATTGCCCTCGTTCTCGTAGCGCTCGCGGATCGGGGCCTTGAAGGCCTCCGCCTCAGCCGGGCTCCAGCTGTCCGCGTCCCGGTGCACGGTCGCCAGCACGCTCGCGGCCTGCTCGCCGCCCATCACCGAGATGCGGCTGTTCGGCCAGGTCCACAGGAACCGC
>NZ_JAICYI010000022.1 GCF_025934275.1 Phenylobacterium sp.
AGATCCCCGTGCAGCTCGCGCGCCACCAGGCCCTGCTCGGCCACCCAGGTGTCGTTGTAGACCTTCGACAGGTAGCGGCTGCCGGTGTCGCAGACCAGGGTCACGACCCGTTTCGGCTCGGTCTGCTCGCGGCAGTAGCGCAAGGCGCCGGCCAGAAGCGTCCCCGAGGAGGATCCGCCGAGGATGCCGGCCCTGGTGAGCAGCTGCCGGGCGGTGGCGATGCTCTCGCTGTCGGGGATCTCGTAGGCCCGCTTGACGAGCTTCAGGTCGCAGTTCTTCGGCACGAAGTCCTCACCGATGCCCTCGACGACCCAGCTGCCGGCCTCGACCCTCTCGCCGCGCTCGACGAGCGGCGCGAGCACCGAGCCCACCGGATCGGCCAGCACCATCTGTGTCTTCGGCGAAGCCTTGGCGAAGAACCGGCCGAGGCCGGTCAGCGTGCCGCCGGAGCCCACGCCCACCACAACGGCGTCCACCTCGCCCTCCATCTGCTGGAGGATCTCCGGCCCGGTGGTGGTCTCATGAGCGAGCGGATTGGCCGGGTTCTCGAACTGGTTGATGTAGACGGCGTTGTTGAGCTTGCCGGCGATCGCCGCCGCCATGTCCTGATAGTATTCGGGATGCCCCTTGCCGACGTCGGAACGGGTGATGCGCACGTCGACGCCCATGGCGCGCAGATGCTGGATCTTCTCGCGGGCCATCTTGTCGGGCACCACCAGCAGCAGCTTGTAGCCCTTGAGCAGGCCCACCTGCGCGAGGCCCAGTCCGGTGTTGCCCGCCGTCGCCTCGACGATCGTGCCGCCCGGCCGCAGGCTGCCGTCCTTCTCCGCCGCCTCGATCATCGAGCGCGCGATGCGATCCTTGATCGAGCCGCCGGGATTGGCGCTCTCCAGTTTGACGAACAGCCGGCAGGGTCCGGCGTCGAAGCCGTGCAGCTCGACCATCGGCGTGGCGCCGATCAGCTCGAGGGCGGAAGCCGCCACCGGCGGCGGAGAAAGCTTGCTCACGGTCAGCCTCGGACGTCCGCTGGTGACGTTGCGCTTGGCTATAGCGGTCGAGCCTCGCCGACGATCCCACGTCCCGAGGTAGACCGCAGCCCGCCGCGCCGCGCAAGGCGCTCGTTGGCGCGATGCCGCCGTTCTCTAGATCGCGGGGCGCGCACACGAAAACCCCCTCGCCGGGCGCGGCGAGGGGGTTCAAGGAATTGGCCGCGGGTATGTCCTTAGTTCGCGCCACCTGGACGGCCGCCGGCCGGCTTGGCGGGGGCCGCGGCGGCTGGCGCGTTCGCCTTGGCGGCCGCCTCAGCTTCCTGGCGCCTCGCGCCCTGCAGCATGTCGGGCAGCGCGTAGTTGCCCTCGTGGCAGGCGTACTCATAGAGCTCGCCCTTCAGCGGGTGGAACTCATACTCACCGCCCCAGGGCTTGGCCCAGACGCTCGGGTCATCGACCTGGAAGGAATAGTAGAGCCGGTCGGGAGCCACGCGCCGGAAGCGCTCGGTGACTTTCAGGTCCTTCCACGAGCCGAAGAAGGCCTCCTCCTTCGGGATGTTGGTCGTCTCGACCACCAGGGTGTCGCCGTCCCACCAGCCGATGGAATCGCCGAACCAGGGCCGCACGCCATCGGTGCGGTGCTTGGAGTTCAGCCGGATGATGCGCGTGTCGTGGACCATCTCCACCTCGATCACGACCGCATCGGGGGTCTGCAGGATCTTGTAGTCGTTGTTGTAGAAGCCGTTGGGGAACATCGGCGGGCCGGCGTTGCGTCCGAAGCCGATGATGCAGCGCTCGCCGAGCGAGCGGGTCTCGTAGGAATCGAACGAGCCCATGCGGCCGCCGCCGCCGCGGCCGCCGCGGCCGAAGAAGTTCGCCTGCTGCCCATCCTTACCTGGCGGGGGGCGGCCGTTCTCGGTGGTGATCAGCGAGGTGCGCGGCTCGCCGTTCACGCGCATCACCGCGCGGCCGGGGTCGAGCCAGCCAATGTTGTAGCCGCCGACGTCGCCGCCGGCTGCGGCGAACTCGGGCCGCACGTTCTTGTCCTCGCCCTTCTGCACCGGCGCGTTCGGGTCGGTTGGCATGTCGCCTACCTTGAATTCCCGCGCCATCTCCGCCTCTTCGGCCTTCACGGCGTCCGGCGGCATGACGAGCTGGGTTCCATATTTCGGGTTGCGCACCATCGGGGTGAGCGTCGCATTGCTCCAGTTGCCGGAGAGGTCCGGCTGGCCGAAGGCGGTCAGCGGGGCGTGGTAGCTGGCGGCCGCCTTCGCGGGAGCGGCGGCCGGCGCGGCCTGGGCCAGTGCGAGCGGCGCGGCGACCAGCGCGGTCGAAAAGGCGAGAAGAACGGCGGGTCTCAAGGCAATGCTCCCAGAAGAATGTCGGGCCTGAATTAGGCGGGCTTTTATCAGGCGATTTTACGAGCCGTGTGTCCGCGCGGCAATGCACCTGGCCGGCGGAGGACCCGCAAGCCTCGCGGCTAGAAAACCCCCATCGCCAAGCCCGCCGCCATCGCTGCGCCCAGCTGGCGGCAGGGCGTCAGCTCGCCCTCTCCGAGCCGCTTCGGCGCCAGGATCGCCTCGGGCGACTGAGCGTGGGTGCAGACGATGATCGGCTCGGCGATCGGCTTCAGCCGCCAGCCGGTGGCGATGCGGGCGAGCTGGCGCGCGGCGCCCTGGCCGTCGCTGCCCGCGGCGATCAGCGCCGCGTAAGGCCGCCCGTTCAGCCGCTCCAGGCACGGGTAGTAGCAGCGGTCGAAGAACTCCTTCATCTCGCCAGACATGGCCGCCAGGTTCTCGGGGCAGGCGAAGAGGTAGCCGGCCGCCGCCAGCAGATCCTGCGGCTGCGTTTTGGCCGCGCGGGTGAGACGGGTTGCGATATCGCTCTCCGACCTGGCGGCCTCGGCCGCTGCTTCGGCCATCGCATTCGCCGCGCCGGTCCGTGAATGCCAGACGATCAGCAGCTCTTTCATCGCGCCGAGCCTAGGGCGACTCGCGCGGCTTGGCTCAGACCGCCCAGACCCTTCGGCTCAGCCGCATGGCGGCTGCGTACCGCAGCTCGCGCTTCAGCGCCGCCGGCACGATCCGCAGCGCCAGCGCGCCGGCCGCCGCCAGCGCCACTGCATCGTCGAGATAGCCGAACACTGGGATACGGTCGGGGATCAGATCGAACGGCGCAAACAGATATAGCGCCGCCAGGGCGGTCACGATTCGCGCCACTATGGGCAGCCGCGGATCTTTGAGCGCCAGCCACAGCGCGTAGGCGTCGCGGCGCAGGCGCTTCCAGGTGGGGGCCGGCTCAGCGGTCGTCCAGACCAACGGCGGCTGGGCTTCCGGCGCGCTTTGCGGCGTGGGTGCGTAGCCGAGGGTCGCGAGCTCGGGCGCCGCCTCGCGCTCGATGATCGCCAGCTCGTCAGCTGACAGCTCCGCGGCCCAGCGGCTGACCGAGCATGCCGTGAGCGGGCCCGCTGCGCGCGCCGCAGCGCCGGCATTGTGCGCGAGCACCGCGTCGTCCCATTCGAGATCGAGAAAGGCGAGGAGGGCGCGCAGCGTCGGCGCCGGCCGCAATACGAGATCCTCGTAGCGGACCTCGTAATAGCGCGGCGAGCCGGCCAGCCGGCGGCCGGCCCGCACCCGTTGCGCCCAGTAGCGCGCGCAGGCGCCCAGCGCTTCCGGGGAGCCGCGGCTGACGCCGCCGGTGATCTTCTCGAGCTTCATCCAGCGCGCCTGTCGCAAGGAGCAGGCCACGTCGCGGCCATCGCGTATCACGTGGATGAAGCGCGCGTTTGGGAACCCCGCGGCGATCGTCTCGAAATGGCGGACGTTCTCAGGCGTCTTCTCGGCCCAGACCGTCTTGCCGCTCGCCTCCAGGCAACCGGCCCGGAAGCGCTCGATGAAAGCCAGCCGAGTCGGGCTCGCCGCCTGCCAGCGCCGCACCTCGGCGGGCGCGAATCCGAATCGCCCGGCGATTTCCTGCGCGCCGGTGATCCGCTGAAGAAAGAGCGTGCTTTCGGGGCCGCAGAAGATCGCCGGGTGCCGGTCGAGTCTATGGCGCAGCAGCGTCGTGCCGCTGGAGCCGCAGCCGCCGATGACCACCAAAGGGACCTCGGAGGGCGCCCCGACGCCCAGCCGCTCCGCCAGACGCCAGCGCCACGGCGCGCTCACGCCTGCACCTCAGAGTAGCGTTCATCGGTCCAGGTTCTGAATCGGCGCCGCTCGAAAACGTGTGACACGCACCACTCCCGACCTGCCCAAGCCGAAGAGCGCTACCAGTCCAACCGGTCGAGGAAATGGCGGCCCGGCGCCGGGCGCGATACGCTTCAGAAACGCAGCGGTTCGGAGCCGGGACTTCGCGGACAGCCTCTCCTGAGGTCCGGAGGCAAACCCAGAACCTGCACCCCTGGGTGGCGCCGATCCGACGTGGACCGGCGCGCCGGCGAGAGCCGTTTCGACGCTGAAACACGGCGGCGCTGGCGGGGCCGCGCCTTGACAACCGACCCCTTCCATGCGCCCTTCCGCGCCTCGTAAATCACCCCGCTTTTTTGACCAGATGCACGCCTACCGCACCCACACCTGCGGCGAGCTTCGCGCCGCCAACACCGGCGAACAGGTCCGATTGTCGGGCTGGGTGCATCGCAAGCGCGACCACGGCGGTCTGATCTTCATCGACCTGCGTGACAACTACGGGCTGACGCAGCTGGTGGTGAGCCCAGCCACGCCCAGTTTCGCGGTCGTCGAGCACCTGCGCGCCGAGAGCGTGATCCGGGCCGACGGCGAAGTCGTCGCGCGCTCGGCCGACACGATCAATCCGAACCTGCCGACCGGCGAGATCGAGGTTCGCGTGAAGGCGGTCGAGGTGCTCTCCGAGGCCAACGAGCTGCCGCTGCCGGTGTTCGGCGAGCCCGATTACCCGGAGGAGCTCCGCCTCAAGCATCGCTATCTCGACCTGCGGCGCGAGACCCTGCACAAGAACATCCTGCTCCGCAGCCAGGTCATCAACTCGATCCGCCGCCGCATGCTTGAGCAGGGCTTCCACGAGTTCCAGACGCCGATCCTGACGGCCTCGTCCCCCGAGGGCGCGCGCGACTTCCTGGTCCCCTCGCGGCTGCATCCGGGGAAGTTCTACGCGCTTCCCCAGGCGCCTCAGCAGTTCAAACAGCTACTGATGGTGGCGGGTTTCGACCGTTACTTCCAGATCGCCCCCTGCTTCCGCGACGAGGACGCCCGCGCCGACCGTTCGCCAGGCGAGTTCTACCAGCTCGACGTGGAGATGAGCTTCGTCACGCAGGACGACGTCTTCGCCGCGATCGAGCCTGTGCTGCACGGCGTGTTCGACGAGTTCGCGAACGGCAAGACCGTAACGCCCTATCCTTTCCCGCGGCTGCCCTATCGCGAGGCGATCGCCAAGTACGGCACCGACAAGCCGGACCTGCGCAATCCGCTGGTGATGCAGGACGTCTCGGAGCATTTCCGCGGCGGCGGCTTTGGCTTGTTCGCCCGCATGCTCGAGGATGCCAGCAACGCCATCTGGGCGATCCCCGCGCCGGGCGGCGGCTCGCGCGCCTTCGCCGACCGGATGAACGCCTGGGCCCAGTCCGAGGGCCAGCCTGGTCTCGGTTACATCTTCTGGCGAGGCGGCGAGGAAGGCGGCGCCGGTCCCATCGCCAGGAACCTTGGTCCGGAGCGCGCCGATGCGATCCGCGGGAAGCTGGGCCTCGAGGTCGGCGACGCCGCCTTCTTCGTGGGCGGCGACCCGAAGGCGTTCTACAAGTTCGCGGGCCTCGCGCGGACCAAGATCGGCACGGAGCTGGAGCTGGTCGCCGACGATCGCTTCGACTTCGTCTGGATCGTCGACTTCCCGATGTTCGAGTTCAACGACGAGACCAACCACGTCGATTTCTCGCACAATCCCTTCTCGATGCCGCAGGGCGGGCTGGAGTCGCTGACCGGCAAGGACCCGTTGGATATCCTCGCCTATCAATACGACATCGTCGTCAACGGCGTTGAGCTGTGCTCCGGCGCCATCCGGAACCACCGCCCGGACATCATGCTGCGGGCGTTCGAGATCGCAGGCTACTCGCGCGAGAGCGTCGAGCACGACTTCGGCGGGATGCTGAACGCCTTCCGCTATGGCGCCCCGCCGCACGGGGGCTTGGCTCCGGGCATCGACCGGATCGTCATGCTGCTGGCCGGCCAGCAGAACATCCGCGAGGTCATCGCCTTTCCGTTGAACCAACAGGGCCAGGACTTGCTGATGAACGCGCCATCGGACGTCACCGATAAGCAGCTCAAGGAGCTGCACATCCGCCTTGCACCGCCGATCAAGGCGTAGGGTCGGTCGCCACGAGATAGCGCGGAGCCGGCGCAGCGGGCGGAATAGGCGGTACGACGATCATCCGCGGTCCATGAATCGAGATGTGCAAGCCGCTGCACGTCTTGCCGGTGAGCCCCGGGGGCAGCCGCGTCCGGCTGTCGGCGCAGGCTTCGTCCAGCTGATCCTGGGTCAGCCCGCGCGCATGGGCGAGATCGGCGCCGTAGAGCACCGTGCGCTGCATGCTGGCGTCGCGGAAGTCCGCGCCGTCGAAATTGCCCCCCGCAAGATCGGCGGCGTCGAGAACAGAGTCGCGGAACGAAGCCTTCTCGAACCGCCCCGCGGAGAGCGTGGCGCCGCGCAGTGTCGCGTCCCGGAAATCGGCGCCGTGCGCCACTACGCGGTTCAGGTTGGCGGCGCTGAAGTCGACGGAGCGCAGGATAGCGCCGGCGAGTGTCGCATCGTCGAACCGTGAGCCCTGCGCGTTGGCGTCGGTCATGTCCGCGCCGGAGAGGTTGGCCTCCGAGAAGATGCTGGCGGTGGCCTGGGTGTCGCGCAGCCGGGCGTTGGACAGGTTGGCGCTCTTGAAGATCGCGCCGAGAATCTGGGAGTCGGTGAGGTCGGCGCGGCTGAGGTTGGCCCCTGAGAAGTTCGAGGCCAGGAAATGCGCCTCCCTAAGGTCCGAGCCGACGAACGAGGCGCCGGAGAAGTTCGCGGCCAGGAACTGGGCGCCGCGGAGCCGGCGGCCGGAGAGCTCGCACCTCGGGCAGGAGCCACCGAAGGCATTCACATGCGGGATCGCCTTGTCGCCGGCGAACGCCGCCTGCGGGGGGGCGAGCGCGAGGAGCGCCAGGACGGAAAGCAGAGTGGCGATGCGCGTCATACAGGCCGGGCTGATCCAGGAAGCTTCGTTCCCTGTGCGCCGAAGGTCGTGAGGGCGCCACTTAATTCGCGGTAATTCTGAAGGGCTTAGGCGCCCTGGTCCTCTCCGAGCCGGCCGGCGCGCGCGCCGCAGCTCTGGCAGATCAGGGACGCCCCTTTGCGCACCACGGCGAGGTCGCCGCAGGCGGCGCAGACGTCGGCGGCTTCGGGGTGGTCAGGCCCGCTCGGCCGGTTGGCAAGCGGCAGGAAGACCAGGTTGTCGGGCGCGGCGCCGCGCGAGAAGCCGCGCGATATGAACCGCGAGGCGGGCTGCGGCTCGGCCTCGTCAGGCCCCGGAGGCGCGCCATGGCCCAGCCCGTCGGCGCTCAGCGCGGCGGGATCGACGTTGGCGAGGTCGTGCCGCCCCAAGTACGAAATGCCGAGCTCGCGGAAGATGTAGTCGAGGATCGAGGTCGCCGATCTGACGCTGTCGTTGCCGGTCACCGGCCCGGCCGGTTCGAAGCGCGTGAACACGAAGGCGTCGACGAACTCCTCCAGCGGGACCCCGTATTGCAGGCCGATCGAGACCGCGATCGCGAAGTTGTTCATCAGCGAGCGGAAGGCCGCGCCTTCCTTGTGCATGTCGAGGAACACCTCGCCGAGCTCGCCGTCGTCGTACTCGCCGGTATGCAGATAGACTTTGTGGCCTCCGACGGTGGCCTTCTGGATGTACCCCTTGCGGCGGTCCGGCAGCTTGCGGCGCACGCGCTCGCGCTCGACCACGCGCTCGATGACGCGCGCCTGCGGTTCCGGCGAGGGCTCGCGCGCCGCGCGCGGTTCAGCCAATGGCGGCAGATCGAGCGCCAGATCGGCGGGCGGCTCGTCGCGCCGGATGCGTATGGCCAGATCCAGCCCGCTCAGCTCGGCGGCGATCGCCTCGGGCCGGGTCGACCAGGGCCGGCGCAGGCACAGGACCGGCGGCGCGGCCAGCTCGGCGGCGAGGGCTCGCAGCATCTCGCGGACGGGCGCCTCGCCGGTCGCCGCGGCGTCGCGGAACAGCGCCTGGTGTTCCGGCGGGACGCAGCTCGCCGTCGCCAGGTCGGCGCGCCCCAGGCAGTAGGCTTCGGCCCCGGCGGCCGCCTCGCGGCTGAAGCCGGCCAGCGCCAGGACGTCGAGGTCGGGATCGGCCAGCTGGACGGCGCTCGCGCCCAGCACGTCGCGCACGAAGCCTTCGCCGAGCACCGCGGGGCGAAACGCATCGGCCAACCGGCCGGCTCCCGAAAGCGCCGCCTCGGCGGCGGCGATCTCGTGGTCGGTGAAGCCGCGGGCGAGGAGCGCGGCGCGACTGACGCCGGGCGCCTCCGAAAGCTCGCGCGCGCCGAGCAGGTGGATCTGGGCGCTCGCGAGGTCGACGCCGGCGACGGCGAGCCCCCGCAGGGCGGCCTGCGAGAGCGTGCGGAAGCCTTCGCCCTCCGCCGCCTCCGCCCAGGAGAGCGGTCCCCCCCAGGGGCCGGCTGCGCAGTCGCCGCAGCCCATCCGCAGGGCGAGCTCGGGGTCGGAAAAGACGGCGAGCGCCGCGGCCGGCGCCTCGGACGAGCGGATCGCCTCGGCGCCAGCCGCGTAGAGCGCGCATGCCGCGGCGCGGCCCTCGGCTGAGCCATAGTCGAGGCCGTTGGCGACCAGCCAGTCGCCGAGGCCGGCGAGCCCGATGAGGGGCGGTGGGCCGAAAGCCGCCGTCGCGGCCTCGGCGGCCAGTCCCACGGCCGCCGCGAAGGCGGCTTCATCGAACAACTCGTCGCGCCAGAAGGCCAGCAGGTTGACCGCGGCGCGCGGCGCGGCGTGCGCTGCGGCCATGGCGTCAGCGACGGCACGGTCCGGCGCGGCGGCGACCGCGTCCGTCAGCCACATGGCACGGGCGAGGCGCTCGGAGGCGCCGCCGGCGACGACGAGGCGCAGCCCCGCGGCGCCCTCCCTCGGAGCGACGGAGGGCCAGCGGTCGTCGCCCGCCCGGGCGAGGGCCACGGCCTCGAGGATCATCGCGTCCGGCGCGCCAGCGGCGCGAGCCTGCTCGGCCGCGCGTGCGAGCGTCACGTTCTGGGCCGGATCGGCGCAGGCCTCGGGCTCGCCTTCGCAGCGCAGCACCGCATCCATCACCGCCTGCAGCCGCACCGCGAGCGTGGCCGCGCCCGCCTGCCTGGCGGCGTCGGCCAGATGCGCCTCACAAAGCGCCGCCAGCGCCCGCTCGCCCTCGGCCGCTCCCGCCTCCGCCACCAGCGGCGTTGCGCCTGCGCCGGCGGTCAAGCCGATCTCGCCGGCGAACAGGGCCTTGCTCAGCGCGTCGCGGAAGCGCGTGCGGGCGCGGATGTCCTTCAGCATCCCCCGCGCCTGCGCCTTAAGCGTGATCGCCTCCACCGCATCTTCGATCGCAGCGGCGATGTCGGTCCGGCTCTCGGCCCACTCCAGCCAGGCCTCGACCTGGGCGTTCGTCCAGCCGGCGGGCGCCATGACCTCTACAAGGCGGTCGGCGAGCTCCAGGATCCGCCCCTCGATCGCGGTCCGCGGCCGCTGTTCGCCCATGCCCGACTCCCTCCGAGCGAGGTTAGGTCGCGGTTCGCCGCAGGAGCAATAGATGTTGCGGTCGCGGGTGAATTCGTCCCCAACATCTTGCCGCGCCGGGTGTGCTGGACGCACTTCGGGCCGCCGCCTATAGTCCGGCCGCAATCCCCCTACGGAATCGCCTGCAGAGCCGCGCGTTGAGCATCCTGAAGACCCTCTTCACCTGGTGGAACGGCGCCACCCCCGGCATCCGCTTCACGGTCGCGCGCCGCGGCGTCTTCGTCGGCGAGGACGACTACGGCAACCGCTACTTCGAGGCGAAGGACGCCTCCGACAGCTACGACGGGCGCCGGCGCCGGTGGGTGATCTTCAACGGCTACGCCGAGGCCTCCAAGGTGCCGCCGGATTGGCACGGCTGGCTGCACCACACCTTCACCGAGCCGCCGACCACGGCGCCCCTGCCGCGCCGGCGCTGGGAGAAGGAGCACCGTCCCAACCTGTCGGGCACGATCTACGCCTACCGGCCGAAAGGCTCGCTCGCCCGCGGCGGCGAACGGCAACGGGCGACCGGCGACTACGAGGCGTGGACGCCGGAATAGGCCGCGCTCCCATGTCCCGTCGCCTCTCGCTCGCTGTCCTGATCGCCCTAGGGGCCGGCGGCATGGTCGCGGCTCAGCCGAGCGGCGCGCCGCAGGCGCCCCCGCAGTCCGGCCCGGCTCAGGGGACCGCGCCCGCGCCTCCGCCGGTGGTCGAGGAGGCGCCGCCGATCTCCGTGCCCACGCCGCAGCCCGTCGTCGTGCCGCCGATCGACGAGAAGGAGGTCGCGCCTGCGCCGCCGCAGAACGCCACTGCGCCCGCCGAGGCCAAGAAGGCGCCCGAAGCGCCGCAGCACCGCGCGCGGTTCGACATGGCCGTGCTGCAGGCGCTCGACAAGGTGACCGCCGAGACGCTGCGGTTCGAGGCGCCGGTCGGCAAGCCGATCCGCTACAAGACCCTGGTCTTCACGGTGCGCGCCTGCGAGCGCTCGATGCCGGACGAGCCGATCGAGGATTCGATCGCCTACGTCGAGGTGCTGTCGCAGCCGCGTCCGGAGCCCGGACGTCCGGCGCTGCCGCCTCGGCAGGCCTTCAAGGGCTGGATGTTCGCCTCGTCGCCTGGGCTCAATCCGTTCGAGCACCCGGTCTATGCGGCCTGGCTGATCAGCTGCAGGGCGGCGACGCCGGCCCCTGCGCCTGCCCCGGCTGCGGCGCGCTGAAAGTCGGCCTCGGCGGCGAGCGCCCGCTCCAGCCGCCTGCGATACTCCCGCCGGCTGATCTCCTGGGCGCCGAACTGGGCGAGGTGCCCGGTCATGAACTGTGCGTCCAGGAGCTTGAAACCGCCGGCGATCAGCCGCGCGACGAGATGCACCAGGGCCACCTTCGAGGCGTCGCGGACGTGCGAGAACATGCTCTCGCCGAAGAAGCCGCCCTTGAGCGCTACGCCATAAAGGCCCCCGACCAGCTTCCCCTCCGCCCAGCATTCGACGCTGTGCGCGAAGCCCAGCTCATGCAGCTCGACATAGAGCCGCTCGATCGGATGGTTGATCCAGGTCTCGGCCCGGCCGGGGGCGGGCGCGGCGCAGGCCTGCACGACCTTCCTGAACGCCGTGTCCAGCCGCATCTCGAACGGATCGGCCCGCACCGTGCGCGCCAGCCGCCTGGAAATATGGAAGCGCTCCAACGGAATGATCCCTCGCCGCTCGGGATCGATAAGGAAGATGCGGGTATCCGCCCGTGCGTCCGCCATCGGGAAGACGCCGCGGGCGTAGCAGGCCAGCAGATCGCGCGCGGAGAAGGCCTCCATCCGAGGAGCTTACTCCGCTGGAGCGGCCTGGGTTTTGATCCAGTTTTCCAGCCAGTGGATGTTGTAGTCGCCGCGGACGATGTCCGGATTGGCCAGGAGCTCCTGGAACAGCGGGATGTTGGTGTCGACGCCGGCCACCACGATCTCCGAGAGGCATCGACAGAGCCGGGCGATGCACTCGTCGCGGTCGCGGCCGTGGACGATCAGCTTGCCGACCAGGCTGTCGTAGAAAGGGGGGATCGAATAGCCCGCGTAGAGGGCTGAATCCAGCCTGACGCCCAGGCCGCCCGGCGCATGGAAGTCGGTCACCAGGCCGGGCGAGGGCGCAAAGGTGCGCGGATTCTCGGCATTGATCCGGCACTCGATGGCGTGGCCCTCGAAGACGATTTCCTCCTGGCGGAACGACAGGGGCTCGCCCGCGGCGATCCGGATCTGCTCGCGCACCAGGTCGATGTCGGTGATCGCCTCGGTCACCGGATGCTCCACCTGCAGGCGGGTGTTCATCTCGATGAAGAAGAACTCGCCGTTCTCGTAGAGGAACTCGACGGTGCCGACGCCCAGATAGCCGATCGCCTTGATCGCATCGACGACCACCCTGCCGATGCGGGCCCGTGCGGCGGCGTCGATCACCGGTGAGGGCGCCTCCTCGAGCACCTTCTGATGCCGGCGCTGCAGCGAGCAGTCGCGTTCGCCCAGGTGGCAGACGTTGCCGTAACTGTCGGCGATCACCTGCAGCTCGATGTGCCGGGGCGTCTGAAGGTAGCGCTCCATGTAGACCGCGTCGTCGCCGAACGCGGCGCGCGCTTCGGCGCGGGCCGTGCTCACCGCCTCGGCGAGGTCGAGCTCGGTGCGCGCCACCTTCATGCCGCGCCCGCCGCCGCCGGCCGCCGCCTTGATGAGCACCGGAAAACCGATCTGCCTGGCGGCGGCGAACGCCTGGGACTCCGATGTGATCGCGCCGTCCGAGCCCGGCACGACCGGGATGCCCGCCGCGCTCACAGCCTGCTTGGCGGTGATCTTGTCGCCCATCATCTTGATGTGCTCGGGCTTGGGCCCGATGAAGGTGAAGCCGTGCGCGTTCACGATCTCAGCGAACCGCGCGTTTTCCGAAAGAAATCCGTAGCCTGGATGGATCGCCTGAGCCCCGGTGATCTCCGCGGCGGCGATGATCGAGGGGATGTTCAGGTAGCTCTTGGCGGCGGGCGGCGGTCCGATGCAGACGCTTTCGTCGGCGAGCCTGACCCACATGGCGCCGGTGTCGGCTTCGGAGTGAACGGCGACCGTCGCGATGCCCATCTCCTTGCACGCCCGGTGGACGCGAAGCGCGATTTCGCCGCGATTGGCGATCAGAATTTTCTCGAACATCGCCGCTACTCGATGACCACGAGCGGCTCGCCGAACTCGACGGGCTGGGCGTCCTCCACCAGGATCTCCACCACCCGGCCCCCCTTCGGCGCGGGGATCGGGTTCATGGTCTTCATCGCCTCGACGATCATCATCGTCTGGCCGGCGGCGACGGCGTCGCCCACCTTGATGAACGGGTCGGACCCCGGTTGCGGCTGCAGGTAGACGGTTCCCACCATCGGCGACTTCACCAGCTCGCCGGCTCGGGCCGGCGCGGCCGGTTCCGTCGGGGCGGCCGCCGCGGCGGGCTGCGCCGGAGCCGCCGCCGGCGCCGCGATCTGGACGGGGGCGGCGAACTGCAGGGGCGCGGCGGTCAAGGTCTTCGCCACCCGGATCCTCAAGCCCCCGTGCTCGACCTCGATCTCGGAAAGGCCGGTGTCGGTCAGGATGTCGGCCAGTTTGCGCACCAGGCGCGCGTCGATCGGATCGGCGGGAGCCTTGGGACTGCTAGCCATGGAAACTCCGTCCTCGTTTCTGCTTGCGGCCTAGCGGGCGAGACCGGCGGCGGCCTCGACGGCCAGTTCGTAGCTCGCGACGCCGAATCCGGAGACCACGCCGGTTGCGGCCAGGGCGACATAGGTCCTGCGCCGGAACGTCTCCCGGGCGGCCGGGTTCGAAAGGTGGCACTCCACCACGGGGACGCCCACCGCCTTCAGCGCGTCGAGGATCGCGATGGAGGTGTGGCCATAGCCTGCGGGGTTGATCACCAGCGCGCTCGCCTTGTCGCGCGCCTCCTGGATCCAGTCGATCAGCTCGCCCTCGTGGTTGGACTGGCGGAACACGACCTCGCAGCCGAGCGAGGCGGCGCGCGCCTCGCAGGCCTTGCGCACGTCCTCGAGCGTCTGATGACCGTAAATCTCCGGCTCGCGGGTCCCCAGGAGGTTGAGATTGGGCCCGCTCAGCACATAGATCGGTTTCGGCATTCGGCTCCGCCGTGGATTCCGGCGTCTTGTAACGGCCGGCGGCTGGGCTCACAAGCAACGAGCGTTCATGACCCTGACCGTCAATGGCGAGATGCGGAGCTTCGACGGGCTCGCCGACGTGGCGAGCCTGGTGGCGGCGCTCGGGCTCGATCCGAAGAAGGTGGCCGTGGAGCGCAATCTGGAGATCGTGCCGCGCTCGGCCTATGGTCGGACGCCGCTCGCCGAGGGGGACCGGATCGAGATCGTGCATTTTATCGGAGGCGGCTGAATGGACGGATCCGTCACGACTGAGGACACCTGGAGCGTCGCGGGCCGCACCTTCCGCTCCCGGCTGATCATCGGCACCGGCAAGTACAAGGACTACGCCCAGAACGCCGCCGCCGCCGAGGCCGCGGGGGCGGAGATTGTCACCGTCGCACTGCGTAGGGTGAACCTCTCCGATCCCAGCCGGCCGATGCTGGTCGACCACGTGAAGCCCGACCGGTTCACCTTCCTGCCGAACACCGCCGGCTGTCACACCGGCGAGGAGGCGGTGCGGCTGCTGAGGCTCGCCCGCGAGGCCGGCGGCTGGGACCTGGTGAAACTGGAAGTGCTCTCCGACACCAAGCACCTCCTGCCGGACATGGAAGAAACGCTCCGGGCGCTGAAGCTGCTGGTCTCCGAAGGCTTCCAGGTGATGGTCTATTGCACGGACGATCCGGTCTACGCGCAGAAGCTCGAGGATGCGGGCGCCGCGGCCATCATGCCGCTCGGTGCGCCTATCGGCTCCGGGCGCGGCATCCAGAATTTCCTCAACCTCGGCCTGATCATCGAGCAGGCGCGGGCGCCGGTGCTGGTCGACGCCGGCGTCGGAACCGCCTCGGACGCGGCGCTCGCCATGGAGATGGGCTGCGACGCGGTGCTGATGAACACCGCCATCGCCGAGGCGCGAGATCCGATCCGCATGGCTCGCGCCATGAAGCACGCCGTCATCGCGGGCCGTGAGGCCTACCTCGCCGGCCGCATGGGCAAGCGCAGCTACGCCGACCCCTCTTCGCCGATCGCGGGATTGATCTGATCCATGGCCAAGAACGAGCCCAAGGTGCGCAAGTCGATCTTCATCACCGGCGCCGCCTCCGGCATGGGCCGCGAGACCGCCAAGCTGTTCGCGTCGAAAGGCTGGTTCGTCGGCGGCTACGACGTCAACGAGGCGGGGCTGGAGAGCCTGAGGGACGAGATCGGGGCCGACAACTGCGTCGTTCGCCGGCTCGACGTCACCGACCGCGAGGACTACCGCGAGGCGCTCGACGACTTCGCCCCGGCCGCGGGCGGGCGGCTCGACATCCTCTACAACAACGCCGGCATCGGCCGCGGCGGCGCCTTCGCCGAGCAGCCGTTCGAGGACGTGGTGGCGACCGTCCAGGTCAATTTCATGGGCGTGCTGATCGGCATCTACGAGGCGATTCCGCTCCTCAAGGCGACGCCCGATTCCCTGTGCTTCACCACCTCCTCCTCGTCGGCCACCTTCGGCATGGCGGGCATCGCGGTTTATTCGGCCACCAAGCATGCGGTGAAGGGACTCACCGAGGCGCTCTCGGTGGAGCTCAAGCCGTTCGGCGTCCGCGTGGCCGACGTGCTGCCGGGGCTGATCGACACGCCCATCCTGCCGCCCGGAGCGAGCGAGAGTGCGCCGAAGGAGGGCATGTTCCGGCTGATACAGCCGGTCGAGGTCGCCAAGGCGGTCTGGGCCGCCTACCACGATGAGCCGGATCGTCTGCACTGGTTTGTGCCGCCGGAAATCGCCGAGCTGGACAAGGCCTCGGCCCTCAGTCCCGAGGCGGTGCGCGACCAGATGGCGGCCGGACCGCTCGGCTTCCTGCAGGCCGCCGAGCCGGCCGAGGCGGGTTAGGCCGCTCCTACTCGGATTTCCGGCGCGCGCCGGCGGCCTATGGCAAGGAGCAGCTCTGGGTGGCGCGGGCGGTCTAGCCGAGCTTCCGCAGGCCACCGTCCTTGGCCACCGTGATCGCCGCGCGCAGCGCCGGAATGTCGGCGCCGGGGATCAGGGTGTCGCCGACCACGAAGGCGGGCGTGCCCTCGATCTTCAGATTGGTGGCGAGCGCGCGGGTGTCGAGGATCTGCTGCTCGATGGCCGGGCTTTCGGCGGCCTTGCGCGCCGCCGCGGGATCGATCCCGGCGGCCTGCAGGTCCTTGTCGAGCAGGCTGTCGTCCAGCGCCTTCTCGCCCATCCAGCTCTTGTAGAGGTCATAGGCCTTGGCCTTGCCCTGTGGGGTGAGCGCCACCTTGGCGGCGGTGTCGGAGACCTCGCCGAAAATCGGGAACTGCTTGAAGACGAAGCGGATGTCCGGGTTCTGGTCGATCAGTTTCACGACCTCGGGCGCGGCCAGCTTGCAGTAGCCGCAGCGGTAATCGAAGAACTCGGTGACAGTCACCTTGCCGGCGGGATGGATGACGATGTCGCGCGGATCGCGCTCGATCTGGCTGCGGTAGGTCTTGAGCGCGGCGGTGGAGGCCTTGGCCGCAGCCGCCTGCTCGTTGGCCTGCAGCTTGTCGACCGCTTCGCGGATCACCTCCGGGTGGGCCAGCAGATAGGCCCGCACGCGCTGGCCGAACACCGCGTCGTCGGCCTTCTGGCAGCCGACCAGGGAAAGCGCGGCCGCGGCCGCGAGCAGGGGGAGGGCAGGTCGCATTCGGTTCAGATAGGCGCGATGGGGTTCTTTGCGAAGGCTAGTTGGTCTGGCTGCGACCGATCGAGCCTTCGCTCGCGAGGTTCTTCAGGTCGTCGCGGGTGGGCTTGGAGACCAGCACGATGTCGGTGGCGCGGCGCCACTCGGGGCTGTCCTTGGGCAGCTTCTCGCGGGCGCGCATGGCGAACATCAGGGCGTCCTTCTGGTCGCCGATGTTGAAGTTGTATTCGGCGGTCGCCAGGCGCGCCAAACCGGCCTGGCCCTCCTTGTCGTAGGCTTCGGCCAGGAGCCGCCAGGCCTCGGCGTTGTCGTTCTCCTGGGTCAACGCCTTCTTCAGCTCGGTGACGCCTTCTTCCACCTTGGCCTTGTCGTCGAGGGCGATCAGAGTCTGGCCGAGGTTGATGCGCAGCAGCGGCGCGTCCGGCTTGAGCTCCACCGACTTCCGCTGCGGGGCTTCGGCTTCCGGCGCGCGGCCGTACTCGAACAGGATCTGGCCCTTGAGCTCCCAGAGATAGGGATTGCTCGGCTGCTCCTGCAGCAGGGCGTCGATCAGCTTCAGCGCCTTGTCCGGCTCCTTCAGCTGGTAATAGGCGATCGCGCGGGCGTAGCGGGCCGGATAGGACTTGTCCGTCTCCGCGTACTTTACGATCGCCACCTGCGGCTCGAGGAAGCCCTCGAGCTTCGCCTTCATGACCTCGTGCTCGGCCATGGCCGCGGGGCTGTCCTTGACGTTGTAGTGCGGCGCCTTGGCGACCCGCGACTGCAGCGCGTCGATCCGGTCCGAGGACAGCGGGTGGTCGATGAAGAACTTGTAGCGGCGGGCTTCCGAGAACACCTCCTGGTAGCGGAAGTTGTCGAAGAAGTCGGCGAGCCCCTTGCCGGACAGTCCGGCCTTCTCCAGCAGCGTGGCGCCCGCCTGGTCGGCGCGGGCTTCCTGCTCGCGGCTGTAGCCGATGGCGCCCAGGGTTCCGAAGTAGCCAGCGCTGCCTATCAGGCCCGCGGCCGCATCGCCCGCCCCGGCCACCGCAGCCAGCACGCCCAGCCCCATGGTCAGCAGGAACGGCTTCATGCCCGCGTGCTGCATCTCGCCCGAGCGCGCGACGTGGCCCGCCGCCAGGTGCCCGACTTCGTGCGCCATCACTCCCTGGAGCTCGTTGGGGTCCTTGGTCTTCAGGATCAGCGCCGTGTTCACGCCCATCAGCCGCGGCGCGGCGAAGGCGTTCACGTCGTCCGGCGGCGAGCCGATGATGATGATCTGCACGCTCTTGGGATCGATCCCGGCGGCGGTCAGGATCGGATCGGCGTCATGGTGCAGGATCGCCTCGATCTCGGTGTCGCGGATCAGGGTCTCGCCCGGCGAGGTCTGGGCCGCGGCGATCCCCGACTGAAGGACCAGCCCCGCCGCCAGGACGAGGCCGAAGACGATGCGGGAGACCGATCGGGCAGGGGAGGCCATGCTAGATTCGCCTTCGTCATCCCCCTCGCGCCGATCGGAACCTTAGCGCCTCATCCGCGCCGCCACCAGCCTCTGCGGGGACTCGCGGGCGGCGTGGAGATCTCCGCCGGATCCTGCGCGGCGGCCGGGGCCGGCGGCTCGGCCCCGGCCGGTTCGGCCGCAGCTGTCGCCAGCTCCGGCAACGGCTCGGCGACGCGCTCCGGCTCGGGGGCTTTCGCCTTGGCCGGGGGCCGCCTGCGGCTTGGCTTCTTGGCCGGCGCCGGCTCCTCCTCGACCTCCGGCGCGGCGTCCACGGGGGCGGACGCTTCAGCGGCCGGCGGTTCAGGCGCCGACTGCGGCTCTGCGCCGCGGACCCGCCCGCGGCCGCGGCGGCTGCGCTTGGGCTTGTCGTCCTCGGCCGGCAGCTCGACCCAGATGTCCACGTCGGAGGGCGCAGCCTGGGCGACAGCGGGCGCGAGGCCTGCGGATTCCGCCGCGGCCGCCGACCTGGACGGCGGGCCCTGCTCGTTCGCCGCTTGCGGGGCGGAGCTCGTCTTCAGGTCCTCGGCCGGATCGAACCAGACGAACGGATCGTCGCCATAGGGCACCCAGGGCCGGGTCCAGGCGAAGGCTTCGGGCGGCCGGCTGTCGTCGCGCATCCGCCGACCGCCGCGCCGGCCGCGCCGGCGGCGACGGCCGTGGCCGCCGTCCTCGTCCTCCCGCTGCGCTTCGGTGGGACGCGGGGGCGCTTCGCGGCTCTCGCCTGCCTCGTGCGTTGCATGGCCCTCACGGAAGTCGTCGCCGCGACGACCGCGGCGGCGGCGGCGGCGGCGTCCGCGTCCCTCGCCCTCGTCGTAGCGCGCCTCCTCCTCGCGGCGGGCGCGCGGCTGGGTTTCGACGGCTTCCGCTTCCTCTTCGTCTTCCTCTTCCTCGTCCTCCTCGTCCTCGAAGTCCGCCTCCGCCGGCTCGAGCTCGGGGGCCGGATGGTAGGACTCGGCAGGCGGCAGGGCGGAGGCTGCATGCTCGGCGCGGGTCTCCATCGAGGTCCGCTCGATCTGGTGATCCGCGTGCGCCATTGCGTCGTCGACCACCACCGTCACGAACAGGCCGAGCTGCTGGTGCAGCCGCGCCAGGTGCGCGCGCTTCTCGTTGAGGATGTAGAGCGCCACGGCTCGTGGGGCGGTGAGAGTCGCCTCGCCGCCGCCCTTCAGCGCCTCGATCTCCAGCGCCCGCAAGGTGGCGAGGGCGCTCGATTCGACCGAGCGCACCCGGCCGGTCCCGCCGCAGTGCTCGCAGACGTGAGTGGTGCCCTCCAGCACGCCGGTGCGGCGGCGCTGGCGGGAGATCTCCATCAGGCCGAACGGGCTGATCTTGCCCATCTGGACGCGCGCGCGGTCGTCCTTCAGGCAGTCCTTCAGCTTCTTCTCGACGGCGCGGTTGTTCTTCGACTCATCCATGTCGATGAAGTCGATGACGATCAGGCCCGCGAGGTCGCGCAGGCGAAGCTGCCGCGCGGCTTCCTCCGCCGCCTCCAGGTTGGTCTTCAGCGCGGTGGCCTCAATGTTCCGCTCCCGCGTCGAGCGGCCGGAGTTCACGTCGACGGCGACCAGGGCCTCGGTCTGGTTGATCACCAGGTAGCCGCCGGACCGCAGCGGGACCACCGGCGAGTAGATCTGGCTGAGGTGGTCCTCGACCTTGTACTTGACGTAGAGCGGCGTCGGCTCCCGATACGGCAGCACCTTCTTCGCCTGCGAGGGCATCAGCATGCGCATGAAGTCGCGCGCGTCCCGGAAGCCCGCTTCGCCTTCGACCTGAACCGCCTCGATGTCCTTGTCGTAGAGGTCGCGGATCGCCCGCTTCACGAGGTCCTCTTCCTCGTATATCAGCGCCGGCGCGATCGAATGCAGCGTCGTCTCGCGGATGTTCTCCCAAAGCCTGAGCAGGTATTCGTAATCGCGCTTGATCTCCGCCTTGGTGCGCTTGGCGCCGGCGGTGCGCACGATCAGTCCCATGCCGTGCGGCACGTCGAGGCTCTGGACGATCCCCTTCAGGCGCTTGCGGTCGGCGATCGCGGTGATCTTGCGACTGATGCCGCCGCCGCGGGCCGTGTTCGGCATCAGGACGCCGTAGCGGCCGGCGAGCGACAGATAGGTGGTCAGCGCCGCGCCCTTGTTGCCGCGTTCCTCCTTGACGACCTGCACCAGCATGATCTGCCGGCGGCGGACCACTTCCTGGATCTTGTACTTGCGCATCAGCCGGCGGCGGCGGCGCGCAAGCTCCTCCTCCATGACGTCGTCTTCGTCATCGGCGGCCTGGGCGGCGTCCTCGTCGTCGTCGTCGGCGCCGTTCGCGGCCCGGCCCTTCGGCTCGTGCCGGTCCTCCTCGTCCTCGGCCTCGGCTTCCTCGCGCAGCAGGGCTTCGCGGTCGGCGAGCGGGATCTGGTAGTAGTCGGGATGGATTTCGTTGAAGGCCAGGAAGCCGTGGCGGTTGCCGCCGTACTCGACGAAGGCCGCCTGCAGCGACGGCTCCACGCGGGTCACCTTTGCGAGGTAGATGTTTCCTCGAAGCTGCTTCTTGTTCTGGCTCTCGAAATCGAATTCTTCAACCCGGGTCCCGTCGAGCACCACCACGCGCGTCTCTTCGGCGTGGGCGGCGTCGATCAACATGGTCTTGGTCATAAAACGTATCTCCGCGGCGCGCGGTGGCCCTTCGGCCCGAGCGCAGCCAGCTAATGAAATGGGCGCGCGCGAAGCCTTGGGCGCCGGATAGGGCGTCTTGTGCGGCCTGGGGCCGAAAAGGGGCGTGAGCAGCGCTGCCCATCAGGTGTTTCCTACGCGCCTGGAAAGGCGCGGATCGGATGATGCGCCGCCGCCGAGGTCTCGGTCGGATCGGGCGCGGCTTGAGGTTCGCGCATCCGAGCCCTGCGACGCAGAACCGGCGACGACGCGCGGTCGGACATTGCTACAGGCCGCCGCAAAAGGAAAGCCGTGCGGCTCCAAGTAGCGGCGGAAAGACCCGGTTAACCATTTGTCTACCCGCCTAGCGCGTATATGCGTTCTCATCTGAAGACTGTGAAGACTTGGCAGGGCAGGGGCTGGTGCTGAGGCGGGCGGCGAAGACGTTGGCGAACATGCGCGGCGGCGCATTAGTGGCGTGCGCGGCCGCCGCCGCGGGTCTCGTCGCAGTCGCCGCCTCGCAGGCCGCGATCGCCTCGGCGGACATCCTCAAGGTCAGGCTCGGCGGCGACGTCGCCCAGACCCGCATCGTCATCGACCTCGACCATTCGGCGAGCGGCAAGCTGCTCGACGACGGGGTCGACGGCCGCGTGCTCCTGTTGCTCGGCGGCGTCTCGGCGGCCGGGGGCCAGCAGGGCGGGGCGCAAGGCCTGGTCAAGCGCTGGGCCATCGACCAGGACGGCGGGGCGGCGCGCCTGCAGATGGAGCTTGCAGGCGCGGCCAAGGTGAAGCGCCGGTTCCTCCTGCCGCCGGCCGACGGGATCGACCATTACCGCTACGTGATCGACGTGGCGGCGCTGCCGCCCTCCGCGGAGGCGAAGGCCGCCCGGGCGAACGGGCCCGCGAACCTTGCGCTGCGCACCAGCTTCCTGCAGCCGGGGCAGCCGGTGCTGGCGCTGAAGAAGGTGGTGGTCATCGACGCCGGCCATGGCGGTCATGACCCGGGCGCGCGCGGGCTGCTCGGCTTCGAGAAGGACGTCAACCTCTCCGCCGCCGAGGCCCTTAAGGCGCGGCTCGAGCAGTCCGGCCGCTACAAGGTGGTGATGACCCGCGACGCCGACGTCTACATCCCGCTCGCGGACCGGGTGCGCATCGCCCAGCAGGCCGGCGCCGACCTGTTCATCTCGCTGCACTCCGATTCCGGCCCCAACTCGCAGGTGCACGGAGCGAGCGTCTACACCCTCTCCGACAAGGCCTCGATGCGGGCGGCCCGCTTCGTCAAGCAGGACGACTGGTTCATGCAGGCCAGCATGACCGGCGATCGCGGGGTCAGCGACATCCTGCTCGACCTCACCCAGCGCGCCACCAAGAACCGCTCGGCCGCCTTCGCGGAAACCCTGGTCGGCCACATCGAAGGCCGCACGGGGCTGCTCCGCCGCACGCACCGGGACGCCGGCTTCATGGTGCTGCTGGCGCCTGAGGTGCCCGCGGTGCTGCTCGAGATGGGCTTCGTCTCCAATCCTGAGGACGAGGCGATGCTGCGCGACCCCGCCCGTCGCGACCAGCTGATGGACTCTGTGGCCGACGCCATCGACGACTATTTCGCCGAGAACACGCGGCTTGCGGCGCGCTGACGCCCTGCGCTGCGCGCCCGTTGGCGCCCGGCGCGACGCAGGCTAGACCCGACGCCGATGGGGACGGGCGCCCCGGAGGTCGTGGACAAGTTGAATCCTCCCCCGAGATGGGTCGCGATCGCAGGCGTGGCGATGCTGAGCCTCGTCGCACTGGCGGGCGTTGCGACGGCGCTCTGGGCCGCCTGGCTGTTCCACGACATGCCCGACGCCGGCGACCTGGCGGACTACCATCCGCCGACTGCGACGCGCGCCTACGCCTGGGACGGCACCCTGATCGGCGAATTTTCCCGCGAGCGGCGGATCTTCGTTCCCTATGACGCCATCCCGCCGAAGCTGGCCCAGGCGTTCCTCGCCGCCGAGGACCACAGCTTCTTCCAGCATGGCGGCGTCGACGTTCAGGGCATCGGCCGCGCCATGGCCAAGGACGCGGTGAACTTCGTCGAGGGCAAGCGCTTCGAGGGCGGCTCGACCATCACCCAGCAGGTGGCCAAGAACATCCTCCTGTCGAACGAGCCCACGATCGGGCGCAAGCTCAAGGAGGCGATGCTCGCCCGTCGCATCGAGCAGACGCTCTCAAAGGAGCGCATCCTCGAGCTCTATCTGAACGAGATCTGGCTCGGGTACCGCAGCTACGGCGTCGGCGCGGCCGCCTACAACTACTTCGGCAAGTCGGTCAGCGATCTCGATCTCGCCGAATGCGCCTACCTGGCCGCGCTTCCGAAGGGTCCCGACAACTACCACCCGATCCGCCACAAGGCGGCGGCCATCGCGCGACGCAATTCGGTGATCGACCAGATGTTGGACCTCGGCTGGGTGACCCCAGAAGAGGCGGCCGCGGCCAAGGCCGAGGACCTGAAGGTCCAGCCGGAGCCGACCCGCGCCAAGTACCGAGACGCGGACTACTTCGTCGAGGAGGTGCGCCGCCGCGGCCTGGCCACCCTCGGCGAGCGGCTGAACGAGGGCGGCTACTATGTGAAGACCACCCTCGACCCCGCCCTGCAGAGCGCCGCGCGGACGGCGCTGATGGACGGACTGGAGCGCTACGACCACCGCCACGGCTGGCGCGGCGCCTGGGGGCATGTGACGACGCTGGCCGGCTGGGAGGACGTCGCCAAGCACTCCGTGCGCCCGGCGGAGCGCCGAACCTGGAAGGCCGCGGTCGTCACCGACGTCGGCGGCGGCGTGGTCCGGCTGCGCACCATCGACGGCCAGGTCGGAACGCTGGCCGGCGAGGACGTCGCCTGGGCGCGCGCCGGCAAGGGCATCGGCACCGGAGACCTCATCTGGGTCGCGCCCGACGAGAAGGGCGGGGCGGGGCTGCGTCTCGAGCAGATCCCGATCGTCAACGGCGCGCTGGTGGCCATGGAGCCGCAGTCGGGCCGGGTGCTCGCTATGGTCGGCGGCTACTCCTTCTCGCTGTCGTCGTTCAACCGCGCCACCCAGGCGCTTCGCCAGCCGGGCTCGGCGATCAAGCCGATCGTCTACGCCGCGGCCCTGGAGAGCGGCGCCTACACGCCGGCCAGCGTGGTCATGGACGCCCCGATCAGCCTGCCCGGCGGCAACGGCACGGTCTGGACGCCGGAGAACTACGAGAACAAGTACTATGGTCCGCTGGTGTTCCGGCGCGGCCTGGAGCTGTCGCGCAACACCATGACGGTGCGCATCGCCCAGGGCGTCGGCATGCCGAGAATCGCCGACCTCGCCCAACGCATGGGCGTCACCGACCACATGGATCACGTCCTCGCCATGGCCCTGGGCGCCGGCGAAACGACGGTCTTCAAGCTGGCCGGCGCCTACGCCTCCTTCGTCAACGGCGGGCGCAAGGTGGAGCCGCACCTCATCGAGCTCGTGCAGGACCGGGAGGGCAAGACCATCCTGAAGGCGGACCGCCGCGAATGCGACCGCTGCAACGCCGGGTTCTCGGGCGAGGAAAGCCCGCACATCCCGCCCGCCGGCGCCCAGCTGATGGATCCGATCACCGCCTACCAGATCACCTCGATGCTGGAAGGCGTGGTCCAGCGCGGCACCGCCGCCCAGGCCTCCTCGCTCGGCCGCCCGCTCGGCGGCAAGACCGGCACGACAAACGAGTACCGCTCGGCCTGGTTCATGGGCTTCTCGCCCAAGCTGGTGGTGGGGATCTTCGTGGGCTTCGACGACAATCGCAGCCTGGGCGACAACGAGACCGGGGCGGTCGACGCCGTGCCGATCTTCATCGATTTCATGAAGGAGGCGCTCAAGAGCGAGCCGCCGGATGACTTCGCGGCGCCCAAGAACGCCAAGTTCGCGATGATCCGCGGCATCCGCGAGGCGTTCCGTCCCGGCACGGAGCCGCGCGTCGCCGAGACGCCGGTCGGCAACGGGCGGCCGCTCGGGCCGATCCCCTACAACCAGCTGCCGATCACCCCGCCGGCGGTGATCAACCCGGGCCAGACGCCGCCCAAGCCCAAGAAGCCCGACGACGTCACCGGATTGTACTGACATGGCGGAGAGGCTATCTCGCCCGCCCACGCGTGAAACGGAGCGTTCCATGAGAGCGGATGTCGAGGCCGCCAAGGCCGACATCGAGCAGGCGATCGACCTGCTCAGGAGGCGACTTTGACTGGGAGCCCGCGCTCCGCCGGCTGGACGAGCTGAACGCCCGGGTCGAGGACCCGAGCCTGTGGAACGACGCCAGCCTGGCGCAGTCGATCATGCGCGAGCGCAACCGCCTGGCGGCCCAGGTGGAGGCGGTGAACAGCCTCGAACGCGACCTCGCCGACGCGGTGGGCTACGCCGAGCTGGCCGACGAGGAAGCCGACGAGGTCTCGCTCGATGAGGCGCGGGCCCAGCTCAAGAGCCTCAAGGAGCGCGCCGCTCGGGCCGAGCTCGAGGCGCTGCTCTCCGGCGAGGCCGACGCCAACGACGCCTACGTGGAGATCAATTCCGGCGCCGGCGGCACGGAGTCCAACGATTGGGCGCTGATGCTGCTTCGCATGTACACCCGCTGGGCCCAGGCGCACGGGATGAGCGTCGACGTCATCGAGGAGACCGGCGGAGAAACCGCCGGCGTCAAGTCGGCGACGGTGCAGGTGAAGGGCGAGAACGCCTACGGCTGGCTGAAGACCGAGGCCGGCGTCCACCGTCTGGTGCGCATCTCACCGTTCGATTCCAACCAGCGCCGCCACACCTCCTTCGCCTCCGTCTGGGTCTATCCGGTGGTCGACGACACCATCGAGATCGAGATCAACCCGGCGGACGTGCGCACGGACACCTACCGCGCCTCGGGCGCCGGCGGGCAGCACATCAACAAGACCGACAGCGCCGTGCGCCTGACGCACCTCCCGACCGGAATCGCGGTCGCGTGCCAGTCGGAGCGCTCCCAGCACCAGAACCGCGATCGCGCCTGGAAGATGCTGAAGGCTCGGCTCTACGAGTTGGAGCTGGAGAAGCGCGAGGCGGCGCAGGCCGCCATCGAGGAGCAGAAAACCGACATCGGTTGGGGACACCAGATCCGCTCCTACGTGCTGCAGCCCTACCAGATGGTCAAGGACTTGAGGACGGACGTCGAAACCTCGGACACACAAGGGGTTTTGGATGGCGACCTCGACCGCTTCATGGGCGCCGCCCTGGCCCAGCGCGTCGGGGCGACCCGCGGCTCGACGGTGGAGGCTTAGGTCGGCGCCTAACCCGCGGCGTTCACATAGGCGCCGGCCTTCAGGAACCGTTCCGGGTTCACCGGCCGGCCGTTCAGCCACACCTCGTAGTGCAGGTGGGGCCCGGTGGAGCGGCCGGTCGAGCCCATGCCGCCCAGCCGCTCGCCGGGGGCGACCGGCTCGCCTGCATGCACCGCAATGGTCTGCAGGTGGGCGTAGCGGGTCTTCAGGCCGCCGCCGTGGTCAACCTCCACCACCTTGCCGTAGCCGGAGCGCGGGCCGATGTAGGCCACCACGCCCGGCCCGGTCGCGTACACCGGAGTCATCCGCCCGCCTGGAAAATCGAGGCCGGTATGAAACGCCGGCCGGTGGGTGAAGGGATCGATCCGCACGCCGAACCCGGAGGAGCGCGCCGGTTCGGCCGTCGGCGGCGCAAGCGGCAGCGCCTGCGCCGCCTGGGCGAGCTCGCGGGCGTCCCACAGGTCGTGCTCCGCATGCTGGACGCGCCCGGCGAAGTCGGCGTCGACGCCGAGCAGGGCGGCCAGGGCGCCGGGATCCTTCGGCTCGACGAGCGGTCCCCCGAGGCCGCCCGCCTTGGGCAGGTATGCGTCGGGCGCGACGCCGGTCAGGTGAAAGGCGAGCCGCAGCCGGTCCGCCCGGCTCCGGGCGTAGGAATCGGCCGCGTCCAGCAGCTGCTGCTGGCCGAGCTCGAGCTTCTGCATTCGCTCGGCGGGGCTGACGTCCTGGCCCGCCAGGCCCTGGCCGATGATCGGTATGAGCGTCTGGGCCGCCCCGGGCGCGTCGTTCAATCCGGTGAGCAGCATCGCGAGCGCGGCGTGCCGCTTCTCGAGACTGGCGGCGAGCTGGTTGGAGGTCGCGCCCTCCGCGTTCAGTTCAGCGACGGAAGAGCGGAGCCGGGCCTGGGTGCGGGCGACCTCCCGGTCGGCGAAGCTGCCCGACAGGGCATGGAGCAGCAGGGCGGCGCTCGCCACCCCCGTCCACAGCGCCGTCGCGGCGATGCCCGAAGCGGCCAGCATCTGCCTTCGCGGGCTCAGCACATAGGCCCGCATCCGGCCGCCTGAGCGCACGTAGAGGTGGCGTTCCGGAAACAGCGCCTCGAGCGTGCGGCGAAGTCGCGCCAGCCGTTCTCTCATGCCGCCGATGGCCCCCGGCCCCGATGGCGGCGATAGAAACGGACTTCCGGCGAGCGCGCAAGTTTAGTTAACGCCGCAGCCGAATCTATAATGTTGCGGTGAGTCGAAACCCTTCGGCTAGCGCGCTTTCACCGCCTCAAGCACCTGCTCGGCGTGGCCGGGGACCCTCACCTTGCGCCAGAGCCGCCTCACCACGCCGTCTTCGATCAGGAAGGTCGAGCGGTCGATGCCCATGTACTTGCGGCCGTAGAGGCTCTTCTCCGCCCAAGAGCCGTACCGCTCGACGGTCTCGCCCGTGGGATCTGATGCGAGCTTCACCTGCAGCCCGTACTTGTCGGCGAACTTCCTGTGGGCGGCCACGCTGTCCTTCGAGACTCCGACCACCGTCGCGCCCGCCCCGGAGAATTCAGGCGCAAGCCCGCTGAACGCCTTGGCTTCGTTGGTGCAGCCGGTCGTGTCGTCCTTCGGATAGAAGTAGAGCACCAGAGTTCGGCCGGCGAAGTCGGCGAGCTTCACCGGCCCATCCGGCGTCTCCAGCGTGAAGTCCGGCGCCCTGGAACCTTCTGTCACCGCCATCTCACCACTCCTCACACCGGCCTCACCAGCACGATCTTCTTCTTCCCCGCCGCGAGCTTGACGACCCCGTCCACCAGGTCGGCGCTCGTCACGGTGCGGTTGGCGTCGGGCTCGGGCTGGTCGTTGACCCGCAGCCCGCCGCCCTGGGCCAGGCGGCGCGCTTCGCCCCGCGAGGCCGTCAGGCCCGCCGCCTGCGCAAGCGCGGCCAGCATGACGCCGGCTTCGAGCTCGGCGGCGTTCACCTCCACGGTCGGCAGGTCGCTCGACAGCCGGCCCTGCTCGAAGGCCGCTTCGGCGGCCCTGGCCGCGGTCTCGGCGGCTTGCGCGCCATGCAGCAAGCGCGTGGCCGCGCCCGCCAGCACCTTCTTGGCCTCGTTGATCTCCGCGCCCGACAAGCTCTCCAGCCTGGCGATCTCTTCCAGCGGCAGATCGGTGAACAGGCGCAGGAAGCGGCCGACGTCCGCATCCTCGGTGTTTCGCCAGAACTGCCAGTAGTCGTACGCGCTGCGAAGCTCGGCGTTCAGCCAGATCGCCCCACCCACGGTCTTGCCCATCTTCTGGCCCGACGCCGTCGCGAGCAGCGGCGTGGTGAGCCCGAACGCCGGCTTCTGGTCGACCCGGCGGATCAGCTCGACGCCGTTGACGATGTTCCCCCACTGGTCGGAGCCGCCCATCTGCAGGAGGCAGCCCAGCCGTCGCTCCAACTCCAGGAAGTCCACCGACTGCATCAGCATGTAGTTGAACTCGAGGAAGGTCATCGGCTGCTCGCGCTCGAGGCGCAGCTTGACGCTCTCGAAGCTCAGCATCCGATTGATGGTGAAGTGCACGCCGAACTCGCGCAGGAACGCGACGTAGCCGAAGCGGTCCAGCCAGTCGGCGTTGTTCACCATCACCGCGTCGGTCGGGCCGTCGCCGAACGTCAGGAACCGCTCGAACGTGCCCTTGATCGATGCGATGTTGGTCGCGATCTGCTCGTCGTCGAGCAGCGGCCGCTGCTGGTCCTTGTCGGTGGGATCGCCGACCTTGGTCGTGCCGCCGCCCATCAGCACGATCGGCTTGTGGCCGCTCTGCTGCAGGCGGCGCAGGGTCATGATCGAGAACAGGTGGCCCACATGCAGCGACGGCGCGGTGGCGTCGAAGCCGATGTAGGCGGTGACCGGCCCCGCTGCGGCGGCCGCGTCCAGCTCCGCCGGGTGGGTGATCTGGTGGATGTAGCCGCGCGCCTGCAGCGTCTTGAGCAATTCGGACTTGAACGGTTGCTCGGACATCGGGGGCGGCTCGGGACTTCGCTGGCCGGGCTCTAGCACGGCGGATGCGGACTTATCGAGAAGCATGGCGGTCTCCTTGGGTTGAGGAGGCCGGCGCGTCGGGTGATGCCTGAAGTCTGCGCCGGCCGAGTGGGCAGGCGCGTAGGATCGGGCGCCTGCGTCAGGGCAGGCGGTAATAGCGGCCGAAGCGGGGACGCCGTCCGATCATGGCGCGCTAGGTAGGCGGAGGCTTGCCCGCGGTCAAGCCGCGCTCAGACGATCCCCAGGGCCTGCCACATGGCCATGGCGAGGCCCAGGGCGCGCATGTCGCCGGTAGTCGTGGGCGCCATCTTGTTCATGGCGTAGCCGAAGGTCGTGCGTGCATCCATGTCGATGATCGCCAGCGAGCCGCCATAGCCGCCCCAGAAGATGCTGTTCCGGTTGGGCAGGGGGACCATGCCGCCCGCCAGGCCGAAGCCCATCCCGTACCGCACGGGCCGCCCCAGGATCAGGTCGTCGCCCTCGATCTGCAGCTCCAGAGCCTTGCGGCAGCCCGCCTCCGACATGAAGCGCCGGCCGTTCGCGACGCCGCCGTTGGCCAGGATCGCGTGGACTTGCGCGATGGAGCGCGCATTGCCCGTGCCGCCGGCCGCCGGGATCTCGGCGCCGCGCCAGGCGCGCTTGCGCGTCTCCATCACGTCCACGCCGGGGTTGTGGGACATGTTGGCCTGCAGCTCGGTCTCGCCGCCGGCTTCGCCCACCGCCGTGCCAGGAGGCGGCGGGATCAGGTCGGCGACGCGCGCGTCCTCGGACGCCGGCAGGCCGATGTGGAAGTCGGCGCCCAGCGGCTCCGCAATCTCGTCGCGGAACACCGCGCCCACCGTCTTGCCGGTGATCCGCCGGATCACCTCGCCCACCAGGTATCCCTGGGTCATAGCATGATAGCCCGGCGCGGTCCCCGGCTCCCAGAACGGCGCCTGGGCGGCCAGCAAGGAGGTGGCCTTCTCCCAGTCGTAGAGGTCCTGCTTGGTGATCGTCTCGCGCCAGCCGGAAAGGCCCGCCGAGTGACTCATCAGGTGTCTGACCTTCACGTCGGCCTTCCCCGCGGCCGCGAACTCCGGCCAATAGCGGGCGACCGGAGCGTCGAAGTCGAGCTCGCCGCGGTCGGCGATCATCAGCGCGGTGAGCGCGGTCATGGTCTTGGTCGTGGAATAGACGTTGACGATGGTCTCCCGGACCCAGGGGCGCGTGCGGGCCTCGTCGGCCCAACCGCCCCAGAGGTCGACGACCACCTCGCCGTCCTTGGTCGCGCAGAACGCGGCCCCCACGTCCTCGCCGTTCGCCAGATTGGCGGCGAAGGCCGCGCGCACGGACTCCAGCCCTGCGGCGACGAAACCCTCGACCTCGATGACCTCGCTCATGGCGTCCTCCAGGCAAGCCCGCCGGCCAGCAGGCGCAGATGTTCTTCGGTTCGACTAGCGCTCCTTGGTCGAGAGCACGCGCCGGGCCTGCGCACGGCAGTCGAGGGGATAGCTCGGGTCGCTGCAGAAGTCCGGCCACTTGTTAGTCGTCCGCCAATATCGGACAAGGCCCGCCCTCGCGGCGATCGGCCAGAAGCGAGGGTCGCGGCGGATCGGCGCGGTGAATGCTAAGGTGAGCAGCTCCGGCTCCTTCTGCTCCATACCCTTGGTGTCCGGCTGGGCAAAGGCGTTGTCGAGCCGCCCCTCGGCCATCGGGAAGACCCGGAAATCATCCAGCGGTTGGTGCTCGTCCGCCCTTCGCATCGCGGTCAGGGCGGCGACGGCGTCAGCGGATGCGCCGGTCCTGCGCGCCTTCTCCAGCAGCTCCACCGCCGAAAAATCCTCGGGCATCACCGGCGGGGTCGTCGAAGGATCATGCAGTAGGGCCAGCGCCTGGTCCGGCGAGCCGGCGAAGGCCTGCCTGGCGAAGCGATAGCGCGAACGTCCAGAAGACCGGGGTAGAGCGCTGCGGCCTCGTCGAGCAACTGGTCGGCCACCTGCGGGAAATCGCCCTGCATGTCCAACGCCATCGCGTAGCTCAGCAGGAATTTCCCCGTGTGCGGCCTGAGCGACAGGGCGCGCTGGCAATAGTAGAAGCTGTCGCGGGCGCGCCCCATGAGCACGAGGAATCGGCACTTGTCGGCGTAGAGGAAGGCATCCTCTGGCGCAGCCTTAAGCGCTGCATCGAGCCTGGCCTCGGCCCCGACCCAATCGCGCGGCGACTCCGCCTGAGCCATGACGAGTTCGGCGAGATAGGCCACGCCCGACTGCTCCGGGTGCTCGCGTATCGTCCGTTCCGCTTCCAGGCGGGCGCGCCTGAACAGGCTGGGGCGATCGGTCGGCGGCCCGTTGAGCGCGGCGGTGGCGAGCGCATTGGCGTAGGCGGCGCGCAGCACGCCGGAGTCGGGCCTTCGCGCGAGGGCCTGCTCGTAGGGTCGCAAGGCGTCGTTGAAGTTGGCGAAGGTCGGCACCACGGTGTCTTCGCCGCCGCGGATCTCCAGCAGCATGGTCTCGGGATCCAGGGTCGGCCCGGATTGGCCATAGGTTGCGCGGACGAGATTCATCGTTTCCATGGCGCCGCCCTTGGCTTCATCGATCAAGGCGTCGCTTCGCGTTCTCGGCCCGACGAAATCCCGGCTCCACAGGGTGGTGCCCGAGCGCATGTCTTCGAGGAACAAATGCAGGCGGAGTTGATCGCCTTCGCTCGACACAGATCCGTTGAACGCCAGCTGGACATTCGGTGCGCCGCGCGTCGCAGGCTCGGAGACCACCCGCACCTCGGAATCGCCGAGGAAGCTGGCGATCGAGTCGCCCGCGCGCGCCGCAAATGGTCTCAAGGCGGGATCGTCGCCGATCACGCCCAGCTCCCGCACCATGACAACCGGTGTGGCGAGCGGCGCCGGCCGGGAGATCCAAGCACGCGCCGCCCAGACGCCGGCGAAGATCAGCACGCCGGCGACCAGCCCGACGATGAGCGCGATCCAGCCGATGGGGGAGGCGCGTCGCCGCGCGACCACGTCTAACGAGGGCCGCTCGGGCGAGATGGACAGCCGGTAGCCGACGCCGGCGATGGTCTCGATCTCGAAGGGCGGTTCCGACCACTGCGCCGCCAGGCAGCGGAGCTGGCCTATGCAGCGGCCGATGGCGTCCTCGCTCACCGACAGCCCGCCCCAGCAGCGGAGAATGAGCTCGTCGTGCGACACCACCTCGGAGGTCGGATGGGCCAGCGCCACCAGCACCTGCATCACGCGGCGTTGCAGCAGGCGCCGCTCGCCGTCGCCTAGGAGTTCACGTCGCGACGGGCGGACTTGCAGGGCGCCGAGCGTGAAGTCCGCCTCGCGGGCCGATCGATGCGGCCCGGCGACAGCAGGCTTCGCGCCACCTGATCCATTGAGGAACCCCGCCGCACGCCGCCCGGCCACCACTCTACCACAGCCTCGTTCGGCGAGGCAGTCGGCCAAGAATGAGCGGTGGAATCTGCCGGGGTCAGTCCTTCGCCCGCTCCTGGTAGGAGCCGTCCTCGGTGAGCACGACGATCTTGGTCCCGACGCCGATGTAGGGCGGGATCATGGTGCGCAGGCCGTTCGAGAGCACGGCGGGCTTGTACGAGGAGGACGCGGTCTGGCCCTTCACCGAGGGCTCGGTCTCGACCACCTCGAAGGTCGCCAGCCTTGGCAGCTCGATGGCGATCGGCACGCCCTCGTGCGTCGAGAGGTGCACGTTCATCCCGTCCTGCAGGTAGAACCGCGCGTCGCCCACGATATCCGGCGAGGCGACCAGCTGGTCGTAGGTCTCCGGGTTCATGAAGTGGAACCCTTCGCCGTCGGAATAAAGGAACGTGTACTCCCGCTCGTCCACCGTGGCGCGCTCGACGGTCTCGGTGGTGCGATAGCGCTCGGAGATCTTCACCCCGTCGGAGATACGCCGCATGTCGAGCTGGGTGACCGGCGTCCCCTTGCCGGGGTGGATGTTCTGGGCCTGCAGGACGACGTAGAGCTTGCCGTCGAGATCGACCACATTGCCCTTGCGGAGGGAGCTGGCTTGAACCTTCACGTGAATTCCTCGATGCGCAGGCGGCCCGCGCCTCTGGCGTGCGCGCGATTCCGCTGATCAAATGCCGGACGCGCCCCTATAGCGATCCTCGCCGAAATCGCCAGCCCTTCGCCGGTCGCACCCGCTTGAGAGAGCCTGTCCCATCCGCCTGGTGGCGGCCCGACCGCCACGCCGATCGGCGGCCGTTCCTGGCGGCGCGCAGCCGCATCGCCGCGGCCGTGCGGCGCTGGTTCGACAGCCAGGGCTTTGTCGAGGTGGATCCGGCGGCGCTCGCCGTCTCGCCCGGCAATGAGGCGCACCTGCACGCCCTCGCGACGGAGACGATCGGCCCCGACGGCGCCCGGCAGCGGCTCTATCTGCACACCTCGCCGGAGTTCGCCTGCAAGAAGCTGCTGGCCGCCGGCGAGGCGAAGATCGTCAGCCTCGGCCACGTCTGGCGCAATCGCGAGCGCGGTCCGCTGCACCATCCCGAGTTCACGCTGCTCGAATGGTATCGGGCCGGCGCTCCGTACGAGGCGATCATGCAGGACTGCGCCGCGCTGCTTCGCCTTGCGGCCGAGGCGGCGGGCGTGCGGGAACTGAGCTTCCACGGCCAAGCCGCTGATCCGGTTGTTGAACCTGAGCGGATCACTGTGGCGGAGGCGTTCCGGCGCTACGCCGGCCTCGACCTCTTCGATCGCGACCTTCCGGGCGCCGCGCGAGCCGCGGGCCTCCGCGTCGCGTCCGACGACACCTGGTCCGACGTCTTCAGTCGGGTGCTCGTCGAGAAGATCGAGCCAAACCTGGGGCAGGGCCGCGCCACGGTCCTCCGCGACTACCCAATCGCTGAGGCCGCCCTGGCGCGTCCCAAGCCCGGCGATCCCCGCGTCGCCGAGCGCTTCGAGCTCTATTCCTGCGGCGTCGAGCTCGCCAACTGCTTCGCCGAGCTCACCGACCCCGCCGAGCAGCGCCGCCGCTTCGAAGCCGAGATGGCGGAGAAGGCCCGCGTCTACGGCGAGGCCTATCCGATCGACGAGGACTTCCTCGCCGCGCTCGAGTTCATGCCGCCGGCCAGCGGCGGCGCGCTCGGCTTCGACCGCCTCGTCATGCTCGCCGCGGGCGCGAGCCGGATCGAACAGGTCCTCTGGACGCCCGTCCCTTAGCCACCTTGTTTCCTGAGGGGAGAAGCAGACCTACGCCTTCACCGGCGGCTTCGCGGGCGCCCGCGCCTCGTCGTAGGCCGCCCACATAGGCGCGCAGTCGAGCATCTCGCCGAGCGCCATCGCCCGATCGATGGCCATCACGGTCAGTCCGGCTTCCAGCGATTCGAACGGCGAGACCGGGAAGGGGACGCCCCGCTCCATTGTCGCCATCAGGTCGAGCGCCATGGCCTGGTCGGCCCCGTTGTGGGCGTCGGCGGTGAGCCCGCCGTACTCGATCCGCTCGGGCTTCTTCCGTGAGAGCACCCGGCGGACCATCAGCTTGTTGCGGACGAGGTCGGCGATCAGCGTCCCCTCGGTCCCGGCCACGTACCAGCGCCGCTCCGGCAGCGCGACGCAACTGTTGGCGTGGAAGGTGAGGCGCACCTGATTGTCGTATTCCACCATCGCGGTCTGGTGATCGGTGACGTCCATGTCCGAGTGGAATGGATCGTTGGCCGCCATCCAGCCGGCGTCGCGCTGCACGAAGGCCTCCTCGCCGGTGTCGTAGCGGCGCGGCCGCTCGGTCCGTTCGGCCGTGAATATCCGTCGCCCGCCGAAGCTCGCCACCCTGGCGGGCCGCGCGCCCGCGATCCGGCCGAAGATATCGAAGTCGTGGCAGACCTTGTCGAGCAGGTAGGAGCCGCCCCACTCCGCCTTGCGCCGCCAGTTGCGGGCCAGGTACCCGCCGTGCTCGGGCGGCAGGTGCTCGGTGGCGTCGATGGAGACGATCTCGCCCAGTTCGCCGGACTCGACCCGGGCGATCACCGCCTTGACGATCGGCATCGAGCGCATGACCAGGCCGACGAAAAGGGGCGGGGTCCTGCCGCCCGCGAGCCGCCCGGCGAGCGCCAGCGTCTCGGCTTCGGTGCGCACGAGGGGCTTCTCGGCGAAGACCGGAAAGCCGGCGTCCAGGGCGCGATTGACGTGCGCGAAGTGCAGGTGGTTGGGCGAGCCGACCATCACCAGGTCGTAGGGGCCGTGGGCGAACAGCTGGTCGGGATCGGCGCAAGGGCGGCCGAGAGGGATGACCGCCTGTTCCAGCACCGGCGCGCCGACTGGGGCGGCGTCGACGTAGGCTGACAGCTGGAGGCTCCCGCCCATCTCCTGCATCGCCGACAGCACATGGCCGATGCGCTGGCCAAGCCCGATGACACCGATGCGAAAGGTCTTCATGGCGCGCCCGTGGTCTCCCTCGGGCACCTCAACATGATCCGGACGAGGCGCGAAACCCCTCAGGCGTTCGGGGCCGGCTGCCGCGCCGCGGCTGACCGCCGCCGAGCATTGCATCGAGCAATCCCGTGGCCTGGCTCCTAATCGCGCTGAAAAGACATCCACAAGCGGTTGAGAAGATGGGGATTCGCCACCGCGCGTACGCGCCGAGCGGCGCGCCCGCCGGTCATCCGCCCGCGCCAGTGGCAGTCGCAGAGCAGGAAGTGGGTGTCCTCGTCGTTGAGGCCGAAGAAAGCCTGCGCCTCGCCGAGCGTGTCGCCGCTCAGGCCGGCGCCGCGCAGCACCGGATCGGCGAAGGCGAGCGCCAGCGGCGTCTGCTCGCCGCGCAGCCGGGCGCGGGCGGCCGGCGCATAGAACTCCACGAACCTCAGCGGCTGGAGCAATCGCGCCTCGGCGGCCTGCAGCACCTGGGCCCATCGCAGCAGGCGCTCGTGGCGGCTGAGGGTCGGGCCGGCCTCGACGACGCGGGCTTGGCTGAGGATCTGCTCCAAAGACTGGTGACGCATGGCTGTTGCCTCCGATAGGTCTCGCCTGCGTCAACTCGCGAGACGGCCGCTCGGCGCCGCCCTGCGGCTCAGAAGTCCGTGACGCGCTCCGGACGGGGCGCCATATGGCCGGCATGACCGTCCAGACCCTCCGCACCCCCCGGGCGCTGGCCGACGCCGGGCTCGCCGACCCGGCGGACCTTCCGGCGCTCGATCGCGTGGCCGCCCGCTACGCCGTGGCGATCACGCCGGCCATGGCCGAGCTGGTCGACCCGGCCGATCCCGCCGATCCGATCGCCCGCCAGTTCGCGCCGACGTCCGCCGAACTCGTCAACGCCCCAGAGGAGTCCGCCGATCCGATCGGCGACGAGGTCCATTCGCCGGTGGCCGGCATCGTCCACCGCTATCCGGATCGCGTGTTGCTGAAGCCCAACCACGCCTGCGCCGTCTACTGCCGCTTCTGCTTCCGGCGCGAGATGGTGGGCCCAGAAGGCCTGCGCCCGCTTTCGCCGGCGCAGCTCGACGCGGCCATCGCCTACATCGCGGCGCATCCAGAGGTCTGGGAAGTGATCGTCACCGGCGGGGATCCGTTCATCCTCTCGCCACGGCGAATCCGTGGCCTTATGGCGCGGATCGAGGCGGTCGAGCACGTGAGGATCGTCCGCTTTCACACCCGCGTGCCGGCGGTCGATCCGGCCCGCATCACGCCCGCCTTGGTCGCGGCGCTGAAGGCCTCGTCCAAGACCGTCTACGTCGCTCTCCATGCCGACCATCCGCGCGAGCTGACGCCCGCCGCCCGCGGCGCGTGCGGGCGGCTGGTGGACGCCGGCCTCCCCATGCTTGGCCAGACCGTCCTGCTGCGCGGCGTCAACGACGATCCGGCCACCCTCGAGGCGCTGTTCCGCGGCATGGTCGAGGCGCGGGTCAAGCCCTACTACCTGCACCATGCCGATCTCGCGCCGGGCACCGGCCATTTCCGCGGCTCGATCCGGGATGGCCAGCGTCTGATGAAGGCCCTCCGCGGGCGGCTCTCCGGCCTCTGCCAGCCGACCTACGTCCTCGACATCCCCGGCGGCCACGGCAAGGTCCCGATCGGCCCGGGCTATCTCGGCGGCGGCGAAGTGGAGGATCCGAGCGGCGCGCGGCATCCCTATCCGCCGCACGCCTAGTTACCCGGCGTCAGGCTTGCGAACGGGCGTTTGAATCGGCAGGCTGGCGCTTGAACGAAGGGTATGCCGATGGCTGACGACGCCGCGCCGAAGACCGACACTGCCGAAGAGCTCGGCTTCGATCCTGACGCGCTCAAGGCCAAGTACAGAGCCGAACGCGACAAGCGGCTGCGCGCCGACGGCAACTCCCAGTACGTGGAGATCGCCGGCCGCTTCGCCCACTACCTGGACGACCCTTACGTCGAGCCGGGCTTCTCCCGTGCGCCGCTGACCGACGAGGTGGAAGTGGCGGTGATCGGCGGCGGCTTCGGCGGACTGCTGGTGGGCGCGCGCCTGCGCGAGGCGGGGATCGAGGATATCCGGCTGATCGAGAAAGGTGGCGACTTCGGCGGCACCTGGTACTGGAACCGCTACCCCGGCGCAGCCTGCGACATCGAGAGCTACGTCTACCTGCCGCTGCTGGAGGAAGTCGGCTACGTGCCGGTGGAGAAGTACTCCTGTGCGCCGGAGATCCTGCGCCACTCGCGCGCCATGGCCGAGAAGTTCGACCTCTACCGCAACGCCTGTTTCCAGACCGAGGTGACGGCCCTGCGCTGGGACGAGGCGCTCGGGCGCTGGATCATCGAGACCAACCGCGGCGACGCCATGAAGGCCCGCTTCGTGGTGATGGCCAACGGACCCCTTCATCGTCCGAAGCTGCCGGGCATTCCCGGCATCGAGAGCTTCAAGGGCCATTCCTTCCACACCAGCCGCTGGGACTACGGCTATACCGGCGGGGCGTCGGACGGCGGGCTCACCGGCCTGAAGGACAAGGTGGTGGGCATCATCGGCACCGGGGCCACGGCCGTGCAGTGCGTGCCGCATCTGGCGGAGGGCGCCAAGCAGCTGTTCGTGTTCCAGCGGACGCCGTCCTCGATCGACGTGCGCAACAACCGGCCGACCGATCCGGAGTGGGCGCGATCGCTGCAGCCCGGCTGGCAGCAGGCCAGGATGGACAACTTCAACATCCTGGTCTCCGGCGGCTTCGCAGACGAGGACCTTGTCGCCGACGGCTGGACCGACATCATCGGCAACATCCTGCTGCTGGCCCGCAAGAAGGCGCAGGCCGGCGAGACGGTGGAGGATCCCGCCTCGCTGATGCAGCTCGCCGACTTCAAGAAGATGGAGCAGGTGCGCGCCCGTGTTGACGCGGTCGTCAAGGACAAGGCCACGGCCGAGGCGCTAAAGCCCTATTACAACCAGTTCTGCAAGCGGCCCTGCTTCCACGACGAGTACCTCGACGCCTTCAACCGACCCAACGTCACGCTCGTCGACACGGCCGGGCAGGGCGTCGAGCGGATCACCGAGAAGGGCGTGGTCGCAAACGGGGTCGAATACGAGCTCGACTGCCTGATCTACGCCACCGGCTTCGAGGTCGGCACCGACTACACCCGCCGCTCCGGCTACGAGGTCTTCGGCCGGGGCGGGATCACGCTCACTGAGAAATGGCGGAACGGCGCCTCGACGCTGCACGGGCTGCACAGCCGCGGCTTCCCCAACTGCTTCATCATCTCCAACACCCAGTCGGGCTTCTCGGCCAACTTCCCGCACATGATCAACGAGCAGTCCAAGCACCTGGGCTACATCCTGGGCCGCTGCCACAAGGAGGGGATCAGCGCAGTCGAAGCCTCGCAGGAGGCCGAGGACGCCTGGGTCGAGACGATAGTCAAGCTCGCCATCATGCGTCAGGCGTTCCTGGAGGAATGCACCCCGGGCTACTACAACAACGAGGGCAACGTACGGGCGATCAGCTCCCGCAACGGCTCCTATGGCGCCGGACCGGTCGCCTTCGTGAAGGTGCTCGAGGATTGGCGCGCCGAGGGCTCGATGCCCGGCCTAGAGATCACCCGCGCCTGGCCCGCGAATTCCTGACTCCCGCTTGTCCCCGCGAAGGCGGGGACCCAGCGGCCTCGCGATCTGAAACGAATTCGGCTTGGATTCCCCGCTCCCCGGGAACGAGCGGATCAGACATTGGGCAGCACGAGCCGGAACACGGCCCCGCCGCCGGCGCGACCCTGGTGCTCCAGGCGTCCGCCATGCGCCAGGGCGACCTGCCGCGCCAGCGTCAGGCCGACGCCGGAGCCGCCGACCTTGGTCGAGAAGAACGGCACGAACACGGCTTCGGGATCGCCGGCCGGCAGGCCGGGCCCGTTGTCCTCGACCACCAGCGCCACGCGATCCTCGTCGAGCCGGGCGCCCAGCCGCACCGCCGCCCCGGGCAGCCCGCGCACCGCCTCGAGGGCGTTCTTCAGCAGGTTGATCAGCGCCTGATCGAGGAGCTCGGGATCGGCCGTGAGCCTGAGGCTCTTGGGCGTCACCACGCTGGCGTAGTCGACGCCCGCCTCGGCCATCATCGGCCGCATCAGCCGATCCAGGCGGTCGGCGAGCTCGGCAGCGCGGATCGTCTCCGGCTCGGGCGCCGGCATGTCGGTGAGCCGCCGGTAACGGTCGACGAAGTGCATCAGGCCCTCGCTGCGGCGGCCAATGATCTCCAGGTCGTGGGCGATGGCGGGCCGGTCGGCCTTCGGCGCCCGCAGCCGCTCGCCGAGGCTCTCGGAAAGGGCGCAGATCGGCGTCAGCGAGTTCATCATCTCGTGCGCCAGCACGCGCACCAGGTCCTGCCAGGCCTTCAGCTCGACCGCATCCAGCTCGCCGGAGAGGCTCTGCAGCGAGAGCAGCGTGAGCCTGCGGCCCTCCGCGGCGAAGCTCGCGCCCTGCGCCAGCATGGCGCGTCCGTCCGCCAGCCGCACGATCTCGCGGGCCCCCGCCGGCAGGCTGCGCAGCCTAACTGCGGTAGCGGCCGGCAGCTCGGCGATGGCGGCGAGGGGGCCCATCCCGGCGCCGAGCCCCTGACGCGCGGCGCGGTTGGCGCTCACCACCTGGCCGGCGTCGTCCAGCACCAGCAGGGCGGCCGCCACATTGTCGGTCAGCGCTTCGAGATGGTCGATCCGCCGCTGGCGCTCGGACCGAGCGGCGGCCAGCCGCTCGAGCGCGCGGCCGATGGCCTGGTCGGTTTCCCGCAGCCCCGCCTGCGGCGCCGGCCGCTCGTACCCCTCCGCGGCAAGCCCCTCGATGAAGCGGGCCAGCGTCCGGTCGGCCGAGCGCATGCTGCGCATCAGGTCGAGCGCCGCCAGCGCCAGGATCGCGACGAGCACCACGGCCGTCGCCCAGAGGCGCCGCTCCAGCGTCAGGAAGGCGCCGAACGCCAGCAGCCCGATGGCGATCGCCCGCAGGCTCGCGCCCAGCGCAAAGCCCGCCGCGCCGGTCGGGGGCTTAGAGGCCATGCCGCTCCATGCGCCGGTAGAGCGCCGGCCGCGTGAGTCCGAGCGCCGCGGCCGCGCGCGAGACATTGCCGTCGTGGATCGCCAGCGCTCGCAGGATCGCCCGTCGCTCCAGCTCGTCGAGATTGAGATCCGCGCCGGTCCGCCGCTTGGCCGTGAGCTTGGCGGCGTTGGCCATCGCCTCGACGAGGGCCTCATTGCGCCACGGCTTGAGCACGAAGTCCACGGCCCCGCGCTTCAGCGCTTCGACGGCCAGCGCCACACCGCCGTAGGTGGTCATCAGCACGACCGAGAGCGCCGGGTCGGCTTGCTGCAGGCGCGACAGCGCATCGAAGCCTTCCGCGCCGCTGCGCGCGCCGGCGGCGAAGTTCATGTCCAGCAGGACGGCGTCCCATCCCGCTGCGCCGGATTCCAACCCTGCAGGCGCCTCCATTAGATGGAGCCGCGCGCCGGTGCGCTGCAGCGTCGCGGCGGCCGCCTTCAGCACATCGGCGTCGTCGTCGACCACCAGGAAGGAGAGGGCCTGCCCCATGCTGCAGACTCTAGGGCCGACCGGCCGAGCCGCCAAAAGCCAAGCCGCTCAACGGTTTGCGTCCTCCGGCGGCCTGCGGGCGAGGGGGCGCTGTCCATTTCCGGACACCGGCCTTTCGCCCATCCGCCGGTGGCGGGGCTAACCCGCTGAATCCCTGCGATTTCCTGGATGCGCCCGCTCGCCGGATACTGGTGTCGCCATGACCCAGCTGATGGATCGACCTCTGGAGCGGCCCAAATGGCGGCGCCCGCGCGCCCTCATCGGCCTCGCCGCGGCCGGCGGCCTGGCCGTCGTCGTCGCTCTGGGGATCGCGCTCGCCGTCGGCGCCCGCGCCTCCCTGAGGGCGCCGGCGGCGAGCCTCACCATCGAGCCCGCGCAACCGGGCGTGTTCCACGATTTCGTCGCGCTCCGCGCCAAGGTCGTCCCGAAGGACATCGTCTATCTCGATGCGCTGGAGGGCGGCCAGGTGGAGCAGGTGCTGGCCCAGGCGGGCGATGAGGTCCGCGCCGGCCAGCCGCTGGTCAGGTTCCGCAACACCGAGCTGGAGCTGGAGGTCCTCGACCGCGAGGGCCGGCTCGCGGAGTCCATCACCCAGCTGCAGGCCTACGAGAAGCAGCTGGAGGACGCCCGCGTCGCCAACGAGAAGGCGGCCGCCCAGATCGACTACGACATCACCCGTCTCAGCCGCGACGCGAACCGCTACGACGTGCTGAACGCCAAGGGTTTCATCCCGCGCCAGCAGTATTACGCCACCCACGACGAGCTGGACCACAATCTGCGCCTGCAGCCGCTGCAGAGCTCGATCAACCGCGAGGAGGAGGTGCTGCGCCGCCGCCAGCTGCCGCAGATCAAGGCGGAGCTTTCCAACCTGCAGCAGAGCCTGGGCGTCGCCCGCTCGAAGCTCGACAACCTGGTGCTGCGGGCGCCGGTGGCCGGCAAGCTGGCCGACATGCATCTCGACGTCGGCGAGATCAAGAACCGCGGCGAGCGCCTGGGCCAGATCGTCCCCGCCACCGGCTACAAGCTCGAGGCCCGCGTCGACGAGTTCTACCTCGACCGCGTGCATCCGGGGGAGGCGGGCCAGGTGGAGGTCGACGGCCGCGAGCTGCCGGTGCGCGTCATCCGCGTCGATCCGCAGGTCAAGGACGCCACCTTCCTGGCCGAGCTCGGCTTCACGGGCCCGATGCCGGGCGACGTCACGTCGGGCGAGGCGCTCGACGGACGGCTCACCCTGGGCGGCGACCACCAGGCGCTGATCCTGCCGGCGGGGCCGTTCCTGGAGCGCTCGGGCGGCGATTGGGCGATGGTCCTCGACGGCTCCGGCCGCAAGGCGCTGAAGCGCCGGATCAGGATCGGCCGCCGCAACGCCGAGCAGGTCGAGGTGCTCTCGGGCCTGAAGCCGGGCGAGCGGGTGATCACCTCGGACTACACCGGCTACGACAAGATCGACCAGGTCATCATCACTCACTGAAGGGAACGGGGCGCATGCTCAAGCTCGAGGATATCTCCAAGGTCTATCGCACCTCCGAGGTCGAGACCCTGGCGCTGGCCGGCGTCTCGCTGCAGATCGACCCCGGCGAATTCGTCGCCGTCATGGGCCCGTCCGGCTGCGGCAAGTCCACCCTGCTCAACCTGCTGGGCCTCTTGGACAGCCCGAGCGGCGGCGCCTACTGGTTCTTCGGCGAGGACGTCGCCCGCCGCTCCGAGGCCGAGCTCACCAAGCTCAGGCGCGAGCACATCGGCTTCGTCTTCCAGAGTTTCAACCTGATCGATGACCTGACCGTCGCCGAGAACGTCGAGGTGGCGCTGCTCTACCGCGGCGTCGCGGCCGGCGAGCGCCGCCGGCGGGTGGCCGAGGCCCTGGAGCGGGTCGGCATCGCCCACCGCGCCCGGCATCGCCCGCAGCAGCTCTCGGGCGGCCAGCAACAGCGCGTCGCGGTCGCCCGCGCCCTGGTCTCCGTTCCGCGGCTGATCCTCGCCGACGAGCCCACCGGCAACCTCGACACCGCCAACGGCGAGGAGGTCATGCGCCTGCTCACCGAGGCGGCGGCCGCCGGGGTGACCATCGTCATGGTCACCCACAGCCTGGTCCACGCCGCGGTCGCCCAGCGCACCGTCAAGCTGCTCGACGGCCGGGTGGTTTCCGAAACCCTGCTGGCGGCCTGAGGTTTCGATGTTCCGCAACTACCTGGCCGCGGCGCTCCGCAACCTCTCGCGCAACCGGCTCTACGGCGGGGTGATGATCGCCGGCATGGCCGTCGCCTTCGCCTCGGCGATCCTGATCGGCCTCTACCTGCGCCACGAGCTCACCTACGATCGCTTCATCCCCGGCCACGAGCGGGTGTTCCTGGTCAGCCAGACGATCACAGCGCCGGGCAAGCCGCCGTTCAAGCTCGACGACACTTCGGCCGTCGTCGGCGCCGAGCTGAAGCTCCGGTTCCCGGAGATCCAGTATCTCGCGCGCTACGCCAGCGCGGGCTTTCCCTCGGTCCGGCGCGGCGACGTCAGCATCAGCGAGCGCAGCTTCGTCTGGGTCGATCCGGATTTCTTCAAGGTCCTGCCTCTCCCCGCGTTGGCCGGAGATCCCGCGACGGCCTTGGACCGGCCCGACTCGGTGGTGCTCACCCGGTCGGCGGCGCGCAGGTACTTCGGCCAGGATGCGCCGCTCGGCGGCCAGTTGCTCGTCGATGGCCATCCGAAGCGGGTCACGGCGGTCATCGAGGACCTGCCGTCGAACAGCAGCCTCGTGGGTGAGTTCTTCGCCTCATCGCTCGCCCCGGAGTCGCTGCTGAAGCAGCTCGAGAAGGCCGGCTACTCCTCGAATGGCAATCAGACTTTCGTCCGCCTCAAGCCGGGCGCCTCGGCAGCTTCGGTCGACGCGGGATTTCGCACCTTCGTTCGCGACCGGCTCCAGCCGCTGTATGCGAAGATCAATCCCGACGACCGCGGGACCACCTTCGTCTATCGGCTCAAGCCGCTCGACCGCATTCACCTCGAGCCCGCCGACGGCGGCGATCCGAAACCGGGGGCCGACGTGAAGGTGCTGATCGGCATCGGCATCATCGGCGCGCTCATCGTCGTCGTGGCCGCCATCAACTTCGTGACCCTGATGACGGCGCGCGCCGCTCGCCGCGCGATGGAGGTGGGCGTCCGCAAGGCTCTGGGCGCCGGCCGTCGCGATCTCGTGCTGCAGTTCATGGGCGAGGCGATGATGTACGTCGGCGTCGCCCTTGTGCTGGCGATCGCGCTCGCCGAGCTCCTGCTGCCCCCGGTCAATGCCGCCCTGCAGCGGAAGATGGCCTTCGACTACCTGTCGAACCCGGCTCTGCTCGCGGCCATGTTGGGCGTGGCCTTGGTCACGGGACTCCTCGCCGGGGTCTACCCGGCCTTCGTGCTGTCCGCCTTCCGGCCCGCGGCGGTGCTGAAGGGCGGACCCATCTCTGCGGGCGGCCGCGGGGGCCGCGTTCGCGAAATCTTGGTCGTGGCCCAGTTCGCCGTCCTGGTGATCCTGGTGCTCTCAACCGCCACGATCTTCCGGCAGACCGTCTTTGCGCTGAAGGACGCGACCCACACCAACAAGAACAATATCCTGATGCTCTACGCCTCGCCGTGCACCGACACCTTGCGCGACGCGATTCGCCAGGTGCCCGGCGTCAAGGCGGCGGCCTGCTCCTCCCCGAACTCGGTCGGCCTCAATCATGCCAACGACATGGTCCGTGCGAACGGCCATCCGGTGATGGTCAACTACTCTCCGGTCGACTTCGGATTCCTTGAGCTCTACGGGGTCCATCCCGTGTCCGGGCGGCTGTTCCAGGTCGAGCGGGCCGGCGACGACGGGGGCAGGACGGGTGGCGTCGCCCCGCCGGTGGTGATCAATGAGGCGGCGGTTCGCGCCCTGGGCTATCGCTCCCCGCAGGGCGCCGTCGGCAAGTTCCTGACCTGGCACTTCAATCCGACGCTCTCGATCAACAATCTCGATAACGTCGGTGCGCCATACCAGTCTTCGGCCATCATCGGCGTGATCCCCGACATCACCTTCGAGTCGGTTCGCGAGCGGGTGCCGCCCACCTTCTACTACGTGTCGCCGAAGAACGACGTGCTGACGTCTGCGGCGCTCAACGTGAAGCTGGATCCACTCCGCCAGGCGGCGACGGTCCGTCGGATCGACCAGCTGTGGCCGAAGATCACCCACGGCCAGCCGGTCCAGCAGTACTTCGCGGACCTGTTCGTGCTCAGGCTCTACATCGACAACATCATCCAGGGCGGGTTTATCGCGGTCTGCGCGCTGATCGCCATCTCCATCGCCTGCCTCGGCCTGTTCGCGCTCTCGGCCTTCACGGCCGAGCGGCGGACCAAGGAGATCGGCGTGCGCAAGGCGATGGGGGCGAGCGCCGCCGACATCCTGAAGCTGCTGATGTGGCAGTTCACCAAGCCGGTGATCTGGGCCAACCTGATCGCCTGGCCGGTGGGCTTCCTGGTGATGCGCTGGTGGCTGTCCAGCTTCGTCTACCGCGTCGACCAGGCGCCCTGGACCTTCGCCGCGGCCGGCGCCGCCGGGTTCCTGATCGCCTGGGCCACGGTCTTCGCGCACGCCCTCAATGTCGCCCGCGCCAAGCCGGTGGGCGCGCTCAGGTACGAGTAGCGGGGAGGGGACGCACGTGCTTCGCAACTACCTGGCCGCCGCGCTCCGCAACCTCGTCCGCAACCGGCTCTACGCCGGGGTGACGATCTTCGGCCTGGCGGTGGGCTTCGCCGCCGCCATGCTGATCGGCCTCTACGTCCGCGACGAGCTCACCTACGAACGCTTCATCCCGGGCCACGACCGCGTCTACACGGTCACCCAGCTGATCAGCATGGGCGGGACGACTTTCGACGAACAGGCGACGCCGATGGCGATGGCCAGGCCCCTCAAGCTCGCTTTCCCGGAGATCCAGTATGTCGCGCGGCTGACGCCGTCCTATTTCCCGCCCACCGTCCGCATCGGCGACCGGACGATGGCCGAGCTCAACCTCTACTGGGCCGATCCCGACTTCTTCCGCGTGGTCCCGATGCCCACCGTGGCGGGCGACCTGGCGAGCGCGCTCGATGCGCCGGATTCCATCGTCCTCACCCGCTCCATCGCCCGCAAGGACTTCGCCAGCGACGCGCCGATCGGCCGGACCCTGCTGGTCAACGGCCAGCCGATGCGGGTCACCGCGGTCATCGAGGACCTCCCGTCCAACACCCACTTCCCGTTCGAGCTCGTCGCCTCGGCCAGGTCGCCGGCCAGCCCGATCAGCCAGTACGAGGCGATCAACGGGCCGCTGACCAACACGCTCGGCACCTACTTCCGCCTCAAGCCCGGCGCGTCGGTCAAGACCATGGAGCCGCGCCTCCAGCAGTTCCTCGACCGCAGCCTGCCGCTCTCGGTGCTGCAGTTCGGCGGCAAGATCCAGCGCCGCGCTTTCCTGGTCCCGATCACCCGGCTGCACCTCATGAAGGCGACCACGCCGGCCTACAATTCACGCGGCCCGGTGGACCCCGCGGTGATCTGGGCGATCGCGGCGATCGGTGTGCTGATCGTGGCCGTGGCGGCGATCAATTTCGTCACCCTGATGACCGCCCGCGCCGCGCGCCGGGCTGTCGAAGTCGGCGTCCGCAAGGCCGCCGGCGCCAGTCGCCGGGACCTAATCGTCCAGTTCATGGGCGAGGCCTTCCTCTACGTGCTGGCCGCCGCAGTGCTGGCGCTGTCGCTGGCCGAGCTTCTGCTGCCCGCCGTCAACGCCCTGCTGCAGCGGAAGCTGAAGTTCGACTACCTTCACGACCCCTCGGTCGGCCTGGCCGTCGTGGGCGCCCTCACGCTCACCGCGCTCCTGGCCGGGGTCTATCCCTCGCTCGTGCTGTCGGGCTTCCGCCCCGCCGCGGTGCTGAAGGGCGGACCGGTGCAGGCGGCGGGCGGCGGGCGTGTGCGCCAGATGCTGGTGGTGGCCCAGTTCGCCGCCTTGGTCGTGCTGATCCTGGTGGCAGGCACGATCGCGCGCCAGACGCGCTTCGCCCTCAACGAGGGGATGCGGGTCGACAAGGACCAGGTCCTGCTGCTGTTCTCCAGCCCCTGCATCGAGACGATGCGCGACGAGGTCGTGAAGCTCCGCGGCGTGAAGGCGGCGGCCTGCTCCGGCGATTTCGCCCTCAACCTCGCCAACAGCCACGATTCCGTCATTCGCGACGGGCGGCTGCACGACCTGGCGTTGGCCTCTGTCGACTACGGCTGGTTCGAGCTGTTCGCGATCCGGCCGATCGCGGGACGGCTCTTCGAGCGCTCACGCCCGTCGGACGCGCCGACCAACGGGCCGGACAGCTACGGCCCCGTCGTCATCAACGAGAGCGCCGTGCGCCGGCTGGGTTTCGCCTCGCCGCAGGCAGCGATCGGCCAGAGCTTCCTCTGGCACGGCATGTGGGATTCCACCCAGCGCAAGCCCACCTTCACCATTCCGCCGCTGCTGTCCTCGCAGATCGTGGGCGTCGTCCCGGATTTCACCTTCGGCTCGATGCGCGCCAAGATCGATCCGACGGCGTTCGTGCTCGGCCGCAACGTGCCGCCGGATTCCATCGCCCTCGCCGTCAAGCTCGACGGCAAGCAGGCGCCCAGCGCCATGCCCGCGATCGAGCGGCTCTGGAAACGGCTGGGGCAGGGCAAGCCCTACCTGCCGGTCTTCGTCGATCGCTTCACCATGCGGCTCTATGTCGACACCATCATCCAGGGCGCGACTGTGGCGATCGCCGGCCTCATCGCCCTCGTCGTCGGCGCGCTCGGCCTGTTCGCGCTCTCGGCCTACACAACCGAGCGGCGCACCAAGGAGATCGGCGTTCGCAAAGCCATGGGCGCGAGTTCGGCCGACATCCTGAAGCTGCTGCTGTGGCAATTCACCAAGCCGGTGATCTGGGCCAACCTGATCGCCTGGCCGGCCGCCTTCCTGGTGATGCGCTGGTGGCTCTCGGGGTTCGTCTACCACGTCGGCCTGGCGCCCTGGACCTTCCTCGCCGCCGGCGCGGGGGCCCTGGTCATCGCCTGGGCCACGGTGTTCGTCCACGCCCTCAACGTCTCCCGCGCAAAGCCGGTGGGCGCCCTCCGCTACGAATGAGAGCCAAGCTGGGAGAGCGGCAATCGCAGAGCTAGGCGGTGGCGAGCTCGGGCTGGGCGGCGGTCTGCGGCGCGGCGGCCT
>NZ_JAICYI010000081.1 GCF_025934275.1 Phenylobacterium sp.
CGCTACGTCCGCTACCTGCCGGCCGCCGGCGAGACGGTGATCTTCAACCGCTCCTGGTACAACCGCGCCGGCGTCGAGCGGGTGATGGGCTTCTCCACACCGGAGGAGCAGGAGCAGTTCCTGCGCGACGTGCCGACCTTCGAGGCCATGCTGGCCGGGAGCGGGCTGAAGCTCGTCAAGCTGTGGCTCGACGTCTCCAAGAAGGAGCAGGCCGAGCGGCTCGAGGAGCGTCGCACCGATCCGCTGAAGGCGCTGAAGGCCTCGCCGCTCGATGCGGAGGCGCAGACGCGCTGGGACGCCTACAGCCAGGCGCGCGACGCCATGCTTCGGCGCACCCAGTCGCCGATCGCGCCGTGGACCATCGTCAAGGCCGATCACAAGAAGCGCGCCCACCTGGCGCTGCTGAGCTGCGTGGTGCGGACGCTCGCGCCCAAGTCCATAGCGGATGAGGTGGACGCCCCCGATCCGGACGTGCTCTTTCCCTTCGAGATGGCGGTGCTGGAGGACGGCCGACTCGCCCGCTAGCGGACAAATTCGGAGGTCGCGATGGAACAGGTGCGTCTTGGCGAGACCGGCCTGAAGGTCTCGAGGCTGTGTCTCGGCTGCATGACCTACGGCAGCCCGAAGTGGCGCACCTGGGTGCTCGACGAAGCGCAGGCGAAGCCGTTCTTCAAGACCGCGATCGAGAAGGGGATCACCTTCTTCGACACCGCCAACGTCTATTCGATCGGCGCCTCGGAGGAGGTGACCGGCAAGTGGCTGCGCGAGTTCGCCCGCCGCGAGGAGATCGTGGTCGCCACCAAGGTGAACGGGCCGATGGGGCCGGGGCCGAACGAGCGCGGCCTGTCGCGCAAGTCGATCATGGCCCAGATCGACGCCAGCCTTCAGCGGCTCGGCATGGACTACGTCGACCTCTACCAGATCCACCGCTTCGACTACGAGACGCCGATCGAGGAGACGCTGGAGGCGCTGAACGACGTCGTGCGGGCGGGGAAGGCCCGCTACATCGGCGCGTCTTCGATGTACGCCTGGCAGTTCGCCAAGATGCTGGCGGTCGCCGACGAGAACGGCTGGAGCCGGTTCGTCTCCATGCAGCCGCAGTACAACCTCGTCTACCGCGAGGAGGAGCGCGAGATGCTGCCACTCTGCCGCAACGAAGGCATCGGCGTGATCCCCTGGTCGCCGCTCGCCCGCGGCTTCCTGGCCGGCGGCCGGGCGGAGCCGAAGCAGGGCAACACCGAGCGCGCCCGCACCGACGAGTTCTCGCCGCGGCTCTATTTCCGCGAGGCCGACTTCAAGGTGGTGGACGCGGTGGGCGACATCGCCAAGCAGCGGGGGCTGACCAACATGCAGGTGGCGCTCGCCTGGGTGTTGAAGAACCCGGCGATCACCGCGCCGATCATCGGCGCCTCCAAGCTCGGGCACCTGGAGGAGGCCGTCTCGGCGGTCGACATCAAGCTCACCGACGACGAGGTCAAGGCGCTCGAGGCGCCGTACGAGGCCAAGCCCGTGCTGGATCACGCGTAAGATTTGGAACCGCGGAAAACGCGGAAGGACGCGGAAACACCCGCTCATCCCCGCGAAGGCGGGGATCCAAGCTGACAACGGTGTTGGGAGACTCGGCTTGGGTTCCCGCCTGCGCGGGAACGAGCGGAGGTCAGGAGGTGTCGGCGTCGGGGTGGGCGGCGTGCCAGCGGGCGATGACCGGCTGGCGGTCCTCGGGATCGAGCAGGCCGAGCTCGCGGCGGATGCGCTCGATCAGCACCTCGATCGGCTGATCCAGGAAATCGTCTTCGACCTCGGCGAGCTCGAGCTGGCGGTCGAGGCGATCGAGCACGAGGCCGACCTCGCCGTCCTCGTCGTCCGGGTCCTCGGCCTCGGTCCAGACCAGCCTGGCGACCGCGGCGCGCACCCTGGCGCTCTTGGCTTTCACTGCTTGCTTGCGGGCTTCCTCGGCCCCAGCCTCCGCCTCCCGCGCGAAGCGGGCCGCATCGCGCAGCAGCCGGGCTTCCAGCGCCATCGACTGGCGCACCGTGCGGCCGACGCGATGGAAGTCGGCGGAGAGCCTGCCCTTCACCTCGGGATCGGCAGAGGCGAGCGCGGCGGCCTGCAGGTCGCGGGCGAGCGCGATCCCGAGCTCGGTGAGCTCTCTCAGCACGCTCGCGTGCCGCTCGGCCATCTCTTGCGCATCGATCACATGCTGATTAGAACATATAGAGAACACACATGTCAACAAATTCGGCATATTTGTGCGGACGAGCGCACACCTGAGCGGCGAGCGTCTCTCACGCGACAGCTCGCGATTGCACAGCTACGCCGGGGCAATGGCGAGCGAGGCCGAGTGAGGCGGTCATGATGACGTTCATGTTATGTTCTTGACACAACGCGAACCCGAGCCATAATTCAACGGCGCGGAGGGCTGGCCTAACCGGCCGGACAGTGGCGCGCTTCGGCAGGTCAAGGGGGTGCGGAATGCCGGGGTTCCAGCCGTTCGCGCGGCGCGCGGGCGACTTCGATGACGACGCGACTGCCGGTCGAAGACGCGGCCGAGACGGCATGACCATGACGCCGTCGCTTGAAGCACGCCGCATCGGTGGCGCGACCGCCGCAGGACTCGACCTCGGATACGACGCGTGGGATCAGGATCAGCCGCAATGATCACGAAGAAATGTGTCTATCTCGTCCCGTCGTTCGAAGACGAGGGCGAGTGGGACGAAGACGATTGGATCGTGTATCCGGGCCGCGTCGTGGCGGGCGTGCTGTCGGACATCCTGCAGGCGCTCGGCTGCGAGGTCGAGCCGATCTACAGCGAAGGCGAGAAGGGTTGGGAGTTCAACTTCACCTACCAACGCGTCGCAATGTGGAGCCGAGTCGGACCCATCGAAGATTTCTTGATCGTCCTCTGCGCCACTGGCTGGCTGGATCTGGGCGGACGCAAGAAGCGTGTGTTCGAGAGGTTGGACGACGTGCTGCACAAGGATGGCCGCTTTAGCAACATCCGCTGGTACACCCAGAAGCAGATGGACACGGGACAGTGGGACTATCCCGGCAAGGATGAGGCGAAGCGGCCCGGCGCATGAGTTCGGAGCCTTGAACGACACCCTCACGGCGGGCGAGGCGCGGCGGGTTGCGCTGGGGGCGCAGGGGTTTGCGCAGGCGCGGCCGGAGGGGCCGGTCGGCAGGCGGCAGCTGCTGAAGCTGATCGAGCGGCTGGGGGTGGTGCAGATCGATTCGGTCAACGTGGTCTCGCGGACGCACTACCTGCCGGCCTTCTCGCGGCTGGGCGCCTATCCGCGGAGGCTGCTGGAAGAGCTCGCCTGGGGGAAGAGGAAGGCGCTGATCGAGTATTGGGCGCACGAGGCCTCGCTGACGCCCGCGGAGACGCATCCCCTGCTGCGCTGGCGGATGGAGGACGCCAGCCGCGGGATCGGCACCTGGAAGGGCGTGGCGCGGTTCATCCGCGAGCGGCGCGACTTCGTCGACCGGGTGCTGGCGGAGATCACCGCCCGCGGGCCGCTGGCCGCCTCCGAGCTCGACATGGGCCACAAGGGCGAGGGCGGCTGGTGGGGCTGGAGCGAGGCCAAGCGCGCGGTCGAGTGCCTGTTCTGGACGGGCGAGCTCACCACCGCCACGCGGCGGGGGACCTTCGAGCGGGTCTACGGGCTGCCGGAGAAGGTGCTGCCGAAGGCGGTGCTGGCGGCGCCGACGCCGGCCCGCGACGAGGCCCAGCGCGCGCTGATCCGGATCGCCGGCCGGGCGATGGGCGTGGCGACGGCCAAGGACCTGCGCGACTACTTCCGCCTGCCGGTGGAGGGGTTCAGGGCCCGCCTGGCCGAGGTGGCGGAGGCCGGCGAGCTGGTCCCCGTCGCGGTGAAGGGCTGGCGCGAGACCGCCTACCTGGACCCGGCCGCGCGGCGGCCCAGGCGGGTGGACGCCCAGGCGCTGCTCTCGCCGTTCGACAACCTGATCTGGTTCCGCGAGCGCACCGAGCGGCTGTTCGGGGTGCGCTACCGGATCGAGATCTACACGCCCTCGCACAAGCGCACCCATGGCTACTACGTGCTGCCGTTCCTGGAAGGCGATGCGCTGACCGCCCGCGTCGACCTGAAGGCCGAGCGCAAGGCCGGCGTGCTGATCGTGCAGGCGAGCCACGCGGAGCCCTGGGCCGGCGAGGCGACGCCGGCGCGGCTCGCGGCCGAGCTGAAGCGGATGGCCGGCTGGCTGGGGCTGGACAGCGTGCGGGTTGCGCGGCGCGGCGACCTGGCCGCGGCGCTGGAGGCGGCGGTGGGGTGATGCGGCCCTTCGCACCTGCGCCCCCTCCGTCAGCCCTGCCGCTGACACCTCCCCCGGCGTCTGCGCGACGGGGGAGGAGCCGTGCCTACGCCCAGCCTTCCGTCACCGCGTGCAGACGGGCGTAGGCGCCGCCCTGCTTGACGAGGTCGGCGTGGCGGCCTTCCTCGACGATGCGGCCATTCTCGAACACCAGGATGCGGTCGGCGCCGCGGATGGTCGAGAGCCGGTGGGCGATGACGATGGTGGTGCGGCCGACCATCAGCTCCTCCATGGCCGCCTGCACCTGCCGCTCGGTCTCGACGTCGAGCGAGGAGGTCGCCTCGTCGAGCACCAGGATCGGCGCGTCGGCCAGGAAGGCGCGGGCGATCGCCACCCGCTGCCGCTCGCCGCCGGAGAGCTTCACGCCGCGCTCGCCGACCAGGGTCTGGTAGCCCTTCGGCAGCCGGGCGATGAACTCGTGCGCGCGGGCCCGCCGGGCGGCGAGCACGATCTCCTCGTCGGTGGCGCCCGGCCGGGCGTAGGCGATGTTCTCGGCCAGCGTCCGGTGGAACAGCGCCGGGTCCTGCGGCACCACGGCGATGGCGCGCCGGAGCGACCCCTGGGTCACCTGGGCGACGTCCTGGCGGTCGATCAGGATGCGGCCGCCCTGCACGTCGTAGAGCCGCTGGATCAGCTTCACGAAGGTCGATTTGCCGGCCCCGGTCGGCCCGACCAGCGCCACCCGCTCGCCGGGCGCGATGCGCAGGCTGAAATCGTCGTAAAGCGCGCCGTCGGCCGACTTGTAGCGGAAGGTCACCCGGTCGAAGTCGATCTGGCCGAGGTCGGCGACGAAGGCCGCCGCCTGCGGCGCATCGACGACTTCCGGAGTCATGGTCGCATAGCGCGCCACGTCCTCGGTGTCGTCCATGCCCCGCTGGGTCATGCGGATGTTCTCGCCGATGTTGCGCAGGTAGCTGGTCATCAGCATGAAGGCGGTGATCACGTAGGCGACGTCGCCGGCCCGCGCCTGGCCCTTGGCCCAGAGCGAGACGAGGATGCCGGTCATGCCGGCCTGCAGCAGCACCAGCATGAGGTTGTGCAGCAGCCACAGGTCGATGAACCGGCCCCAGGTGACGATCACCGATCGCCGCCAGAGCTCGGTGATGTCGCCGATGCGGGCCTCCTCGCGCGGCTCGGCCCCGAACGACTTGACGGTCGCGTTGGACGAGATGCTGTCGGCGATGGCGCCGCCGATGCGGCTGTCCATGGCGACCGAGCGCAGGTTGGCCGGCCGGGCGTAGATCTGCGTCAGCCAGACGTTGGAGCCCACGAAGACCGCCACCATGACGCTCGCGAACAGGCCCACGAGCGGCCAGCGCAGCGCCATCATCAGGCACAGGCCCGCCAGCACCAGGAAGGCGGGGCCCAGCCAGATCACGGCGGCGTCGGATACGGTGTCGTAGCCCCACATGGCCCGCGACAGCCGCCGCACCGTGGCGCCGGCGAAGTTGTCGGCATGCCAGTCGGCGGAGAAGGCCTGCACCTTGCGGAAGGCCTCATCGACCATCTGCTTCATGTTGCGGGCGGCGAGCGGATTCCAGAACCGCATGCCGGTGTTGCGCAGCACCAGCGCCGCGCCGTAGGCGCCGACCAAGAGGCCCCAGGAGATCCAGGCGTCATGCCGCCGCGCCAGGCCGCCGGCGACCGCGTCCACCAGCCGGCCCGCCGCCCAGGGCACCGACAGGTCGAAGCCGATGGAGGCGAGCGTGAGCACGACGGCGCCGCTCAGCAGCCAGCGCCGCCGCAGCCAGAATGCGGCGATGAAGCCCAGCACCTGGCGGTTGCTGAGCACCCGCGATCGGTGGTCGTCGGCATCCTCGTAATGATCGGTCATCGGAAGAGCTCGAAGTCGGCGCTTCAGGGGCCCCGAGCCGCATCGGCGGTCTCGCAAGGGCGCGCGCTGGAGCGCGAAGGAATGGAAGGGGCGAGGCGGGGGTCTGGAAGGCCAGGCGGGCCGCGGGCGTGCGGGATCGCTTCGCGAAGCGGCGCGACGGGCCCTTGCGAAGCGGTCGGGCGGACTTAACGGTGCGGCGGCGGCCCGAGACGCGGTCGGAAGATCTTCACAGCGAAAGCTACCATGCTGACCTCCCTCTTGCGGCCTCGAAGCGCGGGAAGCTAGGCGCGCCGACCCGGCCGGTCAAGGCGCGCCGCCGAACGATGTTGCGGATCGGGCGGGATGCCGCGCCGGGGTTGCGGAAACGCCACAGCGACGCCGGGCTCAGCCCTTGGCCGCGGCCAGGATCGGGCCGCCCTTGGGGAGCTGCAGGACCACCGCGCTGCGCCAGGCCGGATCGCCGCCGGCCGGGACCCGCAAGCGCTCGGCCCCGCCGCGCCACGCCCCCAGCCGCACGAGCTGGCGCACGACGTTGCGGTGCGGCAGGGTCTTGCCGCGGTTCTCGCCGCGCGCGACGGGCACCTGCAGGATGCGCGGATCGTAGCGCACCAGCCAGACGTCGGCGGGCCGGGACAGCGGCGCGCTCGCGCCGATGCGGACCTCGCCGGCCGCCAGCTCGAGCGCAGGACCGCCCGCGCCGCGCTCGCCGGCGCGGACCAGGGCGCGGAACTCGGCGGGATCGGCGCCGACGCCGTCCTTGCGGCCGTTCACCACCACCTGCGGCGTGAACACATTGGGGCGCCTCCAGGCCCGCGCGTAGTCCCATTGGCGGGCGGTGAACTGCGGCCTGGCGAAGGTGTCCTTCCAGCCGAGGTCGTCCCAGTAGGTGACCTGGAAGGCGAGGGCGAGCACGTCGGGCCGCCCGGCGATCGCCATCAGGTTGGCGTTGGCCGGCGGGCAGGAGGAGCAGCCCTGGGCCTGGAACAGCTCGACCACCGCCGGATGGCGCGCATCGGCCGCGCGGGCCGTCGTCGCGACGGCCGCGAGGAGAAGAGCGGCTGGAAGGAGGGCGCGCGTCATAGGCTCATATTCGCACGAAATCACGCCTCGGATGCAGCGTTCGCGCCATTCGTTATAGAGGGGCCATGGTCCGCAGCGCGCCCCTGCCCGACGCCGCCCCCGCCAACTGGGTCGACGCCCGCGCGCCGGCCTGGGCGAGGCCCTGGCTGAAGCTCGGCCGCTTCGACCGGCCGACGGGGATCTGGCTGCTGATGCTGCCGGGCTGGCAGGGGATCGCGCTGGAGGCGGCCATGCGGCATGCGCCGCCCAGCCCCTGGCTGCTCGGGCTGTTCCTCGCGGGGGCGGCGCTGATGCGGGCGGCCGGCTGCGCCTACAACGACATCGTCGACAAGGACGTAGACGCCAAGGTCGCCCGCACGGCGATGCGGCCGATCCCGGCGGGCGAGATCAGCGTCAGGCAGGCGTGGGGCTTCATCGCGCTCTGTTGCGGCGCCTCGCTCCTGATCCTGCTGGCCCTCAGTCCGCTGGCGGTGGCGCTGGGCGCGGGCTCGCTGCTGCTGGTTGCGGCCTATCCGTTCATGAAGCGGATCACCTGGTGGCCGCAGGCCTGGCTGGGACTGACGTTCAACTGGGGCGCGCTGCTGGGCTTCGCGGCGCGCGGAGTCCCGGCGGCGATCTGGCTGGCCGGTCTGGCGAGCCTCGCCGGCGAAGGGCGGGGGCCGATCCGGGTGGCGGGGGACGCCGCCGGCCGCCTCCAGCTGCCGGCGCTGCTGCTCTACGCCTCGGGCGTCTTCTGGACGCTGGGCTACGACACCATCTACGCCATCCAGGACTTGGAGGACGATGCCCTTGCCGGCGTGAAGTCGTCGGCGCGACGGCTGGGGGCGAAGACGGCGCGGGCGGTCGGCGCCTTCTACGCGGCCTGCGTCGTGCTGGCGTTCGCCGCCTGCTGGACGGCGGGGCTCGGGTTGCTGGCCGCGCCGCTCGTGGCGCTCTACGCGATCCACCTCGCGATGCAGGCCAGGCGCGTGAAGCTCGATGAGCGGCGGCTGGCGCTGGCGCTCTTCAACTCCAACACCTGGGCGGCGGTGATCCTGTTCGCGGCGATCGCGCTGGGCGCGGTGCGGCTCTAGGAACCCGCGGTTCCCCAGCGTCATTCTGTTTTCGCAGACCTTTCGGCACTACATTAGGCCCATGCCAGCCGCGGCCCGCGTCGACCCGAAACAGTTCTTCTCAGCCGAGGAGTGGGCGCCGCTCGCCCGCCGCTCGGCGTGGAAGGGCCCGGCGCTGGTGGCGCATGCCTGGGCGGTGATCGCGGCGGCGGCGGCGATGGCGGTGGTCTGGCCGATCACCATCCCGCTGGCGATCGTCATCATCGGCGCGCGGCAGCTGGGGCTGGCGATCCTGACGCACGACGCCGCGCACGGGGCGCTGCATCCGAACCTGAAGGTCAACGACTGGCTCGGCAACCACCTGACCACCGGCGACCTGATGGCCTACCGGCCCTACCACCTGGGGCACCACAAGTACGCCCAGCAGCCGGAGGATCCGGACCTCGGGCTCTCGGCGCCGTTCCCGATCACTCGCACCTCGCTCAGGCGCAAGATCATCCGCGATCTGACCGGCCGGACCTACTACAAGCTGAAGTGGTCGGGGCTGGTCGCGCGTCTCCGCAACCGCAAGCCGGACGAGCCGCTTTGGCCGATCCTGAAGGACGCCGTCGTGCGCCGCCGGCGGTTCTTCGGCGGCATGGTCGTGACCGTCGCGCTGACGGCGCCGTTCGGCCTGTGGTGGGCGTGGCCCGTGCTGTGGCTGGTCCCGCAGGCGACCTGGCTGCCGATGATCACGCGGCTCAGGAACATCGCCGAGCACGCCTGCGTCGCCCAGGGCGAGCCGGATCCGCTACGGCACGCGCGCTCGACGCACGCCAGCCTGCTGGAGCGGGCGTTCCTCGCGCCTTACTACGTGAACTACCACTGCGAGCACCACATGTTCATGCATGTGCCCTGCTACAACCTGCCCCGCACCCAGCGGCTGCTGCGCGAGAAGGGCGTGCTGGATCGCATGCTGACCGCGAACAGCTACGTCGAGGTGCTGCGGCTCGCCTCCTCCAAACCCGAGCCGGCCCCGCTCCCCGCCGCGGCGTGACCGACCCAATCTGCGCCTCGGCTTGCGCCCCGGCTTTCGCCGGCGTGAGCGGTTGACTATGCGGAGACATGATCGCCGACACCGCCGAAGCCCGCCGCGCCTTCATCGCCGCGAACACGACGCTGGAGCGGCCGCCGCACACGCCGGAGCTTCGGCTGCATCTGGCGAGCGAGATCACGCCGATCTGGAAGCTGACCGAAGAGGCGCTGGCCGAGATCGGCCTGCCGCCGCCGTTCTGGGCGTTCGCCTGGGCCGGCGGCCAGGCGCTGGCGCGCTATGTGCTCGACCATCCCCAGACGGTCGCCGGGCGGCGCGTGCTCGACTTCGCGGCCGGCTCGGGGATCGTCGCGGTGGCGGCGGCGAGGGCGGGCGCGGCGCGAGTGCTGGCCGCCGACATCGACGTCTTCTGCGAGGCGGCCGTGGGGCTGAACGCCGAAGCCAACGCCGTGGACGTGGCGTTCACGGCCGAGGACATGCTTGACCTTCCGCCGCCGGCCTGGGCCGAGGTGATCCTGGCCGGCGACATCTGCTACGAGCAGCCGCTCGCGGCGCGCGTGATGGCCTGGCTGAGCGCGGCCCGGGGGCAGGGCGCGCGCGTGCTGATCGGCGACCCCGGGCGCAGCTACTTCCCGCGCCAGGGGCTTGACAAGCTGGCCGAGTACCAGGTGCCGACCACGCGCGAGCTGGAGGACATGGAGGTCAAGCGGACCGCCGTCTGGTCGCTGGCCTGCTGAGCCGCCGCAGCCCCTGCGATTCGATGGTGCGCGCAGGCGTATCCGGCTAACGAGGGTCTCCGGCGGGAGGCCGCGCCGCGGCCCGGGGGGCGCCTCGGCAAGGCGGCGATCGCATCCTTCGGCCCGGCTTCGGGAACCGCCTTGGCAAGCCTAATCGATGCGCGTATGGACGCCGCCAAGGGCCGGGCGAGCGCGGCCGCGCTCGCCCGGCCGTCGAATGTCGGCCCGGCGGCGCGAAGTCGTAGGCCGGCCAGCCGGACCGAGGGGACATGAAGTCGAGCTTTCAGGGGATGCGGGCGCTGGCTACGGGGCTCGCCGCGGGCGCCATCACGGCGTTTTGGAGCGCGAGCGCGTCGGCGGGCGACCTCCTGGGCCAACCGACGCCGGGCGCCATCGACCTGGAGCCGGGCGTCACGGCGCTCAAGCACGACGCCAACTTCTTCCACAATGCGATCCTGCTGCCGATCATCACGGGCATCACCCTGCTCGTGCTCGGCCTGCTGACCTGGTGCATCCTGCGCTACAACAAGCGGGCCAATCCGGTGCCGGCGCGCTGGAGCCACAACACCGCGGTGGAGGTGACCTGGACGCTCGGGCCGGTGCTGATCCTGGTGTTCATCGCCATCTTCTCGTTCAAGCTCCTGTTCGCCTTCCACGACATGCCCAAGCCCGACCTGACCGTGAAGGCGACCGGCAATCAGTGGTACTGGAGCTACGAGTACCCCGACCAGAAGATCCCCGAGTTCGTCTCGAACATCCTGCCGGAGGACAAGGCGAAGGCCGAGGGCGTGCCCTACAAGCTGGCCGCCACGGAGCCCATGGTGGTGCCGGTGAACAAGGTGGTGCAGGTGCTGACCACCGGCTCCGACGTGATCCACTCCTGGGCGGTGCCCTCGTTCGGCATCATCATGGACGCGGTCCCGGGCAAGGTGAACCAGACCTGGTTCAAGGCCGACCGGATCGGCACCTACTATGGCAGCTGCCGCGAGCTGTGCGGCCTCGACCACGCCTTCATGCCGATCGAGGTCAAGGTGGTGAGCCAGGCCGACTTCGACGCCTGGGTCGCCAAGAAGACCGGCGGCAAGGCCGCGCCGACGCCGACCCAGACCGCCGCCCAGACGCTCGGGACGGGAACGGCGGCTCCGGCTGCCGGGACCGGAGGCGCCGCCAATCCCGTCAACCCGGCCTCGCCGCCGCCGGCCACGCCTGCGCCGAGCGGCCCGGCCGCCGCCGCCAACATGCCCGCGCCCAAGGCGCCGGCCACGCATTGATCCTGGGGTAAGCGTAACCATGGCACACGCCGCCGCCGTTCACGACAGCCAAGAAGCCCACGACCACAAGCCGCCGTTCCTGGTGCGCTGGCTGTTCGCGACCAACCACAAGGACATCGGCACCCTCTACATCCTGTTCGCCATCATGGCCGGCCTGGTCGGGGGAGCGCTCTCCGGCCTGATCCGCTGGGAGCTGGCCGAGCCCGGCATCCAGGTGTTCCAGCCGCACAGCTGGATCGCCCAGATCGGCCTGATCGAGGGCTCCAAGCACGGCTACAACGTGGTGGTCACCGCCCACGCGCTGATCATGATCTTCTTCTTCGTGATGCCGGCGATGATCGGCGGGTTCGGCAACTGGTTCGTGCCGCTGATGATCGGCGCCCCGGACATGGCCTTCCCGCGGATGAACAACATCTCCTTCTGGCTGCTCGTCGCCTCCTGGGTGATGATGCTGACCTCGATGTTCGTCGACGGCGGACCGGGCCGAGGGGCGGGCACCGGCTGGACCCTGTATGCGCCGCTGTCGACCTCTGGACACACCGGACCCGCGGTCGACTGCGCGATCCTGGCGATCCACCTGGCGGGCGCGAGCTCGATCCTGGGGGCGATCAACTTCATCACCACGATCTTCAACATGCGGGCGCCGGGCATGACGCTGCACCGCATGCCGCTGTTCGTCTGGTCGATCCTGGTGACGGTCTTCCTGCTGCTGCTGTCGCTGCCGGTGCTGGCCGGGGCGATCACCATGCTGCTCACCGACCGCAACTTCCACACCCACTTCTTCGACGCGGCGGGCGGCGGCGACCCG
>NZ_JAICYI010000088.1 GCF_025934275.1 Phenylobacterium sp.
GCCCGGATCGCCAGGATCACCGCCACGAACTGCCCCGCCCCGCCGTCCGGCAGGTCGTCGCGGTCCACCGAGGTGATCACCACGTGCCTGAGGCCCATCTTGGCCACGGCGTCGGCGACTCGGGCCGGCTCGTCCGGATCGAGCGCCTCCGGCTTGCCGGTCGCCACATTGCAGAAGGCGCAGGCCCGCGTGCAGACCTGTCCCAGGATCATGAAGGTGGCGTGGCTCTTGTCCCAGCACTCGCCGATGTTCGGGCAGGCCGCCTCCTCGCAGACGGTGACCAGCCGGTGTTCCTTCACGATGGCGCGCGTGGCGGCGTAGCCCGGCGAGCCTGGCGCGCGGACCCGCAGCCACTCGGGCTTCCTGAGCAGCGGCGTATCCGGCCGGTTCTGCTTCTCCGGGTGCCTCGGGCGCGGTTCGCCCAGCCTGTCGATGACCACGGCCATGGTCCCTAGATCGGCGGTCGCGCGCGCCGGATCAACCCGTCAAATGCCGCCGGGTCCGGTCCCGCTCATCACGCGCCGTAACCGATCTTTTCAAGCCTGTGGCGCGCAGATAGGCTCGCCCGCCGGTGACAAGGGGCGGTCGAAGCCCCGGGGAGACAGGCTCGTGGCGCGCACGTTCGAGGCCAACCAGGCGCAGACCACGCTGTTCGACGCGCTCGTCGAAGCCAGCCGGAAGTATGGCCCCAAGAAGCCGATCCTGGAGGACCAGGAACGCAATCCCCTCACCTACATCGACCTGATCCGCGCCAGCTTCGCGCTCGGCCGCAAGATCGCCGCCTTCACCGAGCCGGGCGAGCGCGTCGGCGTCATGCTGCCCTCCAGCGTAGCGGGCGTGGTCACCTTCTTCGCCCTGCATGCGATCGGCCGCGTCCCGACCATGCTCAACTTCACCGCGGGAATCCGCAACCTGCGCGCCGCCTGCGAGCTGGCCGGCGTGCGCCGCGTGCTCACCGCCCACCGCTTCGTCGAACAGGGCAAGCTGCACGACATCATCGATGCGCTCGAGGCCATGACCACGGTCACCTACCTCGAGGAGGTGCGCGAGAGCGTGGGCCTCGCCGACAAGCTCTATGCGGCGGCGGCCGGCGTGCTGCCCTCCCGCTTCGCGGCCCGGAGCAAGCCGTCGGACCCCGGCGTCATCCTGTTCACCTCCGGCAGCTTCGGCGCGCCGCGCGGCGTGGTGCTCACCCAGGCGAACCTGGTCGCCAACGTCCGCCAGGTGGAGGCGCACATCGCGCTCGATCCGAACTGGGTGATGTTCAACCCGCTGCCGATCTTCCACTGCTTCGGCCTGACCGGCGGCGTGCTGCTGCCGCTGCTCTCCGGCATGAAGGCGTTCGAATACCCCTCCCCGCTGCACATCAAGCAGATCCCGGCGCTGGTGAAGGACGTCGGCGCCTCGATCCTCCTGGCCACCGACACCTTCGTGAACCAGTACGCGCGCTCCGCCGAGCCCGGCGACCTTTCGGGACTGGCCTTCGTGGTCTGCGGCGCCGAGCGGGTGCGCGACGAGACCCACAACCTGATCGCCGAGCGGTTCGGGCCCATCCCGCTCCTCGAGGGCTACGGGGCCACCGAGGCGGCGCCGGTGATCGCCGTGAACAAGCCGGAGGACAACCGCCGCGGCACGGTCGGCGGCCTGCTGCCCGGCATCGAGACCCGGCTGGAGCCGGTCGAGGGCATCCCGGGCGGCGGACGGCTCTATGTGCGCGGGCCCAACGTCATGGCCGGCTACCTCGCCCCCGGCGGCGGCCTGGAGCCGCCGGTCGACGGCTGGCACGACACCGGCGACGTGGTCTCGATGAGCCCCGACAGCTGGCTGAAGATCCAGGGCCGCGTGAAGCGCTTCGCCAAGGTCGGCGGCGAGATGGTCTCGCTCACCGCCGCCGAGGACCTCGCCGCCAACGTCTGGCCCGACAGCCGCCATGCGGTGGTCGCCGTGCCGGACCCGAAGAAGGGTGAACGGCTGGTGCTGGTCACCGACCGACGCGATGCGACGCCCGAACCTCTGGTGGGGCATGCCCAGCGGCTCGGCGCGCCGGAGATCGCCGTGCCGCGCAAGATCATCCGCGTGCCCGAGATCCCGGTGCTCGGCACCGGCAAGACCGACTACGTCGCCCTGCAGCGGATCGTCGACGCCGACCTGCGGGCGAACCGCGCGGCCTGAGCGCGGCTGAAAGCGTATCCGCGTTTCCTGCCAAAGGAGCTGCCGATGCCGAACCTCGCCGCCTGGGCGCCGCGCGTCCTCTCGATCCTGCGCATCATGGCCGGCCTGCTGTTCATCGAGCATGGCCTGATGAAGCTGTTCCACTTCCCGACGCCGCAGCCCGGCGCGCCCGATCCGCTCCCCGCGCTGCTCATGGTCGCCGCCATCGTCGAGCTGGTCGGCGGCGGCCTCGTGACGCTCGGCCTGTTCACGCGGATCGCCGCGTTCTTCTGCTCGGGCGAGATGGCCGTCGCCTACTTCATGGCGCATGCGCCGCGGGGCTTCTATCCCGCGCTCAACATGGGCGAAGCCGCCGTGCTCTACTGCTTCGTCTTCCTGTACCTGGTGTTCGCCGGGCCGGGCCCATGGAGCCTCGATGCGGCGTTCCGCAAGCGGGTCTGAGCCTCAGCCCTTGCCGGTCTCCACCTTAGGCGGCGGCAGGCTGTCGATGAGCTGGTCGCCGCCCAGCGCCTGGTAGAGGGCGACCAGGTTGGCGGCCCGCACCAGCCGGGTGCTCGCCAGGGTGCGGCGCGCCGAATAGAGGGTGCGCTGAGCATCAAGGGTGATCAGGTAGGGGTCGATCCCCTCCCGGTAGCGGGCCTCGGACAGGCGGTAGTTCTCGGCGGCGGCGGTCTCCAGGTCGGTCTGCGCCGACATCTGCTCGGTGATCGTCCCGCGCCGGGCCAGCGCGTCGGCGACCTCGCGGAACGCCCGCTGGATCGCCTGCTGGTACTGCGCCACGGCCAGGTCGCGTTCGCCGCGGGCGAGCGCGAGGTTGCCCACGTTCTGGCCGCCGGCGAACAGCGGCAGGGCGGCCGAGCCGCCGAACTGCCAGGTCTGGTTGCGGCCGGCGAACAGGGCGTGGAGCGCCGGGCTCGCGGCCCCGGCGAGCGCCGTGAGGCTGATGGTCGGGAAGAAGTTGGCGCGGGCCGCGCCGATCTGGGCGTTGGTCGCCTTCAGCCCGTACTCCGCTTCCACGACGTCGGGCCGGCGGAGCAGAATGCGGGAATCGAGCCCGGCCGGCGCCTCGCCCAGCAACCCGTCGACGGCTTCGATGGAGCCCGGCAGGTCGGCGTCCGGGACCGGCGCGCCGACCAGCAATTCGAGCGCATTGCGGTCCTGGGCGACCTGGGTGGTGAGTTGCGCGACGTCGGAGCGGGCCTGGTCGAGCAGGGTCTCCGCCTGGGTCAGGTCGGTGCGCGGCGAGACCCCTCCGGTGAGCTTGGCGCGCGTCAGATCGACGGTGCGCTGCGCGCTGACCACCGTCTCGCCGGCGATAGCCAGCAGGCTGCGGTCCGCGGCCAGCGTGAGGTAGGCGCTCGCCACCTCGCCCACCAGCGTCAGGCGGGCGGCGCGCGCGCCGGCCTCGCTCGCGAAGTAGCGGTCCTGGGCGGCATGGCTGAGGCTGCGCAACCTTCCGAAGAGGTCGAGCTCGAAGGCCGAAAAGCCGACCGTGGCTGCATAGCTGCGGTTGATCTCGCGCTGCCCGGCGGGGACGCCGGCGACGCTCGAGCCCAACCGCGTCTGGTTTTCGCTGAAGGCGCCGCTCGCGTCGACGTGCGGAAATAGCTCGCCGCGTTGCACGACGTACTCGGCGCGGGCGATCTCCACATTGGCCATGGCGACGCGCAGGTCCTGGGCGTTCGCCAGGGCTTGGCCGATCACCGTCTGCAGGTGCGGGTCCTTGAAGATGTCGCGGTAGCTGAGCGAGGGCAGCGGCGCGGCCGACGGCGTCGGATAGGCGGGCCCCGTGGGCCATGCGCCCGGAACGGCCGGCGACGGGCGCACATAGTGCGGCTCGAGCGTGCAGCCGGCCAGGCCGGCTGCGATCGCGAGCACGGCGAATGGCCGCATCACGCCGGCGCGCCCTGCTCGCCCGCCGGATGCTCCTGCGCCGCGCCCCGCCGCCGGTGGAAGATCCGGCGCACCAGCACGAAGAACATCGGCACGAACAGGATCGACAGCAGCGTGGCGCTGAGCATGCCTCCGATCACCGCCGTGCCGATGGCCACGCGGCTCTTCGCGCCGGCGCCCGAGGCGATGGCCAGCGGGAACACTCCGCTCATGAACGACAGGCTGGTCATGATGATCGGCCGGAGCCTGAGGCGCGCGCCCTCCAGCGCCGCATCGACCCAGCTGCTGCCCCGCTTGTGGGCCGCCTCGGCGAACTCGACGATCAGGATGGCGTTCTTGGCCGACAGGCCCATGGTCGTCAGCAGGCCCACCTGGAAATAGACGTCGTTGGAGAGCCCGCGGAGCCAGACGGCCAGCGCCGCGCCCAGGAGTCCCAGCGGCACCACGAGCATGACCGAGAACGGCACCGACCAGCTCTCGTAGAGCGCGGCCAGGCAAAGGAAGATGACCACCAGCGAGATGCCGTAGAGCAACGGCGCCTGCCCGCCCGACAGCCGCTCCTGGTAGGAGATGCCGCTCCATTCCGCGGTGAGGCCGGGGAATTTCGAGACGATGTTGCTGATGTGCTGCATCGCCTCGCCCGTGCTCTTGCCCGGCGCAGCGTCGCCCTGCACCTCGAAGGAGGGCTGGCCGTTGAAGCGCGACAGCGTGGTCGGAGCCTGGCTCCAGCTCACCTGGGCGAAGGAGGAGAACGGCGCCATCTCGCCCGACGAGCCGCGGACGAACCAGTCGCCGAGGTCCTCGGGCCGGCTGCGATAGGGCGCATCGCCCTGCACGAAGACCCGCTTCACCCGCCCACGGTCGATGAAGTCGCCCACGTAGCTGCCGCCCCAGGCGGTGGTGAGGGTGGCGTCGACGTCGGCCTGCGACAGCCCGAGCGCGCCCGCCTTGGCGGAATCGACGCTCACCTTGAGGGTCGGATTGTCCTTCAGGGCGTTCTCGCGCACCCCGGTCAGCACCGGATCCTGACGCGCCTGCCGCAGCACCTCGTCGAGGCGCGCCTTGAACACTTCGCGCGGCAGGCCGCCGGTGTTTTCCAGCTCCATGGTGAAGCCGCTCGCCTGGCCCAGCCCGCGCACCGCCGGCGGATTGAGCACGAAGAACTGGGCGTCGCGCATGTTGCCGAGCTGGCGCATGGCGCGCTGGGCGATCGCTTCGGCCGAGTTCTCCGAGCCTTTCCGCTCGTCCCAGGGGGCGAGGTTCATGAACCCGCGCCCGGCGTTCTGGCCCGAGCCCGCCTGGTTGCCGCCGAGCACCGTGAACAGCCCGGAGATGTTCTTCCGTTCGCGGGTCAGGAAGTAGTGCTCGATCTGCTTGCCGACCTCCAGCGTCCGGGCCTGGGTCGCGCCCGGGGGCAAGGTGAACTGCAGCTGCAGCGCGCCTTGGTCCTCGATCGGCAGGAAGCTGGTCGGCAGCCGGATGAACAGCACGCCCAGGACGACGCAGGCGACGGCATAGACGATCAGCGCCGGTCGGACCCTGCGGATCACCATGCCCACGAAGTCTCGGTAGCGATCGGCCATCCGGAAGAAGCGGGCGTTGAACCAGTCGCCGAACTGCGCGAGGTGTCGGTCCAGCCAGTTGCCCTGCGCCTCCTCGCTGGGGCGGCGCAGCAGGTTCGCTGCGATCGCCGGCGACAGCACCAGGGCCACCAGCACCGAAAGCGACATGGCCGAGACGATGGTGACCGAGAACTGGCGGTAGATCACGCCCACCGATCCGCCGAAGAAGGCCATCGGCAGGAACACCGCCGTGAGCACCAGCGCGATGGCGATCAGCGCCATCTGCACCTGGTCCATGGATTTTATGGTGGCCTCCCGGGGCGTCAGCTCCGGCTCCTCGTGCATGATCCGCTCGACGTTCTCCACGACCACGATCGCGTCGTCGACCAAGAGGCCGATCGCCAGCACCATGGCGAACAGGGTCAGCACGTTGATGCTGTAGCCGGCCACGGCCAGCACCCCGAAGGTGCCCAACAGCACGACGGGCACGGCGACCGCCGGGATCAGCACGGCCCGCCAGTTCTGCAGGAAGATGAACATGACGAACACGACGAGGATCACCGCCTCGAAGAGCGTCTGCACGACCTCCCGGACGGAGACCTTGATGAAGTTGGTCGCGTCGTTCGGGAACGCCAGCCGGTAGCCCGGCGCGAACGTCTTGGCGCGCTCCAGCACCGCCGCGCGGACCAGGGCCGCGGTCTTCAGGGCGTCGGCGCCCGGCGCCAGCTGCACGGCGATGCCGGCGCCCGGGTGGCCGTTCAGGCGGCTCAGCGCCGAATAGCTCTCGCTGCCGAGCTCGACGCGCGCCACGTCCTTCAGGAGCACCTTCGAGCCGTCGGTCTGCGTCTTGACGATGATGTCGCGGAACTGCTCGGGGGTGTTGAGCCGCGAGCGGGCGGTGACCGTGGCGTTCAGCATCTGGGTCGAGGGCGACGGCTGCCCGCCGATCTCGCCGGCCGCGACCTGGGCGTTCTGCGCCTTGATCGCCGCGATGACGTCGCTCGGCATCAGCTTGAACGACATCAGCTTGAACGGATCGAGCCAGATCCGCATGGCGTACTGCGCGCCGAACACGTTGAAGTCGCCGACCCCGGGGATCCGCCCGATCGTCTCCTGCATGTTGGAGACCAGGTAGTCGGAGATGTCGGCGCTGGTGGATCGGTCGCTCTCGTCATAGACCGCGATCACCATCAGGAAGTCGGGGTTGGACTTGGTGACCGTGATCCCCTGCTGCTGGACCTCCTGCGGCAGTCTGGGCAGCGCCTGCTGCACCTTGTTCTGCACCTGCACCTGGGCGATGTCGGGGTTGGTCCCCTTCTGGAAGGTGACGGTGATCCCGACCTGGCCCGCCGAGTTGGAGGTGGTCTGGAAGTAGATCATCCCGTCCAGGCCGGTGAGCTGCTGCTCGAGCACCTGCGAGACGCTGTTCTCCAGCACCTCGGCCGAGGCGCCCGGGTAGGTGGCGCGGATGTTCACCTGCGGCGGAGCGATGTCGGGGTACTGCTCGACCGACAGCGAGCGGACGCCGAACGCGCCGGCCAGCATGATCACGATGGCGATCACCCAGGCGAAGACCGGACGGTCGATGAAGATCCGCGAGATCATCGCATCTACCCTGCTCCGCCGTAGCCGGAGGCGCCGGACGGCGGAGCCGGGCGAGCCGGCGCCGATCCGGCCGGCGTCGGCCGGACGGGCTGGTTGGGCCGCACCTTGTCGAGACCCTCGGTGATCACCCTGTCCCCGGGCGCGAGTCCCGCGGTGACCAGCCACTTGTCGCCGATGGTGCGGTCGGTCGAGATGGTGCGCAGCTGGGCCCGATTGCCGGGGCCGACGATATAGACGGTGGCGTCGCCGCGCGGGTTCCGGGAGACGCCTTGCTGCGGCACCAGGATGGCGTTGGGCGCGACCACCTGCGCCAGCCTGGCGCGGACGAACATGCCCGGCAGCAGCAGTCCCTGCGGATTGGGGACGCGGACGCGCAGCGTCACCGATCCGGTGTTCGGGTCGACGATCGCCTCCGCGAACTCCAGCTTGCCCTTCTCGCCATAGACGCTGCCGTCATCCAGGATCAGCTGCACGTCGGCCTCGCGCGGAGTCACCCCGCCGCTGGAGAGCTCCCGCCGCAGGGCCAGGAGATCGGCCGCCGACTGCTGGATGTCGACATACATCGGATCCAGCCGCTCGATGGTGGTGAGCGGATTGGTCTGACCGTTGGTCACCAGCGCGCCCGTCGTCACCATGGAGCGCCCGACGCGCCCGCCGATCGGCGCCGGCACGCGGGTGAAGCGCAGGTTGATGCGGGCGGTCTGCAGGTTGGCGCGGGTCTGGGCGATCTGGGCGGCGGCCTGCTTCGCGGCCGCGAGGGCGTCGGTGTAGTCCTGCTTGCTGACCGCCTCGATGTCGGCGAGCGGCTTGAAGCGCGCCGCCTTGGCCTCGGCGGCGGCGTAGGCCGCCTGCGCATTGGCCAGGTTCGCCGACGCCTGGGCGGCGGCGGCCTGGTAGAGGCTCGGGTCGATCTCGTAGAGCGTCTGCCCCGGATGCACGATGGAGCCCTCGACGAAGCGCCGGGCCTTGATGATGCCGGAGACTTGCGGCCGGACCTCGGACGTCTCGAACGCCGTCGTGCGGCCGGCCAGCTCGATCTCCAGCGGCACCGCCTGCGTGGTGACGACGACATACCCCGCTTCCGGAGGGGGCGTGGTGCGGGGTTGTTGCTTCGCGCCGCACGCTGCGAGGCAGAGCGAGAGCAGCAGGGCAAGCAGAAGTCGGGTCTCTTTCAGCATACCGATAGAGGGGCAGGTTGCGGAGGCACACCCGTTAGGGGTTCTGAGGCGAACGCGCCAGTCCCCGCGCTTATGGACCGCTCGATCCCCCGTAAACGCGTCCTGAGAATGTCCGAATGTTGCGGCCCCGCAAGGCCTTGCGACGGTCGTGAAACCTACCCGCGTTCACGTTCAGATGTGCAGCACGCGCCCGTAGGCGTCGAGCGCGGCCTCGTGCATGGCCTCGCTCATCGTCGGATGCGGGAAGACCGTCGCCTGCAGCTCGGCCTCGGTCGCCTCCAGCGTCATCGCCAGCGCGAAGCCCTGGATCATCTCGGTGACCTCGGCGCCGATCATGTGCGCCCCGATCAGCGCGCCCGTGCCGGCCTCGAAGATGGTCTTCACGAAGCCGTCCGTCTCCCCGGCGGCGATCGCCTTGCCGTTCGCCCGGAACGGGAAGCGGCCGACCTTGACCTCGATCCCCTTCGCCTTCGCCTGGGCTTCGGTGACCCCGACCGAGGCCACCTGCGGGTTGGAGTAGGTGCAGCCCGGGATCGGCGCGTGCAGGCCCGTCGGCTTCAGTCCGGCGATGTGCTCGACGCAGCGCACGCCTTCATGGCTCGCCTTGTGGGCCAGCCAGGGCGGCCCGGTCACGTCGCCGATGGCGTAAAGGCCCGCGACGCCGGTCGCGCCGGTCTCGTCGGTGACCACGTGGGTCCGCTCGACCCTGACGCCGAGGGTCTCCAGGCCGAGGTCCTCGACATTGCCGACGATGCCCACCGCGACGATCGCCACCTCGCCCTGCA
>NZ_JAICYI010000021.1 GCF_025934275.1 Phenylobacterium sp.
GCGCGCCGACGCCGCGCGGTTCGGCATCAAGGTGGTGGACGTGCGCACCAAGCGCGTGGACCTGCCGAGCGACGTGGAAGCCTCCGTCTTCAAGCGCATGCGCACCTCGCGCGAGCAGATCGCCGCCCAGACGCGCGGCCAGGGCGAAGCCCAGAAGCGGCAGATCATGGCGACGGCGGACAAGACGGTGACCGTCACGCTCGCAACCGCCACCCAGGAGGCGGAGACCACCCGCGGCCTGGGCGACGCCGCGCGCACCCGCATCTTCGCCCAGGCCTATGGCCGCGACCCGGCGTTCGCGGCCTTCTACCGCTCGATGCAGGCCTATGACGCGGCGCTCGCCAACGGCGACACGACGCTGGTGATCTCGCCCGACAGCGACTTCTTCAAGTACTTCCAGCGCGGGCCCGGCGGCTCTGGGCGGCGCTAAAGCCGACCGCTCATCCCGGAGTGATATCGCGGCTCCAAGAGTCCGCGCACCTCGTGCAGGTCGGCGGCGATCCGGACGCAGAGCGAGCGCATCTCCTCGGTGGGATCGAGCATGTCCGGCACCATGATGGTCATCATGCCGGCCGCGGCCGCCGAGCGGACGCCGTTGTGGCTGTCCTCCAGGGCCAGGCAGTGGGCGGGATCGACGCCCAGCGCCTCGGCCGCCTTCAGGTAGGGATCGGGACTGGGCTTCGGCCGCGGATAGTCGCCTTGGGCGAGCACGGCGTGGAAGCGGTCCAGGAGCCCGTGCGCGGTCAGGTGATGCTCCACGTCGACCCGCCGCGAGGAGGTGCAGACCGCCCGCGGCAGCCGGCAGGCGTCGAGATGGTCGAGGATCTCCAGGACGCCGGCCTTCAGCGCGATCTTCGCCTGCGCCAGCTCATAGAACCGCCGGACCGAGCCGTCGCGCAGGGCGTCGGTGTCGAAGTCGGGACCGAAGTGATCGCGCAGCACCTGGGCGCTGCCGGCCCAGGCGTGGCCGATCATGCGCTTCATCACCGCGAGCGGAAGATCATAGCCCATGGCCGCGGCCTGGCTCGTCAGGGCCTCGCAATAGACCACCTCGGAGTCGACCAGCAGGCCGTCCATGTCGAAGACGACGGCCTTGACGTCGCGCGGCAGAGCCATGGGCCGCTTTAGCCGAATCGACGCGGGCGTCCAATTCACGCCTGGATTCAGTCGGTGACGAACTCGCTGTCCCGATAGCCTTGGAAATGGAGCAGCGCGGTCAGGTCCGCATGATCCACCCGCGCGTTGGCCTGGGCCGCGACGATCGGCTTGGCGCGGTAGGCGACGCCCAGGCCCGCCACCTCGATCATCGCCAGATCGTTGGCCCCGTCGCCCACGGCCAGGATCTCAGATAGAGCGAGGTCCAGCGCCTCCGCTTCCTGCAGCAGCGTCTGCAGCTTGGCCTCGCGCCCGAGGATGGGCTCGGCGACCAGGCCAGCGAGCGTCCCGCTTTCCTCGATCAGCACGTTGGCGCGCTCGGCATGAAAGCCCGCCGCGGCCGCGACCCGTCCGGTGAAGAAGCTGAACCCGCCGGAGACCAGCACGCAGCGGGCGCCGCCCGCGGCCATGGTGCGCACCAGCGTCCTGGCGCCGGGATTGAGCCGCACACGCTCGTCGAAGGTCCGCTGCAAGGCGCTCACCGGCAGGCCGCGCAGCAGCGCCACGCGTTCCCTCAGCGCGGTCTCGAACTCCAGCTCGCCGCGCATGGCCCGTTCGGTGATGGCGGCGATGTGCGGCTTCAGACCCGCGAAATCCGCAAGCTCGTCCAGGCACTCCACGTTGATGATCGTGGAGTCCATGTCGGCGACCAGGAGCCGCTTCCTGCGTCCGTTCCACGGCTGCACGCAGACGTCGATCGGCCGGCCGGCGAGCGCGCCTTCCGCGGCCTCGCGCACGGCGGTCTCGCCCTCGGCCTCCACCGCCACGTCGATCGCAAGAGGTCCCAGCGGGCGAGGCTCCTTGACGCGGGCCTGCGCGCCTGCGAGCGCTTGCGCCAGCCCGGCGAGCGCGCCCTGGGCGGCGCCCCGCGCCGGGCTCACGAGGGTGAGGGCAAGCTGCATGGAGCCCCGCATCTGGCTGATCGCCGGGCCCACGGCAAGCGGCAAGTCGGCGCTCGCCCTGCAGCTCGCCGAAGCCGCGGACGCCGAGATCGTCAACGCCGATTCCATGCAGCTCTACCGCGACCTGCGGATCGTGACCGCCCGTCCGAGCCCGCAGGACGAGAGCCGAGCGCCGCACCATCTGTTCGGGATCGCCGACGCCGCCGACGCCTGGTCGGTCGGCCGCTGGCTGCGGGCGGCGGGCGAGCTCATGGCCCGGCTGGCCGAGGCGCATCGGCCGGTGATCCTGGTGGGCGGCGCGGGGCTCTACTTCCGCGCCCTGACGCGCGGCCTGGCCGACATCCCGCCGGTCCCGGCGCAGGCGCGGCGCGAGGCCGAGCTGGAGTTCGACCAGATGGGCGAAAGCGCCTTCCGCGGACGGCTAGGCGCCTACGACCCGGCCGCCGCGGCGCGCATCGCGCCCGGCGACCGCCAGCGGCTGGTGCGCGCCTGGGAGGTGTTCGCCGCCACCGGCACCCCGCTTACCGACTGGCAGGAGACCGGCCGGCCGAGCCTGGCTCCCGAGGCCTGGCGCGGGGTCGCCCTGGAGCCGCCGCGCGAGACGCTCTACGCCCGCTGCGACGCACGGCTGGAGGCGATGGCGGCGCAAGGCGCGCTCGACGAAGTGGCGGCGCTGATCGCGCGCAACCTCGATCCCGAGCTGCCGGCGATGAAGGCGGTGGGCGTGCGCGAGCTGGCCGCCCACGTCCGCGGCGAAGCGACGCGCGAGGCGGCGCTGGCGGCGGCCAAACGCGAGACCCGCCGCTACGCCAAGCGCCAGCTCACCTGGCTGCGCGGCCAGATGGCCGATTGGCCGCGCCTGGCCGGCGACACCGCCGAGGCGCAATGGAGGCAGTTTCTTGCCCTGGAGCCGAGCTTGACGCGTACCTAGCGGCATGCGAAAGCGCTGAACTATCGTTTGGAAGGAATGCCCGTGCGCGGAATTCTTGTACTCGTAGGGCGACCGCCAGCGGATTGAGCGCCTCGCGCTCAAACGCCGAACGGTCGCTTGCACCAGGCCCCCCGCGGGCCTTTTTTAATGCCTCCAGGCCAAAGTTCCGCCATGACCGCCCACCAGACCATCGAAGCCCAGCCCGACGTGATCTCCGGCGCCGAGATCCTGGTGCGCGCGCTGATCGACCAGGGCGTCGACGTGCTGTTCGGCTATCCGGGCGGGGCCGTGCTGCCGATCTACGACGCGCTGTTCGCCGAGCCCAGGCTGAAGCACGTGCTGGTCCGCCACGAGCAGGGCGCGACCCATGCCGCCGAGGGCTACGCCCGCTCGACCGGCAGGCCGGGGGTGGTGGTGGTCACCTCGGGCCCCGGCGCGACCAACGCGGTCACCGGCATCGTCGACGCCCTGATGGATTCCATCCCGCTGGTGGTCATCACCGGCCAGGTCGCGACCCACCTGATCGGCACCGACGCCTTCCAGGAATGCGACACCATCGGCATCACCCGGCCCTGCACCAAGCACAACTACCTGGTGAAGTCGGCCGAGGAGCTGCCGCGGGTGGTCCATGAGGCGTTCCACATCGCGACCTCCGGCCGGCCGGGGCCGGTGGTCATCGACATCCCCAAGGACGTGCAGTTCGCCAAGGCGCGCTATCAGGGCCCGCGCGAGGTCAAGCACGTCCACAACTACCACCCGCGCACCAAGGCCGACCCGCTGCGCATCGCCGAGGCCGCGGCGATGATCGCGCAGGCGCGGCGACCGATCCTCTACACGGGCGGCGGGGTGATCAACGCCGGCCCGCGCGCGGCGCAGCTGTTGCGGGAGTTCGCCAAGCTGACCGGCGCGCCGGTGACCTCGACGCTGATGGGCCTGGGCGCCTTTCCCGCCTCGGACCCGCAGTGGCTCGGCATGGTCGGCATGCACGGCTCGTTCGAGGCCAACAACGCCATGCACGACTGCGACGTGATGGTGGCGGTGGGCGCGCGATTCGACGACCGGGTGACCGGGCGGCTGGACGCTTTCGCGCCCACGTCGCGCAAGATCCACATCGACATCGACGCCTCCTCGATCGGCAAGAACGTGCGCACCGACGTGGGCCTGGTGGGCGATGCGGCGAGCGTGCTGGAGGACCTGATCGCCCTGTGGACGGCGCGCGGCTACAAGCCGGACAAGGCGGCGCTTGCGGACTGGTGGCGCGAGATCGGCGCCTGGCGCGCGCGGGAATCGTTCCGCTATCGCCCCGACGCCAAGCTGATCAAGCCGCAGCACGCCATCCAGCGGCTCTACGAGGCCACCAAGGACCGGGACGTCTACATCACCACCGAGGTCGGTCAGCACCAGATGTGGGCCGCCCAGTTCTACCACTTCAACGAGCCCAACCGCTGGATGACCTCGGGCGGCCTGGGCACCATGGGGTATGGCCTGCCGGCCGCGGTCGGCGTGCAGATGGCGCATCAGGGGAGCCTGGTGATCGACATCGCCGGCGACGCCAGCGTGCTGATGACCATGCAGGAGATGTCGACGGCGGTGCAGCACGAGCTGCCGATCAAGATCTTCATCCTCAACAACGAATGGATGGGGATGGTGCGCCAGTGGCAGCAGCTGCTGCACGGCGAGCGCTATTCGCACTCCTATTCGGCGAGCCTGCCCGACTTCGTGAAGCTGGCCGAAGCCTATGGCGCAGTGGGCCTCAGGGCCGAGCACCCGGACGAGCTGGACGGCGCCATCGCCGAGATGATCGCCATCAACCGGCCGGTGATCTTCGACTGCCGGGTGACCAAGGAGGAGAACTGCTTCCCGATGATCCCGTCGGGCAAGGCGCACAACGAGATGATCATGGCCGAGGAGGCGCGCGACCTGGGATCGATCATCGACGACGCGGGCAAGCGGCTGGTCTAGGGCGGCGGGCCGAGCGGACGGCCGTCCTCAGCGGGCGCCGATGCGGTTCAGGACCTCGCGCGGGATGGCGTACTGGGCGATGACCCCGGCGCGGTCGCGCAGGCCAATCACCTCACGCTGCACGAAGAAGCACCAGGCCGCATCCGCCGCCTCGCGGACCAGCGCCGCGCGCCCCTCCCCGCCCGCATGGCCGTTCAGCGCCGCCAGCGCCGCCTCCAGCCGCGCGCCCTGGCGGCCGAGCGCGGCCGCCTGCTCCTGCAGCAGCTCGTAGCGGAGCACGGCCTCGCCGGTCTCGACGCCGAGGCGCTTGCTCAGGCTCTGGGTGAAGTGCGGCGATGGCATCGGGCCGATGTCGGGCGCTTTCGGGCCAAAGGCAAGCGCCGCCTCAGGCGAGCGCGAGTTCAGGAAGCTCAAGCCAGGCGGCCTGGACGGCGAGCTTGTAGTCCTCGCTCCAGGGCGGGCCGAGCGTCGCACCCATGGCCTTCAGCCGCGCCGCCAACTCCAACGGGCCGACGCCCAGCCGGTCGGCGGTGAGCGCCGGCAGCTCGCGTTCCACCACGCGCCGCACGGCGAGGCCCGCCGCCGCGCAGCCGGCGGCGACGGCGTCGCGGGCGAAGTCCCCCTCCGCTGTGTGGATCCGCGAATGGCTGGCGAGGATGTCGGCGAGCGCGGGCGGCAGCTTCGCGGTCGAGGCCGCCGTCGCCGCCAGCCGCACCTCGACGTCGCGTGCGCGCATGCGGCTGAGCAGGCCCTCGATCCCGCGGGCCAGGTTGGCGACGCAGGCGCGGCGCGACGCCTCGATGACGGCGGGCGCGGCGGAGAGCTCGGCCTCGGCCGCGCGGTGAAACGGGAACTTCTCGCCGGGCCCGGCGAACGCCAGCCGCTCGCGCCAGACGACGTCCGGCGCATCGGCCGAGCCCGCCACCACGGCGGCGGCGGTCCAGTAGGTGTGGGGCCGAAGCCCGAGGACAGCGGAGGCCGGCATCGTGGGACCCTCTCCTGCCTGGCGAGTCTGCCGCAAGCTGCGCCGCCCGGCCAGCGTCCGGCGCCGGGCTTCACCCGGCGCCGAACACCTCAGCGACCGCAAAGTCGGCGGGCCGCAAGGGGAAGGGGTCCGCGCCGCGCGAGGCGATCGCGCGGTCCAGCTCCCACCCCGAACGGCCCACATGGACGCCGATCAGCGCGAGCTCGGAGGCGATCGCCTCCTGCAGCGGCTCCGGCACCGGAAGGTTGCCGGCGAGCCTCGCCTGCTCGAGCCGCCAGCCGAAGATGTGGTCGCGGCCGAGCTCCACGACCGCGCCGGGCTCGCCCAGCCACTCGTAGTAGGCCGACCAGCCGGAACAGGCGTAGGGCAGCTGCTCGGCCAGGCAGTTGCGGAAGCGCTTCGCCGCGCGGCGCAGGTCGGCCTTGGTGGCGAGCGGCCTGAGCACCGCCGTGCCCGGATGCGGTGGCGCCGGCGGCTCCGGATAGAGCTCGTCCCGCACCGCCTCGAACAGGGCCGGCACGTTCGCCGCGCGCGCCCAGCGGGCGGCCGCCCTCGCCGCAGCGGCCGGGCCGGAGCGGAAGCGGATCACGCCGTAGGCTTCGCACAGCACCGCCGCGCCGCGGGCGTCGAGGCCCAAGGCCAGGTGGACCGCGCCGGCCATCGGCTCCGGCAGGGCGGCCAGGGCGCGCACCAGCTCGGGCGCGAGGACCTCGGCGTGCCAGATCGCCTTGGCGGCCTGCCGGTGGCGCAACAGGCCGGCGAGCGCACGGTAGTCCGCGGCGGTCCAGGCGACATCGCCCATGCGGCTCACCGCGCGCGCCAGACCCAGAGGCGGCGCCGGGCCCGCCGCCAGACGGATCGCATGCGGCAGCCGCGCCTCCAGGATCGCGGCCGCGACGGCGTCGCGGCCCCACGCCAAGGCCAGGCAGACGAGGTGCCGGCGCGCCGCGCGCGCGGTCAGGAACGGCGCATGCGGCGCCGGCCACAACGCCGCCACGCGCGTGGCGAACTCGCCGGCGATCAGCTTGAGGAGGGAGGTGGCCTCCGCCTTCGCCACGGCGGGGACCCCGCCGGCGACGGGGAAGAACATCGATTGGGCTCCGGTGGGCGCGGACGCGCCCTGTTCCGGAGCGGCCGCGTGGTCAGTCGTCTTGGTTCGAGCGCGCGTCAGACCCGACGAGGCGGCGCGCGCAAGCGGTCCCGCAGATGCGGGCCCGGCTTGGGGTGTCGTCGCGCAACGCCATTCGGTGAACTCTCCTTCGCGTGGGGCCGGCCATGTCCCATGAACCGGGGCCGCCAGGCAAGAGCCCGCCCGGGAGAACTGGCCGGACGGCCACGATTGTGGCCCGGCCGCAACGCCTGCCGCGAGCCCGCCCGCGCGATTCCGCTGATGGCCCATGCCCTGGTCCTCTCGTTCGCTCAGAGGACGAGGCTACCCGCCTGCCGCCGACACCCTGGTGTCAGCAGCGTCCACGGCTGCGACGAGCGCCTGCGACATCTCCAGCGGCCGCTGTGGGAGCCGCTGGAACTTGCCGGTCACGACCGGGTGTGACACCTCATCGGCTCTCCCTCGGGATTTGCCCCATGACCGACCCCCAGCCCGCCTCCGTCTACGACCTCGCCCACGCCGAGGAGCCGGAGACGCTCGCCACCTTCGCCTGCCTGGTGGACAACGAGCCGGACGTGCTGCACCGGGTGGTCGGGCTGTTCGCCGCACGCGGCTACAACATCGAGAGCCTGACGGTCGCCGAGACCGACCGCAACGCCCACACCAGCCGGATCACCATCGTCACCCGCGGCACGCCGCAGGTGCTGGCCCAGATCGAGGCGCAGCTGAAGAAGATGGTCTCCATGCGCCACGTGCAGGACGTGACGCGCGACCCGAACGGGCTGGAGCGCGAGCTGGCGCTGGTGAAGGTGCGCGGCTCGGGCCCCGACCGGGTCGAGGCGCTCCGCGTCTCCGACATCTTCCGCGCGAAGGTGATCGACACCACCCACGAGAGCTTCGTCTTCGAGGTGACCGGCGCCCCGTCGAAGATCGACCGCTTCGTCGAGCTGATGCGCCCGCTGGGCCTCGTGGAGGTGTCGCGGACCGGCGTGCTCTCCATCCAGCGCGGCGTCGAGACGCTCTGAGGCGGCCGGAACCGTCGGGAAGGCGACCCGCTTTGAAAGGCGTGCGCCCGATCGTCCTGACCCCCCTGATCGCCCTCGCCTGGGCCGGCGCGGCTCAGGCGCAGCTGCTGCGCATCCCGATCAGGCCGAGAGCGCCGGCCGGCGAGCCGCCGGTCGCGGTCGCGCCACCCGGGCTGCCCCCCTCGGAGGCCGAGATCTGGCCGTTCCCGGCGCCTGATCCGAAGTCCTGGTGGGATGAGCCGGGCCTCAAGCGGCCCGAAGCCGCCGATCCGCTGGCCGGGCGGCGGATCCCCCGCGGCTCGACGCTCGCGCCGGTCAGCAACGGCATCGATCCGTCGACCTACCGACTGTGGGGCCTGATGCCGCTGCAGTGGGAGGTGCTCTATCCGGGCGAGATGATCGTCGAGGCCTGGGTGCGGCCCTCGACCAGCGTTCGCCAGAGCGTCGTGCGGGTGATCGTGCGGCGCGACGGCAAGGCCTTCGTCCAGGTGCGCGCGGGCCTCGCGTGCTGCGAGGCCGACATTGCGCGGCGGATCGGCTTCGACGCCGAGCTGCCGCCCGGCTCGGCCGAACGCTTCCTCGCCCTGCGCGACAATCCGGCGTGGAGCTCGCCGCGCCTGGTGCGCACGGAGGAGCACAACGCGGCGCAAGGGCTGTGCGTGAACGGGGTCTCCTACGACCTGACGCTGCTGGTCCGCGGCCAGTCGCGGGCCCTGCACCGCGCCTGCGACGACGCCGCCATCGGGCAGGTCGCCGACATCCTGGAGCCGGTGCTGCGGGCGGGGCTGGGCCACGACCCGCGGTTCGACATCCTGTTCCGCGGCAAGATCGACTTCGGCGCCGAACGCTCGGCCTACCACGAGCTGATCGCCTCGGGCGGCTCGCTGAAGGCCGATCCGCAGGGCCGGCTGCAGCCGCCCGGCGCCGAGATCGCGCCGAAGCCGGAGTAGCCGGCCTCAGGCCGCCTGCGGCGCGGGCGCGGCCTGTGCGGCGCGCTCGGCCAGGATCCGGCCCCGCACGCGGCGGCGCACGGTCCAGTAGGTGAGCGCCACGAACAGAAGCTTGGAGGCGAGCGGAAACGTCGCCAGGAACAGCGGCCACTGCTTCGTGAACCACACGGCCACGATCAGATTGGCCGCGCCGGTCGCGGCCATCAGACCGGACCAGGCATAGCCCCAGGCGATCATGATCCCGTCGCCGTGACCGGTCGCGACCGGCGGCAGGTAGCGCAGCATCCAGCCGCGCTTCAGCATGACCGCGGCGATCGCCAGGTAGATCAGCGTCGGCTTCACCATCACGAAGCGCGGATCGTTGGTCAGCATGCTGGCGAGGCCGAAGACCAGCGCGAGGCCAAGCCCGGCCCACTGCAGGTGCGGGATCGGCCGGCGCAGCAGCTTCATGACCGCGAGCTGGGCGAGGCCTGCGCCCCAGGCGAGGGCGGCCGCCAGGCGGACGTCCACGTGCAGGGCGGTCAGCGCCGCGAAGACGATGGTGGAGAAAAAATCCCACGCCAGCGGGCGCGCCGCATAGATCAAGCCGTTCATGGAAACCCTCAATGAAAACCGACGCCCTGAGGGTACGGACGCAATGCGGTGAGCCCAAACTCGCTCGCGAACGCGACGCGGCGGTTGGCGGAAAACCGCCCGCCGTTGGCGCTTCGTGAGCCGCCATGCGGCGCAATCGCCGGGGTTTTGCGTGTAGCCTCGGCCGGCATGGTCGATTCCGCCGCGACCGCTTCGAGACTCCGTCTGGGCCAGCTCACGCTCGGCCTCGTGCTGGCCGTCTTCGTGCTGATGAGCCTCGCCTTCGTGCGCGAGGTGCTCTCGGTGCAGCCGGCGGGGATCGATTTCGCGCCGCTCTGGGCCGGCGGTCGGGCGGCGCTGCACGCGCCCGGACGGCTCTATGACTTCGCCTACGTCTCGGGCCTGCAGGGCTGGCCGCTGGGCCATGACCACCCGCGGCCGTTCGTCTATCCGCCCTCGGCGCTGATCGTCTTCGCGCCGTTCGCGATCATCCCCTACTGGCCGAGCTATGCGCTCTGGCTGGTCCTGACCGGCGCGGCGTTCCTCGTTTCAGGGCTCAAGGCGGGGGCGCCGTGGTGGTTCGTGCTGCTGCCTTGGGTGACCTTCTGCGCGCTGTGCGGCCAGGTGAGCTTCCTGCTGGGCGCGCTGATCCTGAGCGGGCTTCGCCTGACCCAGGCGCGACCGATCCTCGCCGGGCTGCTGTTCGGGGCGGCGGCGGCGATCAAGCCGCAGTTTCTCCTGCTGCTGCCGTTCGCCCTCCTCGCCGAGGCCCGCTGGCGGAGCCTCGCGGCGACCGCCGCGAGCGGGCTCCTCCTGTGCGGAGCCTCGGCCGCGCTCTGGGGCCCCGCGCCCTGGCGGGAATGGATCGCCGCCCTGCCCCGTTTCCAGGCGGTGGTGTTCGCCAATCCGGCCCTGCTGCGCAACGCGGTCACGCCCTATGCGGCGCTCGTCCAGCACGGCCTGCCCGGCGCCTGGGCCTTCTCGCTTGCGCCGGCGGCGGCGCTCTGGGTCTGGCTCGCCTTTCGCCGCGGCGCGGAGATCGCCGAGCGGCTGATCGCGCTGGTCGGCGGGGCGCTGCTGATCAGCCCCTACGCGATGAACTACGACATGGCGCTGTTCGCGCCTGCGACGGGCATCTATCTCGCCCGCACCTCCGAGCGGCGCTGGCCGTTCTACGCCGCAGCCGCCTACGCCCAGTCGCGGGGGTTCGGCATCGGGCTCCTCACGCTGGCGCCCGCGCTCGCGCTCCCGGCGATCCGCCGCCTGCGCCGGCCGCGCCCTTCTTCAAATCCTAATCCTTGAGCCCTATATTCCCGAGCGTCGGGTTTGCCCGACTATGGTGATAAACGCGCGCGCAATAAGCGGACTGGACCCGGGTGCGATTCCCGGCGGCTCCACCAAATCTTCCTCCGGGTATCGCCGGGCGAGCATGGGGCCGATCAGGATCGACAGACGTGTAAAGGCGTTGCTTTCCCCCGGCCTGACCCACCGTTTCGGGTCATTTGATAGATGCGAACGATAACTTCGCTTCTGAGGTCCGGCTCGCCGCGTAAGCGCGCGTTGGACTTCGACCTAAAGCCCTTACGCTTAGCCGCGTGAGGCGGGGCTCGGAGGGGGCCTGGCAACAGAACCCCTCCACCTAATGCGGGAGGGCGGTCCGCGAGGGCCGCCCTCTTTCGTCACAGCGCCGCAATCCGCCTTGCGCGCGCCAGCCCAGACGCTACGTTTTCAAACACCCGTTCCGCTGGAGATTCCCCGTGGCTCAGGAGCCGCCGGCCCAGGACCTGATGCACTACGAGGCCATGGCCCAGGAGGCCCTGCGCGGCGTGGTCAAGGCCGCGCTGAAGCGCGCCGCCTCCGAGGGCCTGCCGGGCGCGCACCACTTCTACATCACCTTCAAGACCGACGCGGCGGGCGTCTCCGGCCCGCCGGACCTGCTGGCCAAGTATCCGGACGAGATGACCATCGTCCTGCAGCACCAATACTGGGACCTGGCGCCGGGCGAGACGTTCTTCTCGGTCACCCTGCAGTTCGGAGGGCAGCCGAAGCGGCTGTCCGTCCCCTACGCGGCGGTGACCCGCTTCTACGATCCCTCGGTGCAGTGGCTGCTGCAGTTCGAGCCGCCGCCGCCGGCCCCGGCCGAGGCGCGGTTGCCGGCCGCCGCCCCTGCCGAAGCCGCCGACGAGCCCGCACCGGCCAAGGACGGCTCGAAGATCGTCTCCCTCGACCAGTTCCGGAAGAAATAATGACCGACGCTGCGAGCGCCGAACCCGAGGCCCTCACCGACGAGGCCATCCTGCAGCGCTTCCTGCGAACCAAGAACCAGCCCACCGGCTCGCAGACCCTCGGCTTCAAGATGGTGGCGGTGAGCCAGGCCGAGAAGTCGGTGGAGGTGGAGTTCGACGCCCGGCCCGAGCTGCTGCTCAACCCGATGAAGCAGATCCAGGGCGGCTATCTCTGCGCGATGCTGGACGAGTGCATGAGCGTCGCCTGCATGGTGGCCTCGGGCATGACCCACGTCGCCCCCACCGCGGAGATGAAAACCACCTTCCTGCGTCCAGGGATGCCGGGGAAGCTCAAGGGCGTCGGCCGGGTGATCCGCTGGGGCAGCCGCGTGGCGTTCACCGAAGGCGAGCTCTTCGACGCCGAGGGCCGGCTGCTCGCCAAGGCCACCGGCACGGCGATCCCGACGCCGTTCGCCAACTACAAGGGCAAGTAGTGCCGCGGCTCGCGGGGCTGATCGCGGCGCTGACGGGGCTTTGGCTTCTGGCCGCCGGGCCGGCGGCCGCCTCGCCGTTCGACGACTGGGCGGCGGTGGTGATCGCCGGCGACTGGCACGCGCACTCCGGCGGCCCCTCGGAGGCGTTCGACAACGCCCGGCGCGACGTCTCCAAGGCGCTGGTGGCGGCGGGGTTCTCGCCGGCCAACATCCGCCAGTTCTCGGTGCGCCCCGAGCGCTACAGGGACACCCACCCGGACAAGACCGACCTCACGACGATCTACACCGACCTGACGGAGCTGGCCTCGAAGACGCAGGCGGGCTGCCTGTTCTACCTGAGCTCGCACGGGGCGCCGTCCGGCGCGATCGTCGACGATCGGATCCTCGCCCCCGGCGTGCTCGACGCCATCCTCGACCGGACCTGCGGCGCGCGGCCGACGGTGGTGGTGATCTCCGCCTGCTTCTCCGGCGTCTACGTGCCGACGCTGGCCCGCGCCAACCGCATGGTTCTGACCGCCGCCCGGCCGGACCGCACGTCGTTCGGCTGCGGCGAGTCCGACAAGTACCCTTACTTCGACACCTGCTTCCTGGCGTCCATGCCGCAGACCCACGACTTCCCGGCGCTCGGCCGGATGGTGCAGGCGTGCGTGGCCCAGAAGGAGCGCCAGACCGGCATGAAGCCGCCGTCGGAGCCGCAGCTGTTCGTCGGCGGCGGCGTGCGGCCGATCCTGCCGCTGCTCGCCTTTGCGACCCCGCCCCCGCCGCCTCGATAACGCTGTTTGAGGGACTCGGGCCGCGGGCCTACAAGGCGCTGCGGATCTCTTCCGACGCGGGGCGCCTCGGGGATTGTCGTGAAGCAGCACAGGGTCGCCGCCGTCCTCCTGGGACTCGCCTTCGCCATCGGCCTGGCGCCGTCGGTCGGGGCGCAGGACGAGCCCTCGGCCGCCAGCGCCGCGCCGCCCGCCGAGCGCACGCCCGCCAGGCCCGAGGCCTCCCCGCAGCCTGCGACGCCGACCGCCGCGACCGCCCCGCAGGCCGCCCCGAAGCCGGCGCCCGCCGCGGCGGGACCGGTCACGTCCGCGCCGACCGCGCCCGTCCAGCCGGGCGCCCGGTTGTCGGCGGGCCAGCCGATCCCGCCCGCCGAGCTCGCCGCCTTCGCCGATGGCTTCGTGCGCGCCGCCATGGCCCGCGACCACATCGCCGGCGTCACGGTCAGCGTCGTGCAGGACGGGCAGCTGGTGTTCAAGCGCGGCTACGGCTACGCCGACCTGGAGCGCGGGCGGCCGGTGGATCCGGACCGCAGCCTGTTCCGCATCGGATCGATCTCCAAGACCTTCACCTGGATCGCGCTGATGAAAGCGGTCGAGACCGGGCGCATGCGCCTCGACCAGCCGGTGAACCTCTATCTGCCGCAAAGCCTGCGGATCCCCGACCAGGGCTTCGACCAGCCGATCCGGCTGGCCAACCTGATGGATCACTCGCCGGGGTTCGAGGACCGCGCGCTCGGCCATCTGTTCGAGGACCGCTTCGACTTCGTCCGGCCGCTGGCCACGTACCTGCGTCAGGACCGGCCCAAGCGCGTGCGGCCGCCCGGCGCGGTCTCGAGCTATTCGAACTATGGCGCGGCGCTGGCCGGCGAGGCTGTCTCGTTCGTGGCCGGCAAGCCGTACGAGACGCTGATCGAGGACGAGATCCTCGGCCCGGCCAAGCTCGGCCACACCACCTTCCGCGAGCCGCATCCGCTGAAGCCGGGCCTGCCGTCGCCGATGCCGGCGGGGCTCGCGGCCGACGTCGCCAACCCCTACCGCTGGACGGGCTCGGGCTTCGAGCGGCGCGGTTATGAATACATCGAGCAGATCGCCCCGGCCGGCGCGGCCTCGTCCACCGCGGCCGACATGGGCCGCTACATGCTGCTGCTGCTCGGAAACGGCTCGCTCGAGGGCGCGACGATCTACGGCCCGGCGGCGGCCCAGGCGTTCCGCACGCCGCTGCGCGTCACGCCGCCCGGGATCAACGGCTGGGCGCACGGCTTTGCGATCTACGCCCTGCCCGGCGGCTACCGAGGCTACGGCCATGACGGCGGCACGCTGTCGTTCTTCTCGAACATGGTGGTCGCGCCCGATCTGAAGCTGGGCCTGTTCATTTCCACCAACACGGACGGCGGCGGGCGGCTCGCCGGGAGCTTCGCCCCGGCGGTCATCCGGCAGTTCTATGCGCCGCCTCCGCCGCCGCCCAGGCCCGGCTCGGCGGCGCTCGCGCAGCAGGCGCAGGCGTTCGCCGGCTACTATCTCAGCACGCGTCGCGCATATTCCGGCCTGGAAGGTTTCGTCACCGGCGCGCGCGCCGGGCTGAACGTCAGCGTGAGCCCCGACGGGCGGCTGCTGCTCGCCGACGCCGGCGGCGCGAGCGCCTGGGTCCCGGAGGGCCCGTCCGAAGCCGGGCGCTTCATCGCCTCGCAGGACGACAGCCGCATCGCCTTCGTGATGCGGGAGGGCCGGGCGACGGCGCTGCTGCCGAGCTCCGGTAGCGTGCTGTTCGAGCGAACCTCGCCGTGGAACTCCCCGAGCCGGCTGCTGCTGGTCGCCGCGCTGGCCGCCGCGGCCGCGCTCGCCACCCTTGCCGGGCTGGTGCTGCGCAACCGCCGCGAGGTGCGCGAAAGCGCCATCCAGGCCCGCGCCAGCCTCGTGCAGAACATCCAGGCGGGCCTGTGGCTCGCCGCCTTCCTGCTGTTCGGCCTGTGGATCGGCAAGGCGCTCTCCGACCTCGCGTGGGTGATGTACAGCTGGCCGGGCGCGCTGCTGATCCTGGCTTCGACCTGCGCGCTGGTCGCCGCGGCGCTGACGCTTCCGACGCTCATCGCCCTTCCGGCAATCTGGAGCGGCGGCCGGCGGGTGGATTCCTGGAGCTACCTGCGCAAGGCCTTCTTCACCGTGACGGTCGCGATCAACCTGGTGTTCTCGGTGATGCTGGGCCTGCATGGCGCGCTCAGCCCGTGGAGCGGCTGAAGCTCGGCCTTAAACCCCCCGTTTACCAAGCACTGGGTAAATCCTGCCTAGCAGGGGGCGGGTTCCAGGGGCGCTCCCGCCTTGCGAAGGGGAACGCCCGGCTTGAATCAGTTTCTGGCGGCGCTGCAGAGATTCGGCCTCGGACGCCTCGCCGCCATGCTGGGGATCGGCGCCGGCGTGGCCGCGGTGCTGGTGGCGATGACCATGAACCTGGGCCAGCCCAAGGCCCTGCTCTATTCCAACCTGGACCTGAAGGAAGCGGGCTCGATCACCCAGGCCCTCGACCAGGCCGGCGTCAAATACGAGGCGAAGGGGGACGGCTCGACGATCCTGGTGCCGCGCGACCAGGTGGCCTCCACGCGGCTGATGCTTTCGAGCAAGGGCCTGCCCACCTCGGGGTCGGTGGGCTACGAGATCTTCGACCAGGGCAGCGCGCTCGGCCAGACGGACTTCCTGCAGCAGCTCAACCGGCAGCGGGCGCTGGAGGGTGAGCTCGCCCGCACGATCCGCAGCCTCGACGGCATCACCTCGGCCCGCGTGCACCTGGTGCTGCCCAAGCGCCAGCTGTTCGAGGAGGAGGCGGAGCAGCCGTCCGCGGCGGTGACCATCGGGGTCGGAGGCCGCGAGCCCACCGCCGACAACGTGCGCGCGATCCAGAACCTGGTGGCGGGCGCGGTGCCCAACCTGAAGCCCGACCGAGTCACGGTGGTCGACCAGCACGCCAAGACGCTCTCCGGCGGCGACACGGGCATGGCCGCCGAGGCGGACGGCCGCAAGACCGAGGTGGAGCAGCGGATTTCCAAGCAGGTGAAGAGCCTGGTCGAGGGCGTCGTGGGCGCCGGCAAGGCGCGGGTCAACGTCACCGCCGACCTCGACCTCAACCAGGTCACGACCCAGCAGAAGACCTTCGATCCGGACGGTCAGGTGGTCCGCTCGGAATCGACCACCGACGAGAAGTCGAGCGAGACGCAGCCGGATTCCAACGGCGCGGTTTCGGCGGCGGCGAACATCCCCGGCCCGGGCGCCGGCGCCGCCTCGAGCACCAACGCCTCGAATTCCGGCCGCAACGAATCCACCACCAATTACGAGATCTCCGAGACCACCCGCACGGAGGTGCAGGAGCCGGGGCAGGTGAAGCGCCTTTCGGTGGCGGTGGCGGTGGACGGGACGACGGCGCCCGGCAAGGACGGCAAGCCGGGTCCGTATACGCCGCGCTCGGCCCAGGAGATGCAGCAGATCGAGCAGCTGGTCCGCACGGCGGTGGGCTACAACGCCCAGCGCGGCGACCAGGTGACGGTCGTCAACGTGCGGTTTCCCAGCGACGCCAGCGCCGAGGGGGTGAGCGCGGCCAATCCGCTGATGGGCTTCGACAAGAACGACATCATGCGCGTGGCCGAGCTCGGCGTGCTGGCGGTGGTGGCGGTGCTGATGATGTTGTTCATCGTCCGTCCGCTGCTCAAGGGGGTGGCCGGCGGCGGCCAGCCGATGGCGATGCTGGACGGACCCGGCGTCACGCAGTTGCAGACGACGCCGTCGGGGCAGCCGATGCAGGTCGCTGCGGACAGGGGGACCCAGCTCTCCCTGCCCGGCCCCGGCGAGCTCGAGCACAAGATCGACATCGCCCGGATCGAGGGCCAGGTGAAGGCCTCCTCGGTCAAGCGCGTCTCCGAGTTCGTCGAGAAGCATCCGGAGGAATCGGTCTCCATCCTGCGCAACTGGCTGCACGAGAGCCCGTGAGATGGCCAAGGCCAAAGCCATCGCCGATCCCGGACGGCTGAGCGGCCCCGAGAAGGCCGCCGTGATCCTGCTCGCGCTGGGCGAGGAGCACGCCCAGGTCTGGGGTCAGCTCGACGAGGAGGAGATCAAGGAGGTCTCGCAGGCGATGGCGAGCCTGGGCACCGTCTCGGCCCAGGCGGTCGAGGACCTGATGGTCGAGTTCGTCTCCGGGATTTCCGGCGCGGGCGCGATCATGGGTTCGTTCGAGCAGACCCAGAAGCTGCTCGCGGCGATGATGCCGGAGGACAAAGTCAACACCCTGATGGAGGAGATCCGCGGACCGGCGGGTCGCACCATGTGGGACAAGCTGGGCAACGTGAACGAGGCCGTGCTCGCCAACTACCTGAAGAACGAATACCCGCAGACGGTCGCGGTGGTGCTCTCGAAGATCAAGTCCGAGCACGCCGCCCGCGTGCTGGCCTCGCTGCCCGAGGACTTCGCGCTGGAATGCGTCATGCGGATGCTGCGCATGGAGCCCGTGCAGCGGGAGATCCTCGACAAGATCGAGCAGACCCTGCGCACCGAGTTCATGTCGAACCTCGCCCGCACCTCCAAGCGCGACAGCCATGAGATGATGGCGGAGATATTCAACGCCTTCGACCGTCAGACGGAGGCCCGCTTCATCACTGCGCTGGAGGAGCGCAACCGCGAGGCGGCCGAGCGGATCCGGGCGCTGATGTTCGTCTTCGAGGACCTCTCGAAGCTCGATCCCGGCGGCATCCAGACCCTGCTGCGGGCGATCGAGAAGGACCAGCTGGCGCTGGCGCTGAAGGGCGCCTCCGACAGTCTGCGGGAGCTGTTCTTCTCAAACATGTCCGAGCGCGCGTCGAAGATCATGCGCGAGGACATGGAGAGCATGGGGCCTGTCAGGCTGCGCGACGTCGACCAGGCGCAGATGGCCATGGTGCAGGTGGCCAAGGACCTCGCCAACAAGGGCGAGATCATGCTGGCCGGCGCCGGCGGCGACGACGAGCTCGTCTACTGATGTCCGAAGCGCCCCGCAAATTCAGCTTCGACACGGTCTTCGACGCGGCCGGCGAGGTCGCCTACGCGCCGCCGCGGACCAAGCGCAGCTACACCGCCGAGGAGGTCGAGGAGATCCGCCGCCGGGCCGGCGCGGAGGGCGAGGCCACGGCGCTCGCCTCGGTGGCGGCCCAGCAGCAGCAGGCGCTGGCGGAGATCGCCGCCGCCTGCGCCCTCGCCCTGCCCAAGCTGGCGGAAGTCGCCCACAACCATCGGCAGGGCGCCGCGGCGCTCGCGCTCGCCTGCGCCAAGGGCATCGCCGGCGCCGCGCTCGAGCGCTTCCCCGAGGCTCCGCTGCAGGCGGCGCTCGCCGCGCTGGCGCAGGAGATCGAGGCGGCGCCGCGGCTGACCGTCTCCGTCGAGCCGGAGCTGGCGGACGGCCTGCGGCGCATCCTGGAGGAGAGTCCCCAGACCGCCGCCTATGCGGGCGTCATCCAGGTCCGCGCCGAGGCCGGCCTGGGCGCGCACGCCTTCACCCTCGACTTCGGCGATGGGCAGGCCGCGTTCGACCCGCAAGCCGCCGCCGCCCGCGTGACCGACGTGCTGACGGCGGCGCTCGCCGCCGAGGGCCTGCACGCCGAACCCCTGATCCCTGGCGCTCAATCCGAGCCGGAAAGCTGAATCCCATGTCCGAGAGCGAGACCGAAGGCCAAGACGCCCCCGAGAGCGACATGAAGCTCGACGAGTTCGCCCCCGGCGAGGGCGCCCTGCCCGACTCGATCGCGGAGGAGAAGACCGCCGGCGACCTCGCGCCGGTGTTCGACGTCCCGGTCAGCATCTCGGCGGTGCTCGGGCGCGCCAGCGTCTCGGTCGCCCAGTTGCTGCAGCTTTCGCAAGGCTCGGTGCTGGAGCTCGACCGCAAGGTCGGCGAGGCCATCGACATCTATGTGAACAACCGCCTGGTGGCGCGCGGCGAGGTCGTCATCGTCGACGAGCGGCTGGGCGTGACCATGACGGAAATCATCAAGGACGGCGACGCGGCGGCCTGAGGCGCGCCGGCGACAGCAAAGGAGACCTCCGATGCGGCTTCTGGTCATCGGATCACTGAACGGACAGCTCGCCTCGGCCGTGAAGATGGCCATGGCGGCGGGCGCCAAGGTGAGCCACGTCGAGACCATCCATGCGGCCACCCACGCGCTGCGCGCGGGTCAGGGCGCCGATCTCTTGATGATCGACTACCAGCTCGACATCGCCGCCCTGATCGCGGCGAACGAGGCCGAGCGGATCCGGGTGCCGGTGGTGGCCTGCGGGGTCGGCGCCGATCCGCGGCGCGCGGCTGACGCGATCCGGGCAGGCGCCAAGGAGTTCATCCCGCTGCCGCCGGAGGCCGAGCTGATCGCCGCCGTGCTGGCCGCCGTCTCCGACGACAACCGACCGATGGTGGTCCGCGACCCGGCCATGCAGTCGGTGATGGCTCTGGCCGACCAGGTGGCGGCTTCCGACGCCTCGATCCTGATCACCGGCGAGAGCGGGGTCGGCAAGGAGGTGGTCGCCCGCTACGTGCACCAGAAGTCGCGCCGCGCGGCCAGGCCGTTCATCTCGGTCAACTGCGCCGCGATCCCCGAGAACCTGCTGGAGAGCGAGCTGTTCGGCCACGAGCGGGGCGCGTTCACCGGCGCGGTGGCGCGGCGGATCGGCAAGTTCGAGGAGGCGAACGGCGGGACGCTGCTGCTGGACGAGATCTCCGAGATGGACGGGCGCCTGCAAGCCAAGCTGCTGCGCGCCCTGCAGGAGCGCGAAATCGACCGGGTCGGCGGCGCCAAGCCGGTGAAAGTCGACATCCGCATCCTCGCCACCTCCAATCGCGACCTCGCCCAGGCGGCGCGTGAGGGCGCGTTCCGCGAGGATCTGCTCTACCGGCTGAACGTCGTGAACCTGCGGCTGCCGCCGCTGCGCGAGCGGCCGGGCGACGTCGCGCCGATGGCCGAGTTCTTCATCCGCAAGTACGCCGCCGCCAACGGCGTTCCCGAGCGGCCGCTCTCGCCCGAAGCGCGCCGCCGGCTGGCCGCGCACCGCTGGCCGGGCAACGTGCGGGAGCTGGAGAACGCGATGCATCGCGCGGTGCTGCTGTCATCCGGGCCCGAGATCGACGAGGCGGCGATCCGGCTGCCGGACGGCCAGCCGCTGGCGGCGGTCGACGCCTATGCGCGCACCGCCCAGGCCGCCTCGATCGCCGCCGAGACCGCGACGCGGGGCTACGTCGGACAGACGGTCGCCGAGATGGAGCAGCAGCTGATCCTGGATACGCTCAGCCACTGCCTCGGCAACCGCACGCACGCGGCCAACATCCTCGGCATCTCGATCCGCACCCTCCGGAACAAGCTGAAGGAGTATGCCGACACCGGGGTCGCCGTCCCGCCGCCCCAGCAGGGCGCGAACGCGGCCTAGGTTGATCCCGACCCATGGCTGACGCCGGCCTCTCCGCGATCCTCGCCGAACGCCCCACGCCGCGTGAGGTGTGGGGCTGGGTGGCGCGTGGCGAAGTCGCGCTCGCGCTGGGCGTCGTCGGCATCGTCGTCCTGCTGATCCTGCCGATCCCGGCGTTCATGCTGGACGTCCTGCTAGCGGTCTCGATCACCAGCGCGGTGCTGATCCTGATGACCTCGCTCCTGATCAAGCGGCCGCTGGAGTTCACCGCCTTCCCCTCGGTGCTGCTGTTCACCACGCTCTATCGGCTGGGCCTGAACATCGCCTCGACCCGGCTGATCCTTGGCCATGGGCACGAGGGCGTGCATGGCGCAGGCCACATCATCGCGGCCTTCGGCGCGCTGATGATGAGCGGCAACTTCGTGATCGGGATCATCGTCTTCGCGATCCTCGTGGTGGTGAACTTCGTGGTCATCACCAAGGGCTCGGGGCGGATCGCCGAGGTGGCGGCCCGGTTCACCCTGGATTCCATGCCGGGCAAGCAGATGGCCATCGACGCCGACCTGTCGTCGGGCCTGATCGACCAGGAGGACGCCAAGCGCCGGCGCAAGGACCTGGAGCTGGAATCCACCTTCTTCGGCGCGATGGACGGCGCCTCGAAGTTCGTGCGCGGCGACGCCGTCGCGGGCCTGGTGATCGTCGCCATCAATGTGATCGGCGGCATCCTGATCGGCGTCGTGCAGCACAAGGTGCCGATCAGCCAGGCGTTCTCCACCTACACGATCATGACCATCGGCGACGGCCTGGTCTCGCAGATCCCGGCGCTGATCATCTCCATCGCCGCCGGCCTACTGGTCTCGAAGTCGGGCGTGGAGGGTTCGGCCGACAAGGCTCTCGTCGCCCAGCTCGCCATGAACCCGGTGAGCCTGGGCGTGGTCTCGGCGGCGGCCGGCGTCATGGCCTTGGTCCCGGGCATGCCGATCCTGCCGTTCGGGGTGATCTCGATGGGCGCGGGCGTACTGGCGTGGCGCCGCTCGCACAAGGTCGCGGAGCCAGCGATCGAGATCCAGCCGGCGGCGGAGGCGCAGGAGGAGCCCATCGCCCAGACGCTGGCCATCGACGAGATCAAGATCGAGCTGGGCTATGGGCTGCTCGGCCTGATCAACGACCTCGAAGGCCGGCGGCTGACCGACCAGATCCGGGCGCTGCGCCGCACGCTGGCCGCCGACTTCGGTTTCGTGATGCCCTCGGTGCGCATCCTCGACAACATGCGCCTGACCTCGCAGGGCTATTGCATCCGCATCAAGGAGATGGAGGCGGGCGCCGGGGAGGTGCGGCTGGGCCACCTCATGACCATGGATCCGCGCGGCGGACAGGTCGAGCTGCCCGGCGAGCACATCCGCGAGCCGGCGTTCGGTCTGCCGGCCACCTGGATCGACGAGAGCCTGCGCGAGGAAGCGACCTTCCGCGGCTACACCATCGTCGACCCGGCCACGGTGCTGACCACCCACCTGACCGAGATCCTCAAGGAGAACATGCCGGACCTGCTCTCCTACGCCGAGGTGCAGAAGCTGCTGAGGGAGCTGCCGGCCGAGCAGAAGAAGCTGGTGGAGGATCTGATCCCGAGCGTGGTCTCGGTGACCACCGTGCAGCGCGTGCTGCAGGCGCTGCTGCGGGAGCGCGTGTCGATCCGCGACCTGCCGGCGATCCTGGAGGGGATCGGCGAGGCGGCGCCGCACACGCATTCGATCCAGACTCTGGTCGAGCAGGTCCGCGCACGGCTCTCGCGCCAGCTCTGCTTCGCCTACCGCGGCGAGGACGGCGCGCTGCCGATCGTCACCCTCGGCCCGGACTGGGAAGCCGCCTTCGGCGAGGCGCTGGTCGGCGACGGCGAGGAGAAGCAGCTGGCGCTCGCCCCCTCGCGTCTGCAGGACTTCATCCGCGGCGTGCGCGAGACCTTCGAGCGGGCGGCCCTCTCCGGGGAGACGCCGGTGCTGCTGACCAGCCCCGCGATCCGGCCCTACGTGCGCTCGATCATCGAACGCTTCCGCGGCCAGACGCCCGTGATGAGCCAGAACGAGGTGCATCCGCGGGCGCGGCTGAAGACCGTGGGGGTCATCTGATGGGGCCGGAAGCGCCGGCTCTGCGCCGTTGCGGGGCGGGCTCGCGGCTGGTAGCGGTGCGGCGAGGGCCCGAGGGCCCGCAGACCTTGGGAGTGGAATGCGCAGAGCTTTGACGCGACCGGAGGGCTCGGGGTGGTCCCTTCTGTGGGACCTGCTCACGTTCGAGCGCCTGATGACCAATGCGGTCATCCACCTGGTCTATTGGTCGGGCCTGGGGGTGATCCTGCTGGTTGCGTTCGGCAGCCTTGGCGCGGCCGTGGGCGTCGCGATCCGCGATCCGCTGCCCTGGGGCGTGCTGCTGGCGATCCCGGTGCTGGTCGGCGGCCTGCTGGTGACCGCGATCCTGGTGCTGCTGTGGCGCTCGTTCTGCGAGTTCTACGTCACCGTCTTCAAGATCAGCGAGGACCTCAACATCCTGCGGCAGGACATCGACGGCGAGCGCGCCGCGCAGCGCCAGCGCTGAGCTCGCGAGGCTAGACTCCCGCCCGGGGGAGGCGGGCGGACCGGCCGGCGTGTCGCGCCCGCGCCCGCGGGGCGTCCGCATCGAGGCTGGCCTGATCGAGGGCGGCTTCGCTCAGCCGTAGCCAGGTCATCGCCATACGAAGCGATTCGCCGCGGTCCTCCCCGCGGACGGGGCCGCGGGATCGCGCCACCGATTCGCGGGCGTAGCGAAGGTACTGGGCGGCGTGGACAAGAGCGGTCATGGGACTCATCCCGGTTCCTGGCCGAAACCCGGTCCGGACGGTCCGGTTCCCACGGTCAGGGCCGCCTCTTTTGATAATTTCGCGAGCGGGTGCGTCCGACCGCCGCACTGGCGGGCCTAAACCCCAAATTGAGTAAGCTTCGCCTTCAATCGCGTCGCGGCTTGGCTTTATCCCTTCGAGATCGGTGTTCGGCATCCGCACGCAGGGCCCCCGCCAGGCGCGCAGGAGACCGAGCCAACTCGCTGGGAGCCGCGCGCCACATGACCGGGACCATTGACCACGACATTGCCGCGCCGCAGGCCGCCGCAGGTCCGCATCCAGTGGACCGCCACGTGGGCCTGCACATCCGCATGCGCCGCAAGGCGCTTGGCGTCAGCCAGGAGAAGCTGGCCGAAGCCCTGGGGCTGACCTTCCAGCAGGTGCAGAAATACGAGCGCGGCACGAACCGGGTCTCGGCCTCCAAGCTGTACGAGATCGCCCGCGCCCTGCAGACGACGGTCGGGTTCTTCTATGAGGGGCTGGAGGACGACGCGACGGGCGCCGCCCAGGGTTTCCTCGGCTCCAACACCCAGGATTTCCTGCTGACGCCGGAGGGAATGGAACTGGCCAGCGTGTTCCCGAAGATCCGGCGCGCCGGGCTGCGCCGCAAGGTGCTCGAGCTGGTGCGCGCCATGGCCGAGCTGGAAGCCGAGGAGCGTCGCGGCGCCCTATCCCTCCTGACATCCTGAAAGAACGAAGCTAGCCGCGGCGGCGGATCACGAGCCAGGCGAGGCCGCAGAGCGCGGCCACCGGCGCCATGCTGAACAGCGGATGGATGGTCACGAAGTCGGCGACGGCATCGGCTACCATCGTGCAGACGCGCCCTTGCGCTTGCGAGAGACGTGGGAGCTACCATCGCCGTGGGGCGATCTGGCGGCCGCTTCGTTTCGCGTCTGTCTCGGAAACGGGCGGTAAGCTCAGGCGGCGAGGCGGGCCTTGAAATGCGCGCCCTCGTGGGTGAGCAGCCAGGTCTTGCGCGGCAGCCCGCCGCCGTAGCCGGTGAGCGAGCCATCGGCGCCGATCACCCGGTGACAGGGCACGACCACGCTGATCGGATTTGCGCCGTTGGCCAGGCCGACCGCGCGCATGGCGGTGGGCCGCCCGATACGCTCGGCGAGACCGGCGTAGCTCAGGGTCTGGCCCGCCGGAATGGTGCAGAGCGCCGTCCAGACCCTCAGCTGGAAAGGGGTGCCGGACGCCAGCCAGGCGAGGCCCTCCAGCGCTTGCGGATCGCCCTCGAAATAGCGGGCCACGGCGGCGCGGACGGCGGCCGGCCCCTGCCCTTCCCGGCGCTCGGCCTTCGGATAATGGCGGCCGAGCCAGGCCGACATGGCGGCCTCGTAGTCGCGCCAGTTGAAGGCGCGCAAGGTCCCCGCCTCGTCGGTGACGACGAGCGCCTCCCCGATCGGCGTTGCGATGCGATCCAGGGTGAGGATCTCAGGCGGCGCGGCGGTCATCGGTCTTGGTCCTCTTCTGATCGGGCTGGGCGGCGTCGGCGGCCCAGAGGTGCTGCGCGGCATAGGCCCGCCACGGCCGCCAGCCCTGGCTGCGCGCGAGGAGAGCTTCGGGCGTCGGGCGGCTGCCGTCAGGAGCGGCCATGGCCCGCAGCAGGCCGATGTCGGCGTGCGGGAAGGCGTCGGGCTCGCGGAGCTCGCGAAGCGCGATGTACTGCGCGGTCCATTCGCCGACGCCCGGCAGGGCCGAAAGCACGGCGATCGCGCTCTCCAGGTCGGCGCGCGGCGTGAAGATCGCCGGATCGGCGGCCACGGTTCGGGCGAGCGCCTCGAGCGCCGCGCCGCGGGCGCGGGGCATGCCGAGGGCGGCGATGTCCTGGCCCATGAGCCGGTCCGGCGTCGGAAAGACGCGGGAGAGGCCGAGCTTGGCCGCGAACGGATCCTCGATCGGCTCGCCATAGGTCTCGACGAGCTTGGCCGCGAGGCCGCGGGCGGCGGTGACGGTGATCTGCTGGCCGAGGATGGCGCGCACGGCCATCTCGAAGCCGTCCCAGGCGCCCGGCGCGCGCAGGCCCGGCCGCGCCGCGATCAGCGGGGCGAGCGCGGGGTCTTGCGACAGGTGCGCCTCGATCAGCGCGGGATCGGCCGTCAGGTCGAAGACGCGGCGGATGCGCGCGATGACGGCCGGCAGGGCCTTCAGCTTCGGGAAGCGGATCTCGGCCACGAGGAAATCGCCGCCGCCCCGGGTCACGACGACGACGCCGGTTGCACCGTCGACGTTGAGCGTGCGGGCGTAGCGGCGGGGCGAGACGGTCTCGACGCCGGGGATCGCACGCGCGGTCAGGAAGCCCACGACCGCATCCCAGTCGTAGGGCGCGCGATAGGGCAGCCTGACGGTGACGCCCGTGCTTTCGGCCGGAGTTTCGCCGGCCAGGCGGCGCAGCTTCCCCGGCGGGCGGCCAAACAGCTGCTGGAAGGTCTCGTTGAAGCGCCGCACGCTGCCGAAGCCGGCCGCGAGCGCGACCTCGGCCATCGGCAGCCGCGTCTCCTGGATGAGCTGCTTGGCAAGCAGCACGCGCCGGGTCTGCGCGACGGCGATCGGGGCTGCCCCGAGATGCTGGCGGAACAGGCGACGGAGCTGGCGCTCGCCGACGCCGAGTCGGCCGGCGAGGCCGTCCACGTCGCCGTCGTCGAGCGCGCCCGCCTCGATCAGGGCGAGCGCGCGCGAGACGGTGTTGGAGGTGCCGCGCCAGGCGCCGAGGTCGGGCGAGGATTCCGGCCGGCAGCGCAGGCAGGGCCGGTAGCCGGCCTCCTGAGCCGCCGCCGCGCTGGGGTAGAAGGTCATGTTCTCGGCCTTCGGCGGCCGCGCCGGGCAGACCGGGCGGCAGTAGATGCCCGTCGTCTTGACGCCGCAGAAGATGCGGCCGTCGAAGCGGGCGTCGCGGGTGATGAAGGCCTGGCGGCAGGCTTCGAAGTCCATGTCCATGACCGGTCAAATGCTCCTGCCCGCGCGCCGCGTCTGGCGGCTTTCGGACATATATAGCGCCAGAGTCGCGGTTTTCGGACACCGAACAGGCGGGCCGCCTAGGCCTCCTGGCGAATGCCCTTCCGCAGCATCTCCTCGCCCGCCGAGAAGCTTTCCTGCACCAGCCACAGCCTCAGGAGGTGGCACTTGCGCTCGGGCTCCGGCCAGTCCTCGTAAGCCGTACGCTTGTGCAGGATCGCGGCGTTCTTCAGGAACTGCATGTCGCCGGGCTGGAAGTCCATATCGAGGTAGAGGCCCGGATCGTTCGCCGTGCGCTCGATGAACTCCACGGCTTCGAGCTGGGCCGGCGCGAGCCTCGGGCATTCGGGGTGCTGCTGGCTCTCGCGGATGTACCAGGGGATGAAGAACATCCGCATCCGCCCCTCGCTCATCCGGCAGAGCGGCAGGTCGAACCACGGCTTCGCGCCGGGCTTCTGCTGACCCTGGGTGTCGAACGGGAACGATTGGAACAGCACCGGGACAAGGTCCGGCCGCTCGGCGACCATGCGGTTGAAGATCGCGGGCGAGGAGACGATGCGGCTCACCCCGCCGCTCTTCGCCGCGTGCAGGCAGAAGAGACCGATGATGTCGGCGCCGTCGGTGTGGAAGTCCTGCTCGGCGCGGGTCTTGTAGAGCCGAACGCCATAGGCGTTGGGATCGGCCCCGACGTCGCGGATGTGGCCGACGAGGTCGCCATCGGTGTTCTGCGGGACGGCGCGACCCATGTGCAGGCCGACGCCCCAATAGATCTCGGTGCAGGTCCGCTCGTCGTGCGCCTCCACGGGAAACCCGCGGATCAGGACGAAGCCGCGGCCGCGGTCGAGCTCGTCGAGCCAGCCTTCGATTTTCGGCCCAAGCGTCGGCAGCGGAAAGTCGGCGCGCGTCCAGGCGGACATGTCCTTGCCCGCGGGGGCCTCGCGGGCGCGGAGCAGCTCGTCCACCTCGGCGGGCGAGAGCGCGTAGCGCCACGCGGCGGAGCCGGCGAGGTCGGGGCCGCGCCAGACATCGGGCGTCGTGAGTTCGGCCGGCGGGGCCACGGGCGCGGCTGGCGCATCAGACGACATGGGGCTTCCCTTTCCTGGGCTTGGCGCCGGACAGCAGCCAACCGAACAGCAGCATGGCGACAACCGCTCCGGCGAGCTGGGCGGCGATGAAGGCCGGCGCCGAACGGGGCGCGATGCCGGCGAAGGTGTTCGAGAGGCTGCGCGCGACCGTCACCGCCGGATTGGCGAAGGAGGTCGAGGCGGTGAACCAGTAGGCGGCGGTGATGTAGAGGCCGACGGCGGCGGGCGTGAACTGCGGACGGAAGCGCAAGCTTCCGAGGATCGTCGCGATCAGGCCGAACGTCGCCACGGCTTCGGAGAAGGCTTGGGCCGGACCTTCGCGAAGCTTCGCCGAGACCTGCAGGATCGGCAGGTCGAACATGGCGTGCGCTAGGAGCACGCCCGCGATCCCGCCGGCGAGCTGCACCGCGACATAGGCGGCCGCATCACCTGCCGACAGCTCGCGACGCAGCGCGAAGACCAGGCTCACCGCCGGATTGAAATGCGCGCCCGAGACCGGTCCGAAGATGGTGATCAGGACGACGAGGCCCGCGCCGGTCGCCAGGGTGTTGCCGAGCAGGGCGAGCGCCGCATTGCCGCCCGCCAGCCGCTCGCCCATGACCCCGGAGCCGATGACGATGGCCAGCAGCAGGCCCGTCCCGAGCGCCTCCGCCGCGAGCCGGCGGCTCATGCCGAAGGGCTCGCGCGGCGGCTCGAGGCTGGCGTCGTGTGGCGCCTGGCCTGCGGGACCAGGGCGGAGCGGGGACCGGCGAAGCAGGACGTCGTCGTCCATCAGCAGCGCCGCCCTTCGGCCGCGCGCTGCGGCGAGGCGATGGCCGCGATCGACGCGCAGATGGCCGGCGCCCCTTGGCAGCAGTCCTCCACGAGGAAGGCCAGGAGGTCTCGCATCCGCTCGTAGGCGGCCCGGTAGATGATCGAGCGGCCCTCGCGCCGGGAGGTCGCCAGGCCCGCGCCGGCCAGGATGGCGAGGTTAGACGAGAGCGTGTTCGGCAATGTCCCGGTGGCGCGGGCGATCTCGCCCGCGGCCAGGCCCGGATCGCCGGCCTTGACCAAGAGGCGGAAAATCTCGAGCCGGCCTTCGTGGGCAAGCGCCGAGAGGGCGGCGACAGCGGTGTTCGTTTCCATGTTTCGAGAGTAGAAGAAACGAGGGCGACGGCCCAGAAAAGGTTGGTGACCACGGTCGTCATCGCAGGCATTCCCGTTCCTTCGAGCTCGCCCCTGTTCCTTGCGGTCGTCGGCATGCATGTGGCGTTCGGCGTCGTTGCGGTCGCGGCGGGCGCGCTCGCCATGCTGAGCGCCAAGCGGCCGGGACGGCATCCGCGCGCCGGCACGGTCTATTTCTGGTCGCTCGCCGGGCTGTTCGTGACGGCCAGCGGGCTCGCAGCCGTGCGATGGCGGGAGGATTGGCGGCTGTTCCTCCTGGCGCTGATCGCCTTCGCGGCGGCCCTGGTCGGACGGATCGCGCGCCGCAGGCTCCGGCCAGGCTGGCCCGCGCCGCACATCCTCGGCATGGGCGTTTCCTACATCGCCATGCTGACGGCCTTCTACGTCGACAACGGCCCGAACCTGCCGGTGTGGCGGGACCTGCCGCATCTCGCCTATTGGCTCCTGCCGAGCCTGCTCGGCGCGCCCGTGATCGCGCTCGCGCTGGGGCGCCACCCCATCGCCCGCGCGGCGCGCCGCGCGATGCAGCCCGGAGGGCGCGGCCCCGCTCGCGGTACGGTCGGACGGAGCTTCGCATTGGCGTTCGCGGCCTCGCAGAACACAGGCATGCGAACGGGTTGACGTTGACGTAAAGGAATCCGGTAGAATGCCTGCGTCGTGAGATCACGGCGGACGAGGGGCAATAGCGATGGCGATTTCGAAGCGGCAGGCGCTGACGGCGGCGAGCGCGGCGGCGATGGCGGCGGCGTTCCTCGGCCTTCAAGCGGACCGTCCGGCGTGGGCGGAAGGGGCGCAGAGCGGCGTCGGCCGGCAGGTGGACAACTTCCTGCTCGCCGACCAGAACCTGCTCGGCCGCGAGCTCTACCGGATGGCCGACGACATGGCGGTCGTGCTGGTGGCGTATGCGCCGGCGGACGCCCAGATCCATGCCGACGGCAAGGCGCTGTCGGCGCTGAAGGGCCCCGGCGTCGACGTGCTGGCGATCGACAGCCACCTCGGCGACAAGCGCGCCCAGGTGGCGGCGGACGCCAAGGCGGCCGGCCTCGATATGCCGATCCTCTTCGACTACGAGCAGCTGACCGGCGAGGCGCTCGGCCTTGACCGCGCGGCCGAGGTGATCGTCGTCGATCCGCGCACCTGGACGGTCGCCTACCGCGGCGCGCTCGCAGGGCCGAACGGCGAACCGCTGGCGCAGAAGGCGATCGAGGCGCTCAAGGCGGGCGAGAGGGTCGCCCTCGCCGGGCCGCCGTCGCGGGGCGGGCGGATCGCCTTCCCCGAGCGGGCGCACGAGGCGGAATTCGCCAGGATCTCCTACGCCAAGACCATCGCGCCGATCATCCAGGCCAAGTGCGCCACCTGCCACCAGCCGGGCGGCATCGGGCCGATGGCGCTCAACAACTACGCCCAGATCAAGGGCTTCGCGCCGATGATCCGCGAGGTGATCCGCACGCACCGGATGCCGCCCTACCTGGCGGACGAAACCGTCGGATCGTTCCAGGACGACGACCGGCTGACGCCGCAGCAGATGAAGACGCTGGTGCACTGGATCGACGCGGGCGCGCCGCGCGGCGCCGGCGAGGACCCGCTGGCGAAGGTCCAGTTCCACGCCGCGGAGTGGCCGCTCGGCAAGCCGGACGTGGTGCTGAACGTGCCGCCGGTGAAGATACCCGCGACGGGGGTGATGGATTACCAGCATCCGGTCGTCGCCAACGCCATGCCGGAAGGCCGCTGGATGAAGGCCACGACGTTCCGCATCTCCGACCGGGCCGTCGTGCACCACATCCTGACCGGCGTGGTCTCAGAGAACTTCAAGGGCGACACGGCCGCAGAGTCGCAGTGGGGCGCATCGCTCGGCGGCTACGGCCCGGGACGCGGCTCGAACATCGAGCCGAAGGACACCGGGGTGTGGGTGCCGGCCTCCGGCGGCGTCGCCTTCCAGAACCACTACACGCCCTACGGCCGCGAGACCGAAGAGAAGACCCAGATGGGGATCTACTTCTATCCCAAGGGCCACGAACCGAAGTACGTGCTGAGGACCTTCGGCATCTTCGACTTTTCGATCGAGATCCCGCCCGGCGAGGAATTCCACAAGGAAACCAGCTACATCGAATTCCCGAAGGACGCGATCCTCTACGGCATCACGCCGCATGCGCACGTTCGCGGCAACTCGACCCAGGTGTCGATCATCTATCCGAACGGCAAGGAGCAGATGCTGCTGGCGCTGCCGCGCTACGACTTCAACTGGCAGTACGAGTACTTCCTCAGGGAGCCTCTCAAGGTGCCGGCCGGGTCGAAGATCGTCGCCCGCTGGACCTACGACAACTCCCAGCGGAACCCGCGCAATCCGGACCCGAAGAAGCTGGTCTACTGGGGCGAGCAGACCACCGAGGAGATGATGGCCACCTACCTGCATTACCGCTGGGTGGACGAGACGGTGGCGCACCAGACGCCCGAGTACGAGAAGATGCTGCAGGGCAACCTGATGATCGGCGTGCTGGACGACAACATGGACGGCAAGCTCGAGCTGGCGGAGCTGAAGGGCGGCCCCAAGAGCCCGGCGCAGGCGCTGAAGAAATACTTCGCGCTGATCGACACGAACCACGACGGCGCGCTGGAGAAGGCCGAGCTGGAGGCCGCCTCGAAGCTGATGCCGCGGCGCAGGCCCGCGCCGCCGGCAGCGCAGCAACCGGCTTCGGCCGCGCCGGGCGCGGGACCCGCGAAGTAGCGGCTCAGCTCTGCCAGGTGCGGGGGCGGCGCTCGGCGGCGTCCTCGCGGCGGCGGGCGTAGAGCTTCAGCGGGCCCTCGTCCGTCCAGCCGTGGATGAGGTCGGCCCCGAGCAGGCGGGCCAGCCGCGCGTCCGTCTCGCCGTCCAGGAATCCCTCCGGCACATTGCGGCGATAGTCCTCCTGCGGCTGGATGAACTCGCGGCAGTAGTAGCTGGAAAGGTTCACGCGCAGGCCGGGGACCTTCCGGGGGAACGATCCGTGCCAGGTGTTCCCATGCCAGACGATCGCCGTGCCCGCCGGAACCTCGATCGGAATCACGTGCTCGTAGCGCTGGTTGCCGTCGAGGCCGCTCTCCCATCGGGTCGGCTGGCGAAAGTGGCGATGGCTGCCGGGCACCATGGCGAGCGAGCCGGCCGCCTCCGTGTAGTCGGTCAGCGCATAGTTGCAGTTGGCGACCACGGAATAGGGCGTGAACGGATCGGGCGCGCCGTTGCCGGTGTCGGAGTGCAGCAGCAACCCGCGCCCGCCGGGCCCCTTCAGGTGGCAGCCGAGCGAGGACAGGATGCAATGCCTGCCGAGCAGATAGGTGATCAGCGGCAGGGTCTTGGGATTGACCACCGCCTGCTTGAAGATCGGGTCCTTGAACAGCAGGTAAGGGATGAAGGCGACTTCGGCGTGGTCGGCCTCGGTCTCCAGATCAAGCGATTTGCCCAGCCTCGACTCCGATATCTCCAGGATCCGGTCGCGCATGGCGCTCACCTGCTCGGCCGACAGCGCGTTGGGGATCGTCGTGAAGCCGAAAGCCTCGAGCTCGGCGAGGTTGCTCTCCAGCCCGGCGGCGCGGACCTCGCGATAGATCTCGTTCAGGTCCGGCGTCGCGGTCCAGTCGCCGATCTCCATGAGGCGTCCTCCTTCGCGGTTCAGGCCGCGGCGAGCCGCTTGTCGCGGGCGATGGACATGGCGAGCGCCAGGTAGGCGACGACGGTCACCAGGACGATCGGGATCAGCGCGGCGTAGCCCACGGCGAGCGCATTATGCCCCTGCTGGGCCTGGACCGCATCGGCGATGCGCCCGACGTAGACCGGCCCGACGCCGAGACCGACGAGGTTCAGCACGAACAGCAGGATCGCGCCCGCCATCGTCCGCTCGGCCGGCGCGGCGGCGTTCTGCACGATCGCCAGCACCGGGGCGAGATAGATGCTGTTGAGCAGCATGGGCCCGGCCATGAACATCAGGGTGAGCTGCCAGGTGGGCGCCCACAAGAGGCCGATCCAGAAGGGCGCCGAGATCGCCAGGGCGATCGCCGGCAGCCAGGCGAACCAGCGCTTGTCCCGCTCGGCCAGCTTGTCGGCGAGCCAGCCCGCGCCGAAGGTGCCGATGACCCCGGTGACCCCGAGCGTGATGCTGTAGTAGTTGGCGACATCCTTGCCGCTCATGCCCTTCACGAACTCGAGGAACTGCGGGTTCCAGATCAGTCCGGCGTAGCCCACGAAGGCCGAGAGCGCGCTGCAGATCGCGGTGAGGAGCAGGGTGCGATTGGTGAAAAACCGGGCGATCGCGGTCGGCATCGAGGGTGTCGGCGCGTGCTCGCTCGCGCCGTCCGCAAACGCGTCCAGGCCGCCGCGCCGGGGCTCGCGCACGACGATCAGCATCAGGATCGCGAGCAACAGGCCGGGCAGGCCCACCGCGTAGAAGGCCATGCGCCAGCTATAGGCCTCGGCGATGCGGCCGCCGGCGAAGGCGCCGATCATCGAGCCCAGCGGCACGCCGAGCGAATAGATCGCCAGCCCGGTCGCCCGTTCCTTGGGGGGAAAATAGTCGGAGATCAGCGAATAGGACGGCGGCGATCCGCCGGCTTCGCCGATTCCCACGCCCATCCGGCAGAGCCCGATCTGGACGAAGTTGCCCGTCGCGCCGCACAGCGCGGTGAACAGGCTCCAGAGCGCGCAGGCGCCGGACATGATCCAGATGCGGTTCCAGCGGTCGGCGAGCCAGGCCACCGGGATGCCGCAGACCGTATAGAAGAGCGCGAAGGCCGTGCCGCCCATCAGCCCGAACTCGGTCTTCGTCAGGTGCAGGTCGGCGGAGATGTACTTGCCGAGGATCGCCACGATCTGCCGGTCCAGGAAGTTCAGCGTGTAGACCAGCACCAGCATCCAGACGACGACGTAGCGGTAGCCGGAGCCGGTCCTGGCGCCTGACATGGCGGCGGCGGTCATGGATGGATCCCTTTCCCCTGGTCGGGACCCTCGACCCGTGTTCGGGTTCGTAAGGTCCGTACGTTTCCGTGCGCGTCATCTTGCACGGGCCGAGGCGCGCGCCAAGCCGCCAAGGGCGCCGGGGCTCAACGGCCTGCGAGATTTCCTGCAAGGACCGCGGGTTGCCGCGGCGGGCCGGCTTCTCTAAGTCACGAGCGGGGCCGACCGCTCGCCGCTCATCCGGCGGGCGGCATTGATCATAATTGATATAAGGTCCGCATATCATGGACGCCCGCGTCGCGCCCAAGTCCGTCCATCACCAAGGCGCCGCCTCGCCCGCCATGCTCACCCACCTGCAGCGCCTCGAGGCCGAGAGCATCCACATCCTGCGCGAGGTCGTCGCCGAGTGCGAGCGGCCGGTGATGCTCTACTCGATCGGCAAGGATTCGGCCGTGATGCTGCACCTGGCGGCCAAGGCCTTCCACCCCTCCAAGCCGCCGTTTCCGCTGCTGCACGTCGACACGACCTGGAAGTTCAGGGCCATGTACGAGATGCGCGAGCGCATGGCCCGCGAGCTCGGCTTCGAGCTCCTGGTGCATCGCAACCCGGACGCAGTCGCCCGGGGGATCAATCCGTTCGACCACGGAAGCGCGCTGCACACCGACATCTGGAAGACCGAGGGGCTGAAGCAGGCGCTCGACAAGTACGGCTTCGATGCGGCGTTCGGCGGCGCGCGGCGTGACGAGGAGAAGAGCCGCGCCAAGGAGCGGATCTTCTCGTTCCGCTCAGCCCAGCACCGGTGGGACCCGAAGAACCAGCGGCCGGAGCTCTGGCGGCTCTACAACGCCCGCAAGAATCCCGGCGAATCGATCCGCGTGTTCCCGCTCTCCAATTGGACGGAGCTCGACATCTGGCAGTACATCTACCTGGAGAACGTGCCGATCGTGCCGCTCTACTTCGCGGCGCCGAGGCCCGTGGTCGAGCGCGACGGCACGCTGATCATGGTCGACGACGAGCGCATGCCGCTCAAGCCGGGCGAGACGCCGATGATGCGGTCGGTGCGCTTCCGAACCCTCGGCTGCTATCCGCTGACCGGCGCGATCGAGAGCACGGCGGCGACCCTGCCCGAGATCATCCAGGAGATGCTCCTCACCACCACCTCCGAGCGCCAGGGCCGCGTCATCGACCACGACCAGGCCGCCTCCATGGAGAAGAAGAAGCAGGAGGGATACTTTTGATGCGGCCCCTCCCCCCGCTCATCCCCGCGAAGGCGGGGATCCAGGCTGAATCAGCCATTTGCGCGCGGAAAGCCCGCTTGGGTTCCGGGAACGAGCGCGTCTAGATCATGGCCCACCAATCCGCGCTGATCGCCGAGGACATCGAGGCCTATCTGAAGGCGCACGAGGTCAAGAGCCTGCTCAGGTTCCTGACCTGCGGCTCCGTGGACGACGGCAAGTCGACGCTGATCGGACGGCTGCTCTACGATTCGAAGATGATCTTCGAGGATCAGCTGGCGGCGCTGGAGGCGGATTCGAAGCGGCTCGGCACCCAGGGGGGCGAGATCGACTTCGCGCTGCTGGTCGACGGGCTCGCCGCCGAGCGCGAGCAGGGCATCACCATCGATGTCGCCTATCGGTTCTTCTCCACCGACAAGCGCAAGTTCATCGTCGCCGACACGCCGGGCCACGAGCAGTACACGCGCAACATGGTGACCGGCGCCTCGACCGCCGACGCCGCCGTCATCCTGATCGATGCCCGCAAGGGCGTGCTGACCCAGACCAAGCGGCACTCTTACCTGGTGAGCCTGCTCGGCATCCGGCACGTGGCGCTGGCGATCAACAAGATGGACCTGGTCGGCTGGAGCCAGCAGGTGTTCGACCAGATCGTCGCCGACTACCACGACTTCGCCGCCCGCATCGGGATCAAGGGCTTCACGGCGATCCCGATGTCGGCGCTGAAGGGCGACAACATCACCGAGCCTTCGGCGAACATGGCCTGGTACGATGGCCAGCCGCTGATGCGCTGGCTGGAGGATCTGCCGGTCGAGGACGAGTTGCAGGCCAAGCCGTTCCGCATGCCGGTGCAGTGGGTGAACCGGCCGAACCTCGACTTCCGCGGCTTCTCCGGTCTCGTCGCCTCCGGTGCGATCCGGCCGGGCGACAAGGTGAAGGTCCTGCCCTCCGGCCGTGAGAGCATCGTCGAGCGGATCGTGACCCTGGCGGGCGACCTGCCGCAGGCGGCCGCGGGACAGGCCGTGACCCTGACGCTGCAGGACGAGATCGACGTCTCGCGCGGCGACGTGATCGCCGAGGCCAAGTCGCCGCCGGCAGTGGCCGACCAGTTCGAGGCGACGCTCGTCTGGTTCGATGACGAGCACATGCTGCCCGGCCGCCCCTACCTGATGAAGCTCGGGACGCGCACCGTCTCGGCCCAGGTCACCGAGCCCAAGTACAAGGTCAACGTGAACACGCTGGAGCATCTCGCCGCCAAGCGGCTGGAGCTCAACGAGATCGGGGTGGTGAACCTCTCCACCGACGCCGCGATCGCCTTCGACCCGTACGCGGAGAACAAGGACCTCGGCGGCTTCATCCTGATCGACCGGATCTCCAACCGCACGGTGGGCGCAGGCCTGCTGCACTTCGCGCTGCGCCGCAGCCAGAACATCCACTGGCAGGCGCTGGACGTCGACAAGCGCGCGCGCGCCGCCCAGAAAGGCCAGGCCGGACAGGTGATCTGGTTCACCGGCCTCTCCGGGGCCGGCAAGTCGACCATCGCCAATCTGGTGGAGAAGAAGCTGCACGCCGAGGGGCGGCACACCTATCTGCTGGATGGCGACAACGTCCGCCACGGGCTGAACAAGGACCTCGGCTTCACCGAGGAGGACCGGGTCGAGAACATCCGCCGGATCGCCGAGGTCGCCCGGCTGATGGTCGATGCGGGCCTGATCGTGCTGGTCTCGTTCATTTCGCCGTTCCGCGCCGAGCGGCGGATGGCGCGCGAGCTGCTCGAGCCGGGCGAGTTCGTCGAGGTGTTCGTCGACACGCCGCTCGAGGAGGCCGAGCGCCGCGACGTCAAGGGCCTCTACGCCAAGGCGCGCGCGGGCGAGCTGAAGAACTTCACCGGCGTGGATTCGCCCTACGAGCCGCCGGAGCACGCGGAGATCCGCATCGACACGACGCGGCTCGCGCCGGACGCGGCCGCCGAGGCGATCGTCCACTGGCTGGACGGCGCAGGCGACCGGCGAAGCTGACGTCGGATCGGAACCCGTCGTCCGCGACGCGGTCGGAGCGGCGTGCTGGCGCAGGCGCAGCCGCGAAGCCCTCGAGTAGAGCCCGGCGGCCCGCATTCCGGCCGCCGGGCCATTTTTCGCGCCTGTGCGGGCGTTCCGCGGATTCCTTACCGCCGTCCGACGTCCAGGAAGTCGCGGGCGCTGAAGCCTTCGGGCGAGTCCACCTCGGAGATCGGATCGTCGCGGTCGTCCCATTCAAGCCGCAGCGCCTTGGTCATCACCGCATGCATGTCGTAGAGGCAGGTGATGTAGGTGAGCTCGAGGATCTCCTCGTCGGAGAGAAAGCTCTTCAGCTTGTCGAACACCGCCTCGGGCGTGCGGCCGGCCTGCAGGACCAGGCAGTCGGCATAGGCCAGCACGGCCCGCTCGCACTCATCGAAGCAGCTCGCGACCTGCCAGTGCGGCACGGCGGCGATCTTCGCCTCGGGCACGCCCAGGCCGCGCAGCGACTTGCAATGCTGCGAGAAGACGAACTGGCTGGCCTTGGCCCAGCCGGCGCGGGTCTGGGCCAACTCGCGCAGCACCGGATCGATCTTGCGCTTGTCGGAGCGGTAGAAGGCGAAGCCGCGGTTGCAGTGGTCGAGGCAATCCGGGACCAGGGCGAACACCGTCCACCAGTCTCCGCGCGTGCCGGTCGAGGTGCCGGGCTGGCTGACCGGATCACGCTCCTCGAACAGCAGGTCATAGGTGCGCTTCACGACCTCGCTGTCGGCGTCCTTGCGCGAGACCTGGCGAAGCCGGGGCATCAGGCGACGGGCTCCCCAAGGGGCTGCTCGGCCCGGGCCGGCGCGTGGGCCACGTCCTCGGGCCGGAAGCCGCGCAGGGTGGCGGCGAACTCCAGCATGATGCCGTTGGGGTCGCGGAAGTAGACCGAGCGGATCCACACGCCCTCGTGCATCTCGCGGGCGACGCCCGCGGGGCTGTCGTCGTGGTTCACCACCACCGGCGCGGAGACGTGCACCCCGCGGGATTTGAGCTTGGCGATCGAGCCTTCCAGCTCATCCTCGTCCATGTGGAAAGCCACGTGGTTCATGGAGCCCACGGCCGACATCGGCTTGGCGGGGAAGTCGGCCACCGAGGCGATCCCCGGCGCGGCCGGGGGCGCATCGGCCCACCAGAAGAAGGCGAGCAGCGTGTTGCCGCCGCAGTCGAAGAAGAAGTGCTGGCCGCCGCCCGGGAGGGCCACCGTCTTCACCAGCGGCATGTCGAGGGTCTCGGTGTAGAACTTCACCGTCTCGGCCATGTCCCGGCAGACCAGCGCCAGGTGGTTGATGCCCTTGGAATTGAGCCTGTCGGTGCTCATCGACGCCTCCTTCAGAGGTCGGTTGAATTCAGAACTCGAGTACGATCTTGCCGAAGTGCTCGCCGCCGCGCATCGCCTCGAAGGCGGCCTTGGCGTCGGTCCAGGGAAACACCTTGTCGACGACCGGGCCGATGCGGTGCTGCTCGATGGCCTTGCACATGGCCTCGAAGGCCTCGCGCGAGCCCACCGACAGCCCCTGCAGCTTGGCCGAATTGCCGATCAGGGCGGCCGGGTTGAATGGGTTCCCCTGCCCCGCGACCACGCCGATGATCGCGATGTGGCCGCCGATCCTTATGGCGCGCATGGACTGCTCGATGGTGCCGCCGCCGCCGACCTCCAGGATCAGGTCCGCGCCCACCCCGCCTGTCGCGCCTCGGACGGCCTTCGCCCACTCGGGCTCGGCGCGGTAGTTCACCAGATGATCGGCGCCGAGCGCCTTGGCGCGCGCCAGCTTCTCGTCGGACGACGAGGTGATCAGCGTGCGGCAACCGGCGGCATGGGCGAACTGCAGGCCGAAGATCGAGACGCCGCCGGTCCCCTGCAGCACCACCGTGTCGCCGGGCTTCAGCCGGGCATCCTCGAACAGGCCGCGCCAGGCGGTGAGCGCCGCGCACGGTAGGCAGGCGACCTGGTCGTCGGTGAGGAATTCCGGGACCTTCGACAGCCCCTGCTCGGAGAAGACCCCGAGCTCGCGCCCGGCGCCCGGGATCGGATAGCCGAGCGCGGTGGAGAGCTTCTCCTGCGTGGGCGGCCCGGCGATCCAGCCCTGGAAGAACAGGGTGGCCGCGCGGTCGCCGACCTTGAACCGCGTCACGCCGTCCCCCACCGCCTCCACCACGCCGCAGCCGTCGGAGAACGGGATGATCGGCCCGGAGGTCGCCGGCCCGCGGCCGTAGATCCCGCCGACCATCAGCAGGTCGCGGTAGTTGAGCGAGACGGCCCGCATGCGGATCAGCACCTCGCCCGGACCGGGCTTCGGATCCGGCAGCTCGACGATCTTGATCTGGTCCAGGCCCCAGGGCTCCGAGACGTTCAGCGCGCGCATGCCGATCCTCCGGCCGCATCTAGCGGCCAGGCGGGGCGGCGCGGCAAGTGTGTCCTGGCGTCAGGTCAGGTTCGCGCCGACGGCAGCACCGCGTGGTCGCCCCACTGGGCGGGATCGTGGCCGAACACCATGACGGTCGCGGGCTCACGCATCGCCAGCAGGGCGTCGAGCGAGCGGTTCATCGCGGCGTGGTCGGAGAATTCGGGGAAGCGGCGCGTCTCGACGACCTCGCAGGCGTAGCAGGCGTCGCCCACCAGGATGTGGTCGCCCTGCGCGTTGCGGACGCGGAGCGACTGGTGGCCGGGCGTGTGGCCGTGACTGGGGACCAGAACCGCCGAGCCGTCGCCGAACAGGTCGTGCTCGCCGTCGACGAGCTTGAGCTGATGGCCGAGGTCGAAGTAGGCCCGAGGCAGGAAGTAACGGCCGGCGACCTCGTCATCCATGCCCGCTTCCCATTCGCGCTTCTGCACGACGAGGGTCGCGTTCGGCAGCTGGGCCAGGCCGCCGGCGTGATCGAAGTGCAGGTGCGAGGCGACCACCCAGCGCACCCGCGCCGGGTCGATGTCGAGGCGTTCGAGATGGGCGGTGAGGGTCTCCTCAGGCGTGAGCTTCACGTCCGCGCCCTGCGCCCGCAGCAAGCCGCGATAGGCGTCGTTCTCGTCCATCATCCCGAGCGGCAGACCGGTGTCGAAGAGCGCCACGCCATCGGGATGCTCCAGCACGTAGAACGGCACCGGCACGTCGATCGGCTCGTCGCCCGAAAGCCCGAGGCCAGCGGGCGGGGTGTGGAACTGGCCGCAGACGCAGCCGAACAGGCGCAAGGTCATGGGAGCGCTCCCTGGTTCTGGCCACGCTAGCCCCGCAGGCGGACCGAACTCAATCCAGCCGCGGGATCCCGTAGAGGCGCAGCGCGCCGATGAGGCCCGCGACCGACATGGCCGACATCAGCAGATAGCCCTCGGCGCCGTAGCGGTCGAACAGCCAGCCCGAGGCGATGGTGGCCAGCCCCGAGATCAGGCCGCCGGAGAGCGCGGAGTTGACCGCCTGGGCGGCCGAGGCGTTGCGCGGCGAGGAAAGCCGCTGGGCAAGCTCCAGCGACGCCAGGAACGTCGCCGCATAGGACAGCGCATGCAGCCCCTGCAGCGGGAACACCAGCCACAGCGGCGGCGCGAAGGCGTAGGCCGTCCAGCGCACGATGGCCGCGGCGGCGCCAAGCACCAGCAGCCTGCGCGGGCCCAGGCGGCGGCGCCACGGCTCCAGCCGCCACATGAAGACGATCTCGACCACCACGCCGGTAGCCCACAGGACGCCGGTCAGGCTCTCCGGAATGCCCTGCTGCTTCCAGGCGAGCGTCGAGAAGCCGTAGTAGAAGGCGTGCGCCGACTGGATCAGGCCGGCCGACAGGGTCGCCGTCAAGAAGGCGGGATCGCGCAACAGCTCGCCCACTCCCGCCATGCGCTCGGGGAGGCCGGCGACGTGGCCCTCGTCATGGACAGGATCCGCCGGGAGCAGCAGGCGGGCGCATAGCGCAGTGAGGGCCACGGCGGCCACCATCCAGACCAGCACGATCTCCGGCGAACCCTTGGTGATCAGCCAGCCCACGGCGAGGTTGCCGACGATGAAGGCGGCCGACCCAATCGCGCGCGTGGCGCCGAAGTTGAAGCCGTCCTGCGCGGCGCGCTTCAACGTGATCACGTCGGCGAGCGGGCTCAGTGTCGAATACATCGAGGAGGCGGCGAACCACACCACCGCCCAGCCCGCAAACCCGAGCGGCAGCGCCATCAGCGCATAGAGGGCCGTCACACCCGCCGCCATCACCACCAGCGCGGTGCGCCGCAGCCGGAAGCTGTCGGCCCAGACCGCCAGCAGCGGCGCGGTGAAGGCTCGGGCGATCATCGGCAGGGAAAGGATCAGCCCGATGCGCGCGCCGGAGAGCCCGTGATGGGCGAACCACACGGGCAGATAGGGCGAGCTCGCGCCGGTCCCGATGAAGATCGCGCCGTAGAACAGGCCCAGGCGCAGCGGCAGCCTCATGGCGGCGGCTTAGCAGGATTCCGAGGCGAAGCGGCCGCCCGGCGGCCTTCTAGTCGCCGCCGCCAGCGGCTTCGGCCTGGGAGGTCGCGGGGTGGACGCCGGGGCGTTGCGGTATGACGAGGATGAGGACGACGATGAGCACCGCGATGACCAGCGAGGCGATCGGGCGGCTGAGCGCCAGGCCGCCTTCGGCATGCGGCTTGTCGAGGAAGTCGCCGACCGTCGCGCCGAGCGGCCGGGTCAGGATGAACGCGGCCCAGAACAGCGCCACGCGCGAGATCGACGTGAAGAAGTAGGCGAGCGCCACCACCACCAGCGCGGCGCCGAACACCAGGGCGCCGCCCAGGAAGCCCAGGCCGGTGTCGTCGGCCATCCAGTCGCCGAGGGCGGTGCCGAGGGTCTGGGAAAGGGTGATCGTGGCCCAGTAGAAGGCCTCCACGCGCGGGGTGTTGACCGTGTTCACGGAGACCGTGCCCTCGGCCCAGTACCAGAGCCCGAGGGCCGCCAGGACCGCGGCCAGCAACACCGAGGCGCCCCCGGCGTAACCGATGCCGAGCGAGCGGTCGGCGAAGTCCGCCATGGTCGTGCCGGCGGTCGTCGAGGCGACGATCGTCGCCCAGTAGAGCGCCGGATGGAACCTGCGGGCCGAGATTTGCAGCACGACCAAGCCGACGAGCAGCGTGAGGAACAGGGCCGTCCCGGCGAGGTAGCCCCAGTTCAGCGTCATGGTGACGGTGTCGCCGCCCGTCTCGCCGAGCGTGGTGGCGAGGATCTTGATCACCCAGAAGCCAAGGGTGACCGCCGGCACCTTGCTCAGCACGTCCGCCCCCGTCGATCTCGCCGTGGTGCTCAAGAGAGGACTCCTTGCGCGGGCTGCCTTGCCATAACGCGATGCGCCGGGTTCGAGCCACCGTCGCGGCGACGCTCCCTATACAGTGCGGCGCATCGGGCTAATGTCCCACAGCGATCAGGAGACGGCCCATGACCCGAGCCAACAGCCGCGACCGGCAGCTCAGAGACCGCGCCGATGCGGTGATCCCCGGCGGGATGTACGGCCACCAGGCGACCGCTCTGCTGCCCGAAGACTATCCGCAGTTCTTCGAGAAGGGCGAAGGCGCGCACATCTGGGACGTCGACGGTGCGCGCTATCTCGACTTCATGTGCGCCTACGGGCCGAACCTGTTCGGCTACGCCAACCCGCAGGTGGACGCGGCCTACGTCCGCCAGCTGGGCCTCGGCGACACCCTGACCGGCCCGACCGCGCTGATGGTCGAGATGGCCGAGGCGATGGTCGCGATGGTCAGCCACGCCGACTGGGCGATGTTCTGCAAGAACGGCACCGACGCGACCTCCATGGCGCTGACGGTGGCCCGGGCGCACACGCGCAGGAAGACCGTCATCCGGGCCAAGGGCGCCTACCACGGCGCGGCGGCCTGGTGCACGCCGAGGCCGGCCGGGGTCATCGAGACCGATCGCGCGCACCAGCTGTTCTGCGACTACAACGACGTGGGCTCGCTGGAGTCCGCGGCCGCGCAGGCCGGTGAGGACCTCGCCTGCATCTTCGCAGCGCCCTTCAAGCACGACGCCTTCATCGACCAGGCCGAGCCCGATCTGGCCTACGCCAGGAAGGCGCGGGAGATATGCGACCGCACCGGGGCGCTCCTGGTGGTCGACGACGTGCGCGCGGGCCTGCGGCTGGCCCGCGACTGCTCCTGGAGCCGGATCGGCGTGCAGCCGGACCTCTCGACCTGGGGCAAGTGCATCGCCAACGGCCACCCCATCTCGGCGCTCCTGGGCTCGGACAAGGCCCGCAAGGCCGCCAGCGCGATCTTCGTCACCGGCTCCTTCTGGTATCAGGCCGCGCCGATGGCCGCGGGGCTGGAGACGCTGCGGCTGGTGCGCGAGACCGACTATCTGGAGCGGATCACGGCGCTGGGCGAACGGCTGCGCGACGGCCTCGCGGAACGCGCCAAGGCGGCGGGCTTCGCTCTGCGCCAGACCGGTCCCGTGACCATGCCGCTGTTCCTGTTCGAAGACGATCCGGACCTGCGCAAGGGGTTCTGCTTCTCCTCGGCGATGCTCGATCGCGGCGTCTATGTGCACCCCTGGCACAACATGTTCTTCTGCGCCGCCATGACCGAGGCGGACATCGACGCCGCCCTCGACGCCGCCGAGGGCGCGTTCGGCGTGCTGAAGCGCGAGGCGGCCAGCCTGGGGCCGGTGGAGAAGCTCGCCTTCCTGGCCGGAGCCCACTGATGGACGATTACGCCGAGTACGACGGCCTCGGACTGGCCGAGCTGGTCGCCGAGAAGCAGGTCACCCCCGCCGAGCTGGTCGAGGCGGCGATCGAGCGCGCCGAGCGGCTGAACCCGACGCTCAACGCCATCGTCTACAAGGGCTACGAGGACGCGCGGCGTTGGGCCAGGGGCGAGCTGCCGGACGGACCGTTCCGCGGCGTGCCGTTCCTGATCAAGGATCTCGGCATGCCGGTCGCCGGCTGGCCGCGGACCTCGGGCTCGAAGTTCGCCCGCGACGTGGTCGACACCGACGACGGCGGCCTGACCCGCCGCTACCGCGCGGCCGGCGTGGTCCCGATCGGCAAGAGCAACACCCCGGAGTACGGCATCACCGGCACGACGGAGAGCGCCCTCCTGGGTCCTTGCCGCAATCCTTGGAACCCCGACCACATCGCCGGCGGCTCGTCGGGAGGGTCGGCGTCGGCGGTTGCGGCCGGCATCGTGCCGCTGGCGCACGCCTCGGACGGCCTGGGCTCGATCCGCATCCCGGCCGCGTGCTGCGGGCTGGTGGGGCTGAAGGTCACCCGCGACCGCAACCCGAACATGCCGGACGGTTACGACTATGCGCTCGGCAACGTGGTCGACCACGTGGTCACGCGCACGGTGCGCGACTCCGCCGCCATGCTCGACGCCACGGGCTATCCGGAGCCGGGCTCGCCCTATCCGCCACCGCCCAAGGCGCGCCCCTACATCGAGGAGGTGCGGGCCTCGCCGGGCAGGCTGCGCATCGCCTGGTCGTGCGAGACGCCTTCGGGGCGGCCGATCGAGCCGGAGATCCAGGCGGCGCTGGAACGCACGGCGGCGCTGCTCAAGGGTCTGGGCCACGAGGTGATCGAGCGCGGCCTGGGGATCGACTACCGCGGCCTCTACGCCTCGCGCGGACCGGCCGCCGCGGCCAACTTCGCGGCGGGCATGGCGCGGCTGATCGAGACGGTGGGCCGCGAACCGGAGGACGATGAGCTCGAGCCGCTCACCTGGGCGAGCCTCAAGGCGGGTCGCCGGCAGACCGGCGCGGACGTCATGCGCTCGCTGCAGGAGACGCGCATGCTGAACCGCAGGACGCTGGCCGCCTTCGAGGACATCGACGTCTACCTGTCGCCTGTGCTGGGCGCGCCGGTCCCGCAGATCGGCTTCATCGATCCGGTGAGGCTGGAGCCCCGGGAAGTGAACCGGCGGCAGGGGCGCACCTTCCCGTTCACGCCGCCGTTCAACTTCTCGGGCCAGCCCTCGATGTCCCTGCCGCTGGAGCAGGACGCCAGCGGTCTGCCGATCGGGCTGATGTTCACGGCCAAGTACGCCGACGAGGCGACCCTGTTCCGGCTGGCCGCGCAGCTCGAGAAGGAAGCGCCGTGGAAGGACCGGCGGCCGAAGGTCTGGGGCTGATGCGCCTATGGCTGGTGCTGGCGGCGCTCGGCGGCTTCGCCAGCGTCGCGGCGGGCGCGTTCGCCGCGCACGGCATCAGCGACGCGCGCTCGCAGGAGCTGCTCAGGACCGGTTCGATCTATGGCTTCGTCCACGTCCTGGCGGTGTTCGCCGCCGCGGCGCTGGTCCAGATGGGCGCGACCCGGGCAGGCCTTGCGGCGCCGTTCTTCCTGGCCGGCGTCGTCGTGTTCTCGGGCTCCCTCTACGCCTTGGCCTTCGGCGCGCCGCGCTGGTTGGGCGCGATCACGCCAATCGGCGGCCTGAGCTTTCTGGCCGGCTGGGCTGTCCTCGCCTGGGCCGCGTGGGGGCTCGCGCCGCGCTAGACCCGAGCCGGACGCGGCTGCTTGAGCGCCAGAGTGTGCAGCGCGAGCGCCGAGCCGGCGAGCGCCACGAGCATGATCAGCGCCATGGGCGCTGGCGTGCCGTCGTGCAGCGCCCCGGCCAGGCTGGACGACAGCGCGCCGGTGGCGAAGGAAAGGCCGCCCAACAGCGCCGAGATGGCGCCCGCGCGGCGGGGATCGATGTTGAGCGCGCCGGCCATGGTGTTGCCCTGCAGGAAGCCGTAGCTCGCCAGCACGCAGAACAGCAGCGGCAGCACGCTGAACCGCTCACCGAGACCGGTGATGGCCGCCATCGCCAGCAGCGCCGCGACCCCGAGGGTGATCAGGCTCGCCCGCGCCAGCACCTCGTCCGGCGTGGCGCGGCGCAGCAGCCAGCGGTTCACCTGATTGGCGACGATGATGCCCGCCGCGTTGAAGCCGAACACCCACCCGAACGACTGGGGCGAGATCCGGTAGGTCTGGATGAGCAGCTCCGGGGAGCTCGAGATGTACGTGAAGAGGGTGGCGCCGTTCAGGGCGCCGGCCAGGGCGTAGCCCACCAGCCGCGGATCGCGCAGCAGGGCGACATAGGTCCGCAAGGGGTGCTCCGAGCGGGCATGGGCCGCGGTCTCGTCGGAGCGGCTCTCCCGCATGCGCCAGATCACGCCCACCCCCAGCAGCACGCCGTAGGCCGCCATGAACCAGAAGTTCAGCCGCCACCCGCCGAGACCCAGCAGGGCGCCCCCCAACAGCGGCGCGAGGATCGGGGCCAGGCCCATGATCAGCATCAGCAGCGAGAGCATCCGCGCGGTCTCGACATGGTCGAAGCGGTCGCGGACCACCGCGCGGGCGACGACCGCGCCGGAACAGGCGCCCAGCGCCTGCAGGAACCGGCCGCCGATCAAGAGGCCGGGCGAGGCGGCGAGCGCGCAAAGCGCCGATGTGACGATGAACACGCCGATGCCGACCAGGATCGGCGGCTTGCGGCCCAGCCGGTCCGACGCCGGGCCGTAGAGGAACTGGCCCATGGCCATGCCCGCCAGGAACGCCGCGACCGTGCCCTGGGTCTGGCCCGAGCTGGCCTTCAGGTCCGCCGCGATCGCCGGCAGGCTCGGCAGGTACATGTCGATCGAAAGCGGACCGAGCGCGGTCATCGAGCCCAGCAGGACCACGAGGCCCCAGGGCGTGCGGCTCGTCTGCGGCGTCGCGCTCATCGGGCCTTCATAGCGGTTTCGGCGTTTCGGCGGCGACGGTTTTCCGGCAAAGCTCTGTGGCCAGGCGCCGGAGCTTGCCTATGCCTACGACCGAGATGCCGCCCGTCCAGCGGGCGAAGGTGAACGGGATCGAGCTGGCCTACTACGAGGCGGGACCGAGACAGGGCGTCCCCGTCGTCCTCTGCCATGGCTTCCCGGAGCTCGCCTTCTCGTGGCGGCATCAGATCAGGGCGCTGGCCGATGCGGGCCGATGGGTGATCGCCCCCGACCAGCGCGGCTATGGCGGCTCGTCGCGACCCGAGCCGGTGACGGACTACGACATGGCGCATCTGACGGGCGATCTGGCGAGTCTGCTCGACCACCTGGGCGCGGAGACCGCGATCTTCTGCGGCCACGACTGGGGCGGGATCGTGGTCTGGCAGATGCCGCTCATGCACCGCGACCGCACCGCCGGCGTGATCGGCCTCAACACGCCATTCCTGCCGCGCAGCCCGGCCGACCCGATCGCGATCATGCGCAACCGCTTCGGTCCCGACATGTACATCGTGTGGTTCCAGACGCCCGGGGATGCGGACCGGACGCTGGGCGCCGACGTGGGCCGGACGATGCGCTTCTTCATGCGCAGGCCGCGCGTGCTGCAGGCCGCCGCGGCGCCCCCGGAGGGCGGCCCGACATTCGCGTTCAAGGATCTGCTCGGCCAGTGGGACGGGACCTACGAGCCCGACGCGTTCCTCTCGGAGGACGAGCTCGCGGTGTTTGTCGACACGTTCCGGCGGACCGGCTTCACCGGCGGGATCAATTGGTACCGCAACTTCACGCGGAACTGGGAGTGCTCGGAGGGGCTTGCGCAAAGGATCGACGACCTCCCCTGCCTGATGATCACCGCCGAGAACGACGCCGTGCTGACGCCGGCCATGGCCGAGCCGATGCCGATGCTGATCGGCGACCTGGAGATGCACATGATCCAGGGCAGCGGTCACTGGACGCAGCAGGAGAAGCCGGCCGAGGTGAACAGGCTGATCCTGGACTGGCTGGACCGGCGGTTCCCGAAGTAGATTGGCCCAAATGGAACGCAACACCCCCGCGCCCGCCGTCTCCGCCACGACGCACCGGCGCGGCCTGTTCGCCGACAACGAGCCCTTCGTCTCCGGCTGGCTTCCGAGCAGCGGGGCGCACGAGATCTACTACGAGGAGTGCGGCCGGCCCGACGGCAAGCCCTGCGTGATCCTGCACGGCGGCCCGGGCGGGGCGATCAACCCCACGATGCGGCGCTTCTTCGATCCGCTGAAGTGGCGCATGACGCTGTTCGATCAGCGGGGCTGCGGCAAGAGCCGACCCAACGCCTCCCTGCAGGACAACACCACCTGGACGCTGATCGAGGACATCGAGCGCCTGCGGGTGCACCTTGGCGTCGAGAAGTGGTGCGTGTTCGGCGGTTCGTGGGGCTCGACCCTGGCGCTCGCCTACGCCATCACCCATCCCGAGCGGGTGGACAGCCTGGTGCTGCGCGGCGTCTTCCTGCTGACCGAGAAGGAGCTCAGCTGGTTCTACCAGGACGGCGCCTCGATGCTCTTCCCCGACGCCTGGGAGCGGTTCTGCGCGCCGATCCCGGAGGCCGAGCGCGGCGACATGATGGCCGCCTATCACAAGCGGCTCACCCATCCCGACCGGCGGGTGCAGGCCGAGGCGGCGGCCGCCTGGAGCCAGTGGGAGGGCGACACCATCTCGATCCGCGGCCCGGAAGCCCGGCCCTCGAAGTTCAACGAGATCGACTTCGCGATCGCGTTCGCGCGCATCGAGTGCCACTTCTTCGTCAACCGCGGCTTCTTCCCGGCGAACTGGGTGCTCGACAACGCTCATCGGATTCGCGGCATTCCCGGCTGGATCGTGCAGGGCCGCTTCGACGTGGTGACTCCGATGGACGCCGCCTGGCGGCTGCGGAAGGCCTGGCCCGAATCGCGTTTCGAGGTGGTCTGGGACGCGGGTCACGCCTCCACGGAGCCCGGCATCGTCGACGCCCTCGTGCGGGCCACCGACCAGGCCTTCGCCCTCTAGTGCGGAGCCCGACGGGTGAGCCGCGCCCAGATCGTCCGCAACTACCTGAAGGCCATCGAGCAGCGGAAGGACGTCGCCGCCTTCTATGCGCCCGACATGGTGCAGGAGGAATTCCCCAACCTGCTCAGCCCGGCCGGCGCCCGTCGTGAGATCACCGAGCTGAAGGCGGCGGCGACGCGCGGCCGCAACGTCATGAAATCGGAGAGCTACGAGATCGTCTCGCTGATCGAGGCCGACGACGTCGTGGCGGTGGAGATCGTCTGGCGCGGCGTGCTGGGCGTCGCACTGCGGTCGCTGAAGCCGGGCGATGAGATGCGCGCCCGCTTCGCGGCGTTCTTCGAGTTCGAGGGCGACAAGATCCGCCGCCAGCGCAACTACGACTGCTTCGAGCCCTTCTGAAGCGGGGCCTTGCGGCGGATCGGGACGCGCCACGCGCGGCTGATGGCGCGGATCGATGCGCTCGCGGACGAGATCGCGCGGCGGCCCTGCGGCTAGAGC